>NZ_CP021431.1:3240000-3540000 GCF_002158905.1 Yoonia vestfoldensis
CAGGATCACGGCGATATAGGACAGTTTATGCAGCTGCTTCCATGTGGCCGGCCCGAGCTTGCGGATCGCCAGATTGTTCGAGGTTACCGCCAGCGGGATCAACAGCACGAAGGCCAGCATCCCCACCGTCACATAGGGCCGCTTGACGATTTCGGTCCAGACACGCCCAAGGCTTTGGACATCCAGCACCGCGAAGACCAGAAAATGCGCGACCACGAAGAAGAAGGCGCATAGCCCGATTGCGCGCCGAAACTTGATCAGGTTCACGCCACTCCATTGCCGCAGCGGCGTCACCACAAGGCCCGCCACCAGCAAGATCAACGCGATTTCCCCATAGCTGCGTTCCAGCACGTTGATCGGTTCCACCAGATAAGGCCCCTGCTGGGTCAGCGCGCGCCAGAATTCCCACGCGCCATAGGCCGCCGCCAATAGATAGAGCGGCCAAGCCGGAACCCTGCGCAAAGCGCCATTGATCCTTGCCGAGACTGTCATGAGCTATCCAACCGGGTCCGCAGCCGTCAGATGAACACCGACAGGTCCATACCTTCGTATAAAGGCGCAACTTCGGGATAGCCGTTGAACATCAGCGTGTCGTGCCGGGCCGCGAACAAGCCGCTGCCGATGCGCCGTTCGGTGGCCTGGCTCCAGCGGGGGTGATCCACATTGGGGTTCACATTACTATAGAACCCATATTCGCGGGCATTGGCGATATTCCAACTGGTTGGCGGTTCTTCGTCGGTCAGGGTGATCCGCACGATCGACTTGATCGATTTGAACCCGTATTTCCATGGCACCACCAGCCGGATCGGCGCGCCGTTCTGGTTGGCGATAGGTTCGCCATAGATGCCGGTCGCCATAATGGTCAGCGGATGCATCGCCTCGTCCAGGCGCAGGCCCTCGACATAGGGGAAATCCAGCACGCGGCGTTGCACGCCGATCATGTTTTCGGGCTGCACGACGGTCTCGAAAGCGACATAGCGCGCGCCCGCCTGCACACCGACCTTGTTCAGGATATCGGCCAGTTCGATACCGTTCCAGGGGATGACCATGGACCAGGCCTCGACACAGCGGAAACGATAGATCCGGTCCTCGACGGTCAGACCCGCCAGCAAATCGCCCAGCGCGTAATCGCCGGGACGGTCCACCATGCCATCCACGGTGATCGACCATGGCGATGTCACAAGCTGGTGGGCATTGGCCGCAGGATCACCCTTGCCGGTGCCGAATTCATAGAAATTATTATAATTGCGGATCTCCGCAAGCGTGTTGGGTTCCAGCCCTGACTGCGCATCCGCCATCCTGGGCACCAAACCGATCGCACCCAGCCCAGCGGTGCCCGCAAGAATCTGGCGCCGGTTCAGATAGGCGGCTTTTGGTGTGACATCTGCGGGGGTCAGCGTGTTCTTCCAGCGATAGGCCATTGTCGGTCTCCGTTTCAGGTCGGTTACGTCTTTATACGACAAAAACCGGGAATGGTTTCTCACGATGCTGGCAGAGGATGAAATATGCCAGTTTTTGCACGGGATTTTCACAAGTTTTCACGGGACAGTGATTTGAAATGACGCAAAGCGCTGGCTTAGGCCGCGCGCCCTTTGCGTCAAGCGGCATGAGCGGGAATCCCCCCTGATCCAGACCCAAACCACTGCGTAAAAACTGCGATGCCAAAGACAGGCATTTCCAATCAAAGGAACTTAACATGCTACGTAGAACTTTCATCGCAATCGCCACCACCACCGCCTTGTCGTCGGTTGCTTTCGCTGGCGGGCATTCCAAGGATATCGTGGATACGGCTGTCGAAGCGGGCACATTCACCACGCTGGTCGCCGCTGTCGAAGCTGCCGGTCTGGTTGAGACGCTGAAAAGCGACGGCCCGTTCACCGTATTCGCCCCAACAGACGAAGCCTTTGCCGCCCTGCCCGCAGGCACTGTCGAAGGCCTGCTGGCCGATCCCGAAGCCCTGGCCGCGATCCTGACCTATCACGTCGTCCCCGGTGCCGTGATGTCGACCGACCTGTCGGATGGCATGACAGCCACCACTGTCAACGGCGCTGATATCACCATCGGCACGATGGGCGGTGTGACGGTCAATGGCGCGAATGTCGTGGCCGCCGATATCGCGGCGTCAAACGGCGTGATCCATGTCATCGACGCGGTGATCCTGCCACCGATGTAAGACCATTCGGTCTGAACAAGAAAGCCCCGGTCAGTGACCGGGGCTTTTCGTTTTCAGACGCTGCCGGAAGCGGGCGTTGATGGCGCTGAAGCCTCCGGCGGGGATATTTCGGCTCGGAAGATGCGAAAGGCTTTGGCCTTAATGCAACGGCAGGTTTGGCGGGGCGATCCGGCTGCTGGTGGCGACACGGTCGCCCACGATCAACCCATCGGCCCCGGCCGTGACCTTGATCACATCGCCGTCCATCACATCGCCGCCAAGGATCATCTCGGCCAGCTGGTCCTGCAAGGCGCGCTGGATCACCCGTTTCAGCGGACGCGCCCCGAACACCGGATCATAGCCTTCATCGGCCAGCCATTGCAGCGCGGCATCATCCAGATCAAGGCTGATATTGCGCCCTGCCAGACGTTTGGCCAGCAGACCCAGCTGGATCGTCACGATCCCCGCCATGTCATCGCGCGCCAGACGGTCGAAGATGATGGTTTCATCCAGCCGGTTCAGGAATTCAGGCCGGAAATGCGCGCGTACCGCATCCATCACATCGCGCTTGGCCGCGCTGGAATCGACCCCGTCGGGCAATTGGCTGAGCGCTTGCGCGCCAAGGTTCGACGTCAGGATGATCAGCGTCTGTTTGAAATCGACATGCCGCCCCTGACCGTCGGTCAAAACCCCGTCATCCAGTACCTGCAACAGCACGTTGAAGACATCGGGATGCGCCTTTTCGACCTCGTCAAACAGGATCACCTGATAGGGGCGGCGGCGCACGGCCTCGGTCAGCACACCGCCTTCGTCATAACCGACATAGCCCGGAGGCGCGCCGATCAGCCGCGCGACAGCGTGTTTTTCCATGAATTCGGACATATCGATCCGCACCATGGCGCTGTCATCGTCGAACAGATATTCGGCGACGGCCTTGGTCAATTCGGTTTTCCCGACGCCGGTTGGCCCAAGGAACAGAAACGACCCGAGCGGGCGGTTTTCGTCGTTCAAGCCCGCCCGCGCACGGCGCACGGCATTGGCCACGGCGCGCACGGCGGATTTCTGGCCGATGACGCGTTTGCCCAGCTCGTCTTCCATGCGCAACAGCTTGTCACGCTCGCCTTCCAGCATCTTGGACATCGGAATACCGGTCCAGCGTTCGACCACTTCGGCGATCTGTTCGGGGCGCACGGCCTCTTCGACCATCAGATCATCGCTGGCTTCAACCTCGGCCAATTGCCGTTCCAGCTGCGGGATCACGCCGTAAGACAGCTCGCCCGCTTTCGCGAGATTGCCTTCGCGCTTGGCGATATCCAGATCGGCGCGCGCGCGGTCCAGTTTTTCCTTGGCGCCGCGGGTGTCTTCGAGCTTGTCACGCTCGGTCTGCCATTTCGCCGTCATCTCTGACGCGCGGTCTTGCACATCGGCGAGTTCCTTTTCCAGCTTGTCCAGCCGGTCCTTGGAGGCTTTGTCATCCTCTTTCTTCAACGCCTCGGCCTCGATCTGCAATTGCAGGATCTGACGGTCCAGCGCGTCGAGTTCTTCGGGCTTGCTGTCGACTTCCATGCGCAAGCGGCTGGCGGCCTCGTCCATCAGGTCGATCGCCTTATCCGGCAGGAAACGGTCGGTGATATAGCGGTGCGACAAGGTGGCGGCGGCGACCAAGGCCGCATCGGAAATCCGCACGCCATGGTGCAATTCGTATTTTTCCTTGATCCCGCGCAGGATGCTGATCGTGTCCACGACGGTCGGTTCCTCGACCATCAGGGGCTGGAACCGGCGGGCAAGGGCTGCGTCCTTTTCGACATATTTGCGGTATTCATCCAGCGTGGTCGCGCCGATGCAATGCAATTCGCCCCGCGCCAATGCAGGCTTGATCAGGTTGGCGGCATCCATCGCGCCATCAGCCTTGCCCGCGCCGACCAGCGTATGCATCTCGTCAATGAACAGGATGATTTCACCGGCGGCGGTTTCGATTTCCTTGAGGACAGCTTTCAGCCGTTCCTCGAATTCGCCGCGATATTTCGCACCGGCGATCAGCGCCCCCATATCCAGCGCCATCAGACGTTTGTTGCGCAGGGATTCGGGCACATCGCCATTGACGATGCGCAAGGCCAGGCCTTCGGCGATGGCGGTTTTCCCCACACCGGGTTCCCCGATCAGGACGGGGTTGTTCTTGGTCCGGCGCGACAGCACCTGCATCGCGCGGCGGATTTCCTCGTCGCGTCCGATGATCGGGTCGATCTTGCCTTGCTCGGCGGCTTCGGTCAGGTCGCGGGCGTATTTTTTCAGCGCATCGAAACTATCCTCGGCGCTGGCGCTATCGGCCGTGCGGCCTTTGCGGATATCATTGATCGCGGCATTGAGCGCCTGTGCGGTGACGCCGCCGGCATCCAGCGCATCCTTGGCCTTGGATTTCACCAAGGCGAGCGCGGTCAGCAGCCGTTCGACAGGCACGAAACTGTCGCCCGCTTGTTTGGCGATCTTTTCAGCCTCGTCCACCACCTTGGCGGTCAGGTTGTCCAGATAGACCTGCGCGGCATCGCCGGTCACCTTGGGCATCTTGGCAAGGCTCGCATTGACAGCGCCCAGCACATCGGCCGGGCGGCCACCGGCACGGGTGATCAGGTTGGCGGCAAGGCCTTCCTCGTCATCCAGCAGGGCTTTGAGCAGGTGTTCGGGCGCCAGCCGCTGATGGCTTTCGCGCATTGCGATCGTCTGGGCGGCTTGAATGAAACCGCGCGACCGCTCGGTGAACTTGTCCAAGTTCATGAGTCTCTCCTTTATAAAGCGCCCATTGGCGGACATGCCCGGCTTTGCGGCACATGCCCAATTGGGCCTCATCCCATAAATGGGTGGACAGGATTGATTGCGCAAGACCCGGCCAGGGGCTAGACCGCTGGAAACCGCGAAAGGACCCGCCATGCCTGATGACCGCCTGATCGTTGCCCTTGATGTGCCAAATGTGGTGGCCGGGCTGGAATTGGCCGCAAGACTGGGCGATGCCGTATCCTTCTACAAGATCGGGCTGGGGATGCTGACTGGCGGCGGTCTGGCACTGGCCAACGAGCTGAAACAGGATCAGGGCAAGCGCATTTTTCTGGACATGAAGCTCTTCGATATCGGTGCCACGGTCGAGGCCGCCGTGCGCGGCATCGCACAATTCGATCTGGATTTCCTGACCGTGCATGGCGACCCGCATGTGGTGCGCGCCGCAAGGCAAGGCGCGGCGGGGTCCGAGATGAAAATCCTTGCTGTGACGATCTTGACCTCGCTGGACCGCGCCGATCTGGACGCGTCCTGCATCAAGGCCGGCGATCTGGCTGATCTGGTGCAGGAACGCGCGGGGCTGGCGTTTTTGGCGGGGGCCGATGGCGTCATCGCCTCGCCACAAGAGGCGGCTTTGATCCGCGCCCTGCCCGAATCCGCAGGCAAGCTGATCGTCACCCCCGGCGTGCGGCCTGTCGGCGCTGATCTGGGTGACCAGAAACGGGTGATGACCCCCGCCGAAGCCATCGCAAATGGCGCCGATCATGTCGTCGTCGGGCGGCCCATCTGGCAATCATCCGATCCCAAAGCCACCGCCGAAACCATCCTGCGCGAAATGTCATCGCCACAGGCGACTTTGCCCAATCATTGATTGACCTATTGCCCGTCGATCGGGGTTGTAGCCGCTGGCCCACCTTCCAGATCAATGATCAAAGCGCGCATTTCGGCAATTTCCAGCCGCTGGGCCGCGATGATCTCTTCGGCCAGTGCCACAACGCGTGGATCCTCAAGATCGGCGCGTTCACTGGTCAGGATCGCAATGGAATGATGCGGGATCATCGCCTTCATCCAGGCGATCTCATCAACGGTGGCCTGGCTGCGCAGCAGATATAAAGCGGCGACAAAGGCCAGACCGCTGCCCAGAAAGATCGCGGCATTCACGGCCTTGTTGCCATACATGCCCAGCATGAACGACAGCATGATGACGGCCATCGCCGCCCCCATATACAGCGCCATCCATGCCCGCGTCTGGCTGAAATAGACGTGATCAAGCGCATAGCTGTTGAGATACATCAGGCCATACATGACCAGCGTCGAGGTGGCGATCATGGCGGCAAATCTGTAATACGACATCGCTTGTTCCTTTCTGTTCCCATGACAGAACCGGATTTGCGCCGTATTCGTTCCGCTTTTCGCGGCTGCGATGCCGTAGCTTAATCGTTGATATCGGTTTCCCAGACCTTGACCTGCCCCTTGCGCAGCCGGAAAAACCGGCGCATCGCAAGATAGGACAGCAAGGACAGAAGCGCGAAGATCACCAGCATCAGCGCCAGACCGGTGGCGTTGATGCCAAACAGGATCAGCAGCCCCATCAGCCCCGCCCCGACAGCGAATCCCAGAAAGATATAGCCCGGAATAAGGACCTCCAGCGTGGCAAGGATCAGCGCGCCCGACATCCAGACCCACCATTCAGCCCATAACATCATATCACCGCCCCTTCAGCATCTTGAACGCATCGGCGAATGCATCCAGCGCATTGGCCGGCAGCACCACGGTCTGGTTGCCCTGACCTGCGCCCATCTTCGATATCGCCTCGACCTGTTTCAGCGCAACCTGATATTGCGCCGCTTCTAGGCCGTTTTCGGCAATGGCACCCGCGACAACCTGCGTGGCATAGGCTTCGGCATCGGCCAGCACCCGGCGCGCCTTGGCTTCCTGCTCGGCGGCATAAAGATCGGCGTCGGCCTGCAATTCGACGGCGCGCTTCTTGCCCTCGGCCTCTGTCACCTGCGCGCGGCGGGCGCGTTCGGCGTTCAGCTGCTGCAACATGGCCGCGCGCGTTGCCTGATCCAGATTGACGTCAAGGATTTCGGCGCGTGTCACCTCGATCCCCCAATCATCGACCTGTTGCGAGACTTGGTCGCGCACCGCCTCGATCAGGCGGCTGCGGTTGGCCTGCACCTGATCCAATTCCATCCGGCCGATCTCGGAGCGTACGATCCCGGCCACAGTGGTAGAAATCGCAGCATCGACATCGCGGATGCGATAAACGGTCTTTTCAGGTTCGATGATCCGGTAGAACACAGATGTTTCAACCTGCACCAGCACGTTGTCGGACGTGATCGCATCCTGCGTCATCGGGGGCAATTGCCGCTCGAGGATGGAGACCTGATGGCGCACCCGGTCCAGAAACGGCACGATGAAATTGATGCCGGGGCCAAGCACCGATTGCAGGCGGCCAAGGCGTTCCACCACGAACTTTTCCGATTGCGGCACGATGCGCACACCCGCCATGACGCAGATGATGATGAACACCGCCAGCAAAAGATAAACGATGTTCTGGCCAAAAAACTCTGCCATAAATTGATCCACGGGCATCAACGCATCCTTAAGTTGTGTCGCGCTCAGTTAGGCACGGTTGACGGCGATTGCAAATCAAACTGCGCCTTGCTGTTGCTTTTGAAGCGCGCGGCGATCGTCGCACCGATCGCATCGGCCGTCGCGGGGCTCAGCGTCCAGCCCAGGTGGCCGTGGCCGGTGTTATAGAACACACGGTCATTGCGGCCCGGCCCCACCCGCGGCATCATATTGGGCATCATCGGACGCAGCCCCGCCCAAGGCACACAATTCTCGGTAGATACGTCCGGGAAATGGGTTTCGCACCATTGGATCAAGGGCCGGACGCGGCGTTCCAGAATATCGCGGTTTTCGCCGTTGAATTCTGCCGTGCCCGCAATGCGCAACCGGGTCTTGCCCAGCCGCGAGGTGACGATCTTGGCCTTGTCATCCAGCAAGGAGGTGCTGGGCGCCGCCGCCTGACTGGCCGCATCATCCAGATTGACGGTGATCGAATAGCCCTTGACCGGATAGACGTTCACGCGGTCGCCCAGCTTGGCCGCGAATTTGCGGCTGGCGACACCGGCCGAAATGACGATGCCGTCAAAACGGGCTTCATCCCCGCTTTCGACATAAACGCCATCGGGGCGGACATGCAGATCGGTGACCGGCGCGCCAAGGCGAAAGCTGACACCTTGCTTTTGCAGCCAATCCGCCAGCCCGACGGTGAATTTGTGAATATCACCGGTGCTGTCGCTTTCGGTCCAGAACCCCCCGATGATATCGCCGCGCAGGGTCGGTTCGCGCGCCAGCACCTCGTCGACGCTCAATTCATGACGCTCAAGGCCACCTTCGCGCAACAGCCGGTTGACCATGCGGGCATGGCGCAGGTCTTTGTCGGTCTTGTAGAAATGCAAGATACCCGCCGGGCTGAAATCGAAATCCACGCCGGATTTATCCGCCATTTCCGCCAGCCCCGCACGCGCGGCCACAGCCAGCCGGGCAGTCTTGACCGTGTTGGACTTGTAATTGGGGATATTGCCCAGAAATTCCATCATCCAGCTGACCTTGTGCCAGCCCGGACGCGGATTCACGAACAAGGGCGCATCGCCCTGCAACATCCATTTGATGCCTTTAAGAACGGTGGACCATTGGTTCCAGACCTCGGCATTGGACGCGCTCAGCTGGCCGCCATTGGCGAAACTGGTTTCCATTCCGGCGTAACGCTGGCGGTCATAGACCGTCACGTCAAACCCGCGGATCATCAAGGAATAGGCAGTGGTGACGCCGGTAATCCCGGCACCGATAACAGCAATCGAAGGCATGGCATTTCTCCGCCAATGGCGCTTGCGCGCATTTGCCCCCACCGTTGCTGTGCCTGAGAGATTCACCCAGATCGCGGGGCTTGCTCCTTCGGCGGACCATCAAAGGCCACTCTTCGGCGTGTTGCACCCCAACCGGTCCTTTTGCCTGAGAGTGACCGGGGCGGTTGCTCCTTCGGCGACGGACATCCGTTCTCTCCCGGATGGCGTGTGATGACATGGCCATAAGCCGGAACCCACCACGGCGCAAACAGATTTCCGCATCTTCCGAGCATAAATATCCCCGCCGGAGGCCAGAAGTCTCTTTTTTACGCAACTGCCCGGTCTATGATGCGCCATGCCCGCCCTATGCCGCGATTGCCTCACTACATTCGACAGCGACACCCGCTGTCCAGCCTGCCGGTCACCGCGCGTGACACGGCACCCCGAATTGTTCGACCTCGGCATCGCGCATATGGATTGCGATGCTTTCTATGCCTCGGTCGAAAAGCGCGACAATCCCGCGCTGGCGGATAAGCCGGTCATCATCGGCGGCGGCAGGCGCGGGGTGGTCTCTACCGCCTGCTATCTGGCACGGATCAAAGGCGTCAAATCCGCCATGCCGATGTTTCAGGCACTGAAGCTCTGCCCCGAGGCGGTGGTGATCAAGCCCCGCTTCGATGCCTATGTCAAAGCCTCGCGCGCGATCCGCGCGATGATGGATGAACTGACCCCACAGGTCGAACCCCTGTCGCTGGACGAGGCCTTCATGGACCTGCGCGGCACAGCAAAACTGCACCATGCGCCACCTGCGGTCATGCTGGCGCGGCTGATCAAGCGGATGAAAGATGAATTGGGCCTGACGGGGTCAATCGGTCTGTCGCATAACAAGTTTCTGGCCAAGGTCGCGTCGGATCTGGAAAAGCCGCGCGGCTTTTCGATCATCGGCAAGGATGAGACCACCGCATTCCTGCGCCCGAAATCAGTGCGGCTGATCTGGGGGATCGGCCCTGCGGCGCAAGCCAGCCTCGATTCCGCCGGTATCCGCACCTTTGATGATCTGCTGCGCTGGGACCGGCGCGACCTGCAGGCACGATTCGGCAGCACGGGTGAACGGCTTTACGCGCTCGCACGCGGCGAGGACGCGCGCCGGATCAGCCCCAATGCGCCGGTCAAGACATTGTCGAATGAAACCACCTTTCACGAAAACACCGCTGACCCCGATATTCTGGACGGCCATCTGTGGCGGATGGCCGAAAAGGTCAGCGCGCGGGCCAAGGCCACCGACAAGGCAGGGCGGGTCGTGCAGCTGAAACTCAAGACAGCGGATTTCCGGCTGATCTCGAAACGGCAAAGCCTGCATCACCCGACGCAGCTGGCCGATACGATCTATCGCATAGCACGGGGGCTTTTCGATCAGGTGCCGGGGGCCGGGCCTTACCGGTTGCTGGGGGTCGGCCTGTCCGAGATCACGCATGCCGCAGATGCGGACCGGACCGGCGATCTGCTTGATCCTGCGGCAGGGCAACGGGCCAAGGCGGAACAGGCCACCGACCTGATCCGGCAAAAATTCGGGGCCGCGGCGATCATCAAAGGCCGGGCGCTGCGGTAAGGTGGATCATGATCCACCCTACTCTGCGGCGACGCGCAGATCGGTGATCCGTCCAATACCGGCAAGGCTGGCGATCACCCCGTCCAACAGGTCCCGGAACGCCTCGAAATTGGCACCGGGCGTCAGGGTCTTTTCATTCATGTAAAGCGCGCGGTCGATCTCGACCTGAATGGCATGCTGCTGGCGTGACGGGCGGCCATAATGCTGCGTGATATAAGCCCCCGCAAAAGGCATGTTGCGCGCCACTTTCAGCCCCGCCGCGACAAAAGCGGCCTCGACCTGATCCACCACCACGCCCGAGGCGGTCGCCCCGAAACGGTCTCCGAGCACGACATCAGGGCGGCCCGCACCGGGTGGGCCCATGTTTTCCAGCGCTTCATGCGGCATCGAATGGCAATCAATCAGGATCGCCTGACCGAAATCAGTCAGGTTTTGATCCAGCAACATCTGCAAACGGTCGTGATAGGGCCGCCAATATTGGGCGACCCGGTGATGCGCCTCGACCAGCGTCATCTTGCCGCGATAGATCTGCCGGCCATTCGCCACGACACGCGGAACAACGCCCAGACCGCTGGCAATACGCGGGTTATGGGCGTGACGCCGGGCGCCCTCGATCAGGGCCGGGTCAAATTCATCGGGTCCACGATTGAGATCTAGAAAAGCACGCGGCGCGGTGGCTGTCAGGAACGGCGCGCCATGCAGCGGTGCCGATGCAAAGAGCAGATCAACGAATGCATCTTCGGAGGACCGGATTTCCTGCGCATCCAGCACCGCGCGGCGCAGAAAGGCCGCAGGATAATCGCGCCCGCTGTGTGGCGAGGCGAAAACAACGCTGGTCGAACGCGTCTCTGGCAGGGCAAGATGATAGGGCGATGGCGGCAATGAAACACTCCTTCACAGCCCCAAGCTAGCGCATTTCTGGAAATGAGCAAAAGCCCTTGATCCCTGTTCCGACTCCTTTTATAGACCGCACGACTGACGCGGTTCATGCCGCGTCCTATTTCTTTGTAGGACGCATCAGACCGCCGACGGCATGGATGATTAGCTCAGCGGTAGAGCACTTCGTTGACATCGAAGGGGTCACTGGTTCGATCCCAGTATCGTCCACCATGAATTCGCGGGGCTTGCCCCATATTTTAACCCAAGGCGCAATCCGCGCGCCGCGACATGAAGGACACGCACCATGAAGGTCCGTAACTCCCTCCGCTCGCTCAAGCAGCGCCATCGCGATTGCCGCGTCGTGCGCCGCAAGGGCCGCGTCTATGTGATCAACAAGACGCAACGCCGGTTCAAGGCCCGTCAGGGCTAAGACCTGCAACAGCAGCAGATCGAAAAAGGTCGCATCCTTCGGGGCGCGGCCTTTTTCTTTGCGCTGGGTTCATGAAATTGAAGGCTCGGGGTCATAGAGACTGGCCAAACACGGCGGGGCTGTCATAGGCTCGCGCTGCTCTCGGTTTGATTGTCATAGAGGAAAGCACATGGCCCGTAGATCCCTTTTCCAACCAGCCGCATTATCGTTCCTTTTGCTGGGCATCGCCGCCCCTGCGTTCGCGCAGGACCTTTGCGGTGGCACCGGCGCTGGCGGCCAGTGGATCGGCGGCAACGAAAGCAGCTCGGATATCACAACAGCCGATAATTTCCGCGAACAGATGGCGCTGGTGCTGGGGGGCAATGATTATGTGGCCCTGTTCACGCTCTCGGCTGCGACGGATGTCCGGCTGGAGGCTGCGGGGCGCGGGGCGGGTGATCCGATGATCGACCTGCTGCATGCGGATGGTCGCCTGATCCTGTCGGATGACGATTCCGGTGGCAATGCCGCAGCGCGCGCCGAAACCAGCCTTGACGCCGGCACCTATTGCATGGCGATGCGCAGCTATGATGGCGGGCCGATGACCGCATTCGTCCGCATCGGGCGGCAGGACCATGCCCCCCTGACCGAAGGTATCAGCCTGCAGGGCGATCCCGGCACCAGCGGCACTTGTTCCGAGGCCATGCCGATTGGCCCGCTGGGCAGCAGCGTCACCGGTTCGGCCTTCGACACCCCCTATTGGAGCTTTACCCTTGATAGCCCCACAGCGGTGACCATCACTGCGATGAACGAATCTGCTGATCCGGTGATCACGCTTTTCGATGCCGCCGAGAATTACATCGCCGAGAATGACGATTATGACGGGTTGAATTCACGCATCGACATGACAGAACCGCTTGGCGCGGGGACCTATTGCATCGCGCTTGATGCCCTGTCCGATGACAGCGCACCGATCACCCTGACGGTCAGCGCATATAACCCGCAGGCCGCCTTGCTGGCGGTCTATGACCGCGGCGATGCGGCACCACCGCTGGACGGGACCGTGCCGGTGACCGAGCTTGGTCTTGTGAGCACCCGCATCCGGCAGGATGTGAATGCCAGCGCCAGCGCCTCTTGGTTCACCATCGATGTCGACACGCCCGGCCTGCTGGTGCTGGAAGCTATCGGCAATGCCAGCGCCGATCCGGTTCTGGTGATCTTTGACGATCTTGGCCGCGAGATTGGCCGGAACGATGATTATGGCAACGGGCTGGACAGCCTGATCGCGGCACGGGTGGATGCCGGGACCTATGTCGTCGGTGTGTGGAAATACGGCGAAGGTCTGGGCCTGATCCGCCTGCTGATCGAACGCTACGTTCCCGCCCAATAAGCGGCAGGCCTCAGCGCGCGAATGTATCCGTCAACAGGCGCGCCAGCGTCGGCTGATCCAGATAGCCGGTTGCGGGCAGGCTGCTGCGGGCCTGATAGCGGCTGATGGCCGCGCGCGTGTCACGGTCGAACCGGCCATCGACAGCACCCGGCGCATCGCCCATCTGCTCCAGCCTGCTTTCGATCAGCCGTGCCATGACCGGGTTGATGTTCAAACCATCCTCGATTGCGCGGGCCTGATCGGTGCTGTCGTCATCCTGCAACGCCTCTGTGGCCTGATCCGCGAACAGCCCTTGGGGATAGCGGTTCAGATAGGCGCGATAGCCCGCCTGCGTGCCGCGCGCGCCGGTTTCTTCCCAATAGGCGCGGTCCAGCCTTTCGTCCTCGGCCTGTGCGCGGGCAGCGGCGGCATCGGCTTCGGCCTGTCGGCGGCTGGCCTGCGCGTCGATCCGGCTGATCTGTTCGCGCGTCAGATACCCGGTCTGCGCGAACCCGTTGATCTGTTGCCAGTTGCGGATCGCGCGGCGGGTGCCTTGGCCGAAAATGCCGTCCACGCCGCGCGTGTCATATGCCAGCAGGGTCAGGTCGCCTTGGATCGCACGGCGGTCCGCGCGGGTCAGGCCCAGCGCAGTTTCTGTCTGTTCGGCAAGGCGGATCGGGTCGTTTTCGATCTGATCCAGCAGGCGGCGGGCCTCGGCGGCATAGGGGCTATCGGGAAAGCCGAGCAGGAACACGCGATAGGCATCGGCGGTATTTTCGGCCTGTGCATCCTGCCAGAATGGCAAAGCGGCATCATTGGGACGGGTGGTTTGGACAAGGCCCGCCTCTTCACGTTGCATGACAAGGCTGCGGGGCTGATAGCCCAGCACCTGCACCGCACGGGTATTGCGCGCGAAAGCCATCACATCGGCCCCTTGCACGGCAACCGCATCGATCACGATATTATCGGCAACATTCGGCGGCCCATAAAGAACGGTCACGCCCTGCGGGATGTCCAACTCTCCCAGACCCTGACGCAGATAGGGGTCAATCCGGCTGGTATCGCTGATATCCAGCCCAAGGATCAGCAGGCCACGCCCCGGCGTCTGCGCAAGCACGGCAAGAACCGAATCGATCGACAAAGCCTTGTCCAGCGAGAACAGGCCGGGCTGCGCTGGCGCATCACCGGCCAGCAGCCATGTCCGGCGGCCATCGGTGACAAAGCGCCCCGAGAGACCAATCACCAGCCGGTCGGCACCCTGCTCATCCTCGGCCAGGCGGTCCAGCAGACGGCGCATATCGGCCGCGGCGCCGTTTTCCAGCGAGCTGACAGCATAGCCCGCATCCCGCAGCGCACTGATCCCGACGACAATATCCGTCGCCCCTGCGACACGGCGGAACGCATCATAACGGTCGACCCCCATCAGCAAGGCCGCATCATCCGCCACAAGAGGTGTCGTCAGCATCACAAAGGCGGCGGTCAGGGTCCATCGGCGCATCGGCTGTCTTCTTTCCTATCAGGTGTCATAGGTCCGGCGATCCTCGATCACGAGCCCGTCGCGCGGCAAGGTGCCGGGGGGACAACAGATCACATCGCCTTTGAGTTTCAAAATATCGACAACGGCAGTGGCGATGGCGGTGGCATCCAGCCCCGCGCCCTCGACATGGACCTGCATCACATCGGCATCGCCCATGCGGTCAGCGATGATACGGGCGCGCGCCGCACCGACCTTGGCCACAAGGGCAGCCACCTGTTCAGGGCGCACGAACATGCCCTTGATCTTGGTGGTCTGGTCGGCGCGGCCCATCCAGCCCTTGATGCGCAGATTGCTGCGCCCGCAGGGGCTGGTGCCGGGCATCGCAGCGCTCATATCGCCGGTGGCGAAGCGGATCAGCGGATAATCGGGGTTCAGCGAGGTGACCACGACCTCGCCCACATCGCCGGGGGCGACCGGATCGCCGGTGCCGGGGGTGACGATTTCGACGATCACGCCTTCGTCGACGATCATGCCTTCGCCGGGGGCGGTTTCATAGGCGACATGGCCCAGATCGGCGGTGGCATAGCATTGCAGGCAGGTGATCCCGCGGTCGGCGTAATACTGGCGCAGCTGCGGAAACAGCGCCCCACCCGAGACAGCGGCTTTGGTGATCTGCAAGCTGACGCCCATCTCATCGGCTTTTTCGAGGATCACCTTGAGGTAATCAGGCGTCCCCGCATAAGCGGTGGTGCCGATATCCGCAGCGGCACGGACCTGCAATTCGGTCTGGCCAGTACCCGCAGGCAGCACGGCAGCCCCGACAGCGCGCGCCCCGTTCTCGAACATCGTGCCCGCAGGCGTCAGGTGATAGCCGAAACAATTCTGCACGATATCGCCAGGGCCGATGCCGCAGGCATGCAAGAACCGCCCGAAACGCCACCAATCATGTGACGACCCACCCGGTTCATAGATCGGGCCGGGGGATTGGAACACATGGGTCATGTTGGCCACATGCAGCCCCCCGAACGGTGGCTGCGCCTTTTGCCAGCCGCCAAGGTCGGATTTGCGCAGGACCGGAAACTTTGCCAAATCCGCCAATGACGTGACCACGACATCGGGCAGACCGGCCCCCGGCATCGCACGCACCAGCGCTATCTGCGCGCGCAGCGCGTCAAGCTGGGCTGCGGCCCGCGCCTCTGGCCTGCGTGTTTCCAGATCGTCGAAATAGCTCGTCATCAGTGTCTCCTGTCCACATCAAGGCAGCGACGTGGATAGGGGCAGGTCTGGCCCTGCACGCACTGCTATTCAATAGCGCCCCTTGCGCGGGGCGCGGGTCAATAGCGCCCCATGCGCGGGGCGCAGGTTACGCCAACCAGCGCTTGCGGCGTCGATAGCTGCGCACATCGCGAAAGGATTTGCGCCCCTCATCCGACATGCCCAGATAGAATTCCTTCACATCGGGGTTTTCACGCAATTCAGCGGCGGGGCCTTCCATCACGACGCGCCCGCTTTCAAGGATATAGCCCTGATGCGCGAACCGCAGGGCGACATTGGTATTCTGTTCGGCCAAAAGGAAGGACACGCCCTCGTTTTCATTGAGGTTCTTCACGATGGTGAAAATCTCTTCCACCAGCTGCGGCGCAAGACCCATCGAGGGTTCATCCAGCAGGATCGTCTCTGGCCGCGACATCAACGCGCGGCCGATGGCGCACATCTGCTGTTCGCCGCCCGAGGTATAGCCCGCCTGACTTTTGCGCCGTTCTTTCAGACGCGGGAAATAGGTATAGACCATCTCAAGATCGGCCGCGACCGCCGCCCCGCCATCGCGGCGGGTATAGGCACCGGTCAGCAGGTTTTCCTCGACCGTCAGATGTTCGAAACAATGCCGGCCTTCCATGACCTGCACGACGCCTTTCTTGACCAAAGCCTCGGGCGACAGGTGATGCACGGATTCGCCGCGATACAGCACCGACCCTTTCGTCACCTCGCCGCGTTCGGAATGCAAAAGGTTCGATATCGCCTTGAGCGTGGTGGTCTTGCCCGCGCCATTGCCACCCAAAAGCGCGGTGATCCCGCCTTTGGGTACGTTCAGCGACACGCCTTTGAGCACCAGAATGACGTGATTATAGATCACTTCGATATTGTTGACCTCAAGCAGGGTCTCTTTGGTATCGGGCATCGCTGTCTCCATGGGAAACGGACGGCCCAAAGGCCGCCCGTGGTGATGTGCTTACAGACAGCCGGGGGTGATCCCGCTTTCCGCAGCAAAGGCGGCGGAATCCTCGGCAACCAGCGGCGCGATGACAGAGGCATCGGGCGAGATGAAACCCGTCAGCGGCTCCCAGACACCGGCAGAGGCGTTCCATTGCTGCACAAGGCCCTGGCCCGTGCCGCCATGGTTCTGGCAGGTGACCGCGAATTCCGGCCCGATCCCTTCCATGCCCAGTTCAGCCATGCGGGCATTGGTGATCTCCAGCGCTTCCATCCCGTCACGCACCATCGGCGCTGTCACATCGGAAACGCCGTGGATCTCTTGCGCCTTGGCAATGGCCTCGGCAGCCAGCATGGCGGCATACATGCCACGGACATAAAGCACCGAGCCAAGGTTCGATCCGTCACCGGCGGCATTGCCTGCGTCATGCACAAGGCTCTGGATTTCCGCCAGCACCGGGTAATCGATGATCGGGTTCATGTTCAGCGATTTATAGCCATTGGCGGCCATGCCCGCAGGTGTCACGTCATGTTCCGCCCCGGCCCACCAATTGCCGATGAAGTTTTCCATCGGGAAACCGATATTCGCGGCTTCTTGCACGGCCACCTGGTTCATCACGCCCCAGCCCCACATCACCACATAATCAGGGCGTTCGCGCCGGATTTGCAGCCATTGCGATTTCTGTTCCTGACCGGGGTGATCCACCGCCAGCTGGGTCAATTTGAACCCATGCAGCGCCGACAGTTCCTCCAGCGTGCGGATCGGTTCCTTGCCATAGGCGGAATTGTGATAGACCAGCGCGATGGTCTTGCCATCCAGCGACCCACCATTTTCATCCAGCAGGTAATTCACCGCGACCGAGGCGGCATCCCAGTAATTGGCGGGATAGTTGAAGACCCAGTTGAACACCTCGCCATTGGCAGCGGATGTGCGGCCATAGCCCATCGTGTGCAGCGGGATATTGTCGGCCGTGGTGCGCGGGATCAGCTGATAGGTGATGCCCGTGGACAAGGGCTGATAGATCAACGCGCCTTCGCCCTTGGTCGCCTCATAGCATTCGACACCGCGTTCGGTGTTATAGGCGGTCTCGCATTCGATCACGCGGACCGTTTCGCCGCCGATCCCGCCGTCACGGGCATTCAGCAGCGCAAAGTAATCCTGATAGCCATCCGAAAACGGCACGCCGCCCGCGGCATAGGGGCCGGTGCGATAGCTCAGATCCGGTATCACCAGATCGGCCATTGCGGTGCCTGCGGCCATCGCGCCGGCCAAGGCCGTTGCGGCCAGTGTCTTCATCTTCATCGGTTTCTCCTCCCAATGGTTAAGATTGTTCTGCCGGGGTGTGCCCCGATCCGTCTTTTAATAGGGGAACGGCCATAGCCGGAGCTTCTCTTTCGCCAGGCGCCAGAGCTGGGCAAGGCCATGCGGTTCCTTGATCAGAAAGAACATGATCAACGCGCCCACGATCACCAATTGCAGATGGGCCACCAGATCGGTGGGCCAACCCAGCAGATCGACACCGATCACCTTCAGCGCGACAGGCAACAGCACCAGAAAGGCCGCCCCCGCGAAGCTGCCGAACAGCGATCCCAGCCCGCCAATGATGATCATGAACAACACCAGAAAGGATTTCTGGATGCCAAAGGCCTCGCCCACCTCGACAGCCCCCAGATAGACCGCAAAGAACAACGCCCCCGATATGCCGATAAAGAAGGATGACACGGCAAAGGCGGTCAGCTTGGCCTTCAGCGGGTTCACCCCGATGATCTCGGCCGCGATATCCATGTCGCGGATCGCCATCCAGGACCGCCCGATCGTGCCACGCGTCAGGTTGCGCGCGATCAGCGCACAGATCGTCAGGAACACAAGGCAGATCATATATTGTGCCCAAGGCGCGGTATTCGGTCCGGTCACGGCAATACCGGCGACAAAGCGTTCCGGCGCATTGATCTGGCCGGATGCGGAATAATTGTAAAACCAGCTGACCTTGTTGAACATCCAGACCAGGAAAAACTGCGCCGCCAGCGTCGCCACCGCCAGATAGAACCCTTTGATACGCAGGCTGGGCAGACCAAAAGCCGCACCGACAGCCGCCGTGATCCCACCGGCCAGAACGATATGAATGACGATGCTGACATCGGGAAAAGCGGTCATCAGCTTGTAACAAGCATAGGCCCCCACCGCCATGAACCCACCGGTGCCCAGGCTGACCTGGCCGCAATAGCCCGTCAGGATATTCAGCCCGATGGCCGCAATCGCATAGATCAGGAACGGCACAAGAATGGCATTGGCCCAATAGGCATTGACGAAAAACGGCACCACACAAAAGGCAATGACCAGCACGGCCCAATACCGCCAGCGATCAAAGGCAATCGGGAAAGTCTGGCTATCCGCCTGATAGGACGTCTTGAAATCGCCCGCCTCACGATACAGCATGGATCATCCCCTTCGCATCTTCCGAGCAGAAATATCCCCGCCGGAGGCCTGAAAGTTCTTTTGAAAAGACGCTTGCATCACACACGTTCGATGATCCTTTCGCCAAACAGCCCCTGCGGACGGAACACCAGAAAAACCAGCGCCAGCATATAGGCGAACCAGTTTTCCGTGGCGCCTCCCAGATAGGGCGCGCCAATCGTGTATTCGAACAGCTTTTCACCGACGCCGATGATCATGCCACCCACGATGGCACCGGGGATCGACGTGAACCCGCCCAGCATCAGCACGGGCAAGGCTTTCAGCGCGATCAGTGACAGCGAAAACTGCACACCGGATTTGGCACCCCACATGATCCCCGCGACCAATGCGACGACACCCGCCAGCGACCAGACCAGAACCCAGATATAGCTCAGCGAAATCCCCACGCTCAGGGCAGCCTGATGGTCATCGGCGACAGCGCGCATCGCGCGGCCCTGCTTGGTGTATTGCGCGAAGGCAACCAGCCCCGCGACCAACAGCAAAGCGACGACACTTGCGACCATATCCAGCTTGTCGATGAAAAAGCCGTAGAAATCGTCGCCGCCCAGCCCGCTGGTCATGTCTTCGACCCAAAGCGACCCACCCTGCGGCAGGCCCAGCGCCAGCGTGCGGATGCTCGACCCCCACATCAGATCGCCCATCCCTTCCAGGAAATAAGCCAGCCCGATGGTCGCCATGAACAGGATGATCGGCTCTTGCCCGACCAGATGGCGGAAGACGAAATATTGCACCGCCCAGGCGAAACCGATCATCACCACCACGGTCATGAAAATCGCCAGGATCGCCGGCACCTGCCAGCCGAAATGATGGATGCTCGTGCCGAAAACCGCATTGATCAGATGGGCAAAAGGCACCTGCCCTTCCATGATGCCGACCAGCGTCAGCGCGGCAAACAGCGCCATCACCCCTTGGGCAAAGTTGAAGATCCCCGAGGCCTTGAAGATCAGCACGAACCCAAGCGCGACCAGCGCATAAAGCACGCCCGCCATCAGCCCGTTGATCACGACTTCGATGCCGTAAAGAAAATCAGCCGACATAAGATGCCTCCCCGCCCCGGGCCTGACCCGGGGCCTCTTGCAAGTGATGGTCGAGGTCCCGGATCAGGTCCGGGACGGCGAAGGGTGCCAGAGATCCCGGATCACGTCCGGGATGATTGCGCCGTGCAAAATCATTCATGCGCCACCCCCAGATAGGCGTCGATCACCTCTTGATTGTTGCGCACCTCCTCGGGGGTGCCGTCGCCGATCTTGCGACCGTAATCCATCACGACCACGCGGTCGGACAGGTCCATGACCACGCCCATGTCATGTTCGATCAGCGCAATCGTCGTGCCGAATTCATCGTTCACATCCAGGATAAAGCGGCTCATGTCCTCTTTCTCCTCGACATTCATGCCGGCCATGGGTTCATCCAGCAGCAACAGTCTGGGTTCAGCCGCCAGCGCGCGCGCCAGTTCCACCCGCTTTTTCAACCCGTAAGGCAGACGGCCCACGGGCGTTTTGCGGATCGCCTGGATTTCCAGAAAATCGATGATCTTTTCCACCGCCTCGCGGTTGGCGACCTCCTCGGCCTCGGCGCGGCCTTTCCACAGGGCCTGCGAGAACAGCCCCGCCTTCATATGGGTCAGCCGCCCGGTCATGATATTGTCCAGCACGCTCATGCCTTCGAACAAAGCGATATTCTGAAAGGTGCGCGCAATGCCAAGCCGGGCCACCTGATAGGGTTTCATCGGCTTGCGCTTTTCGCCGCGAAACCAGACCTCGCCATCCTGCGGATGATAGAAGCCTGAAATCACATTCAGCATCGAGGATTTGCCCGCGCCATTGGGCCCGATGATCGCGCGGATCTCGCCTTCGCGGATATCAAACGAGATATTCTTGATCGCCTCGACCCCGCCAAAGCGCAGGGTGATGCCGCGCATATCCATCAAGACACCACCGATCTGGCGGCCATCCGCGGTCACATAGGGTGCAACACCGTCCATCATTCTGCTGCCACCTTGTGCTGTTCGGCCGCCACCTCTGCGTCGCAGATCACCAGCGTCGCCTTGATCTTGCCTTTGCGGCCATCCTCATAGGTGACTTCGGTTTCGGTGTAGATTTCGGGCACCCCGGCATAAAGCGCCGTGATCAGGTCGTGGAATTTCTCTTCCACGATCCGGCGACGGACCTTGCGGGTGCGTGTCATCTCGCCGTCATCGGCATCCAGTTCCTTGTGCAGCACCAGAAAGCGATGCACCTGACAGCCCGCCAGCATCGGGTCGGCGGCAACGGACCTGTTCACCTCGGACATATGGCCAAGGATCATGTCGCGCACGCGGCTGTGCTGCGACAATTCCTGATAGCTGGAATAGGCGATATTGTTGCGTTCGGCCCAATTGCCCACGGCCATCAGGTCGATATTGATGAAAGCGGTGCAATAATCGCGGTTCGCGCCGAATACGACCGCCTCGAGGATATTGGGATAGAATTTCAGCTTGTTCTCGACATATTTGGGCGCGAAGAGCCGCCCATCCGCCATCTTGCCCACATCCTTGGCGCGGTCGATGATCCGCAGATGGCCGGTGCCATCCTCGATGAACCCCGCATCACCGGTCGCAACCCAACCTTCGGCATCTTTGGTGGACGCCGTGCTTTCAGGGTTCTTGTAATATTCGACGAACACACCGGGGCTGCGATAGAAAACCTCGCCATTCTCGGCGATCTTCAGCTCGACACCCGGACTGGGCACGCCCACGGTATCGGACCGCACCTCGCCATCGGGTTGCTGGGTGATAAAGACGGTCGCTTCGGTCTGGCCGTAAAGCTGTTTGAGGTTGATGCCCAGCGCGCGGTAGAAATCGAAAATTTCCGGCCCGATCGCCTCGCCCGCTGTATAGCCCACGCGCACGCAGCTCAGGCCAAGGGTATTTTTCAGCGGCCCGATCACCAAGAGCTTGGCCAGCATGTAATTCAGCCGGTCCAGCGCGCCGACCGGCTTGCCATCCAGCAACAGCGGCCCAACCCTGCGCCCCACGGCCATATAGTGGTGGAACAGCCATTTCTTGAACCGCCCCGCATCTTCCATGCGGATCATCACATTGGTCAGCTGCTGTTCGAACACGCGCGGCGGGGCAAAGAAATAGGTCGGCCCGATCTCGCGCAGGTCCAGCTGCATCGTATCGGCACTTTCGGGGCAATTGACGCAGAATCCGGTCCACATCGCCTGCCCCACCGAAAAGATGAAGTCCCCGACCCAGGCCATCGGCAGATAGGCCAGCACCTCGTCATCGGGGCGCAGATGGTCGAATTCGGCGGAATTCTTGGAGGTCTCGATCACATTGCGGTTGGACAGCACCACGCCCTTTGGCCGACCCGTCGTTCCTGACGTATAGAGCATCACGCAGGTGTCGTCATAGCTCCGCGCCGCACTGCGGGCGTTGACCTGATCCAGCAAGCCCGACGCGCGCCCGGCCTTTTGCACATCGGCATAGCTGGACATGGCGGCATGGTCGTATTTGCGCAGGCCGCGCCCGTCGAGATAGATCACATGTTCAAGCTGGGTCAGCCCGTCGCGGACATCGGCGATCTTGTCCACCTGTTCCTGATCACCCACAACGGCAAAACGCGCGCCGCAATGATCCAGCGCATAGGCGATTTCTTCGGTGGCGGCTTCGGCATAAAGCGGGACGGGGATGCAGCCAATCCGTTGCGCCGCCACCATCGCCCAATAGAGCGCCGGGCGGTTCCGACCGGAAACAGCGATATGGTCACCCACATCCGCACCCAAGCTCAGCAAGCCCATCGCCAGCGCGTCGATCTGTTCGGCAGCCTCTGCCCAGGTCCAGCTTTGCCAGATGCCGAATTCTTTTTCCCGGTAGGCGGGCTTGGACCCATGGCGCGCCACATTGCGCGCCAACAGGTCAGGGATAGTCACAGGGTCGCCCTCGGCGCGTTCTTGCATCGTGATGATCCTCCCTCTGGGCGGTTATCCCGCCCTTGGCCGCGAGTCGCCTCCTCGCAAATCGCGACCTTGGGGTGATCTTGCGGACCATGGGGCGATCCGTCAAATCTTTTTTTGAACAAGCGTTCAGTTAATTGGCTTGGCCTTATTCCGCCGCAACCTCGCTTTGCGCCTTCTCCACCCTGACGGCGGCGAATTTGAATTCGGGGATCTTGCCATAGGGGTCGATCGCGGGATTGGTCAGGATATTCGCCGCCGCCTCGACATAGGCGAAGGGGACGAAGACCATGTCGGGGGCGACGGCGCGGTCGGACCGCGCCATGATGTCGATGCTGCCGCGCCGTGTGGTCAGGCGGACCATGCCGCCCGGTTCCACGCCCAGCCTGCGCAGGGTGGATGGATGCAGCGAACAATTCGCCTCTGGCTCTACCGCGTCCAGCACGCGCGACCGCCGCGTCATCGACCCTGTGTGCCAGTGTTCCAGCTGGCGGCCCGTGGTCATGATCATCGGATAATCGGCATCGGGGGTTTCATCCGGGGCGATCACGCTGGCGGGGGTGAACCGCGCGCGGCCATTCTCACGCGGGAAAGCATCGGCAAAGACAATCGGCTGGCCCGGATCATCGGGCGTGAGCGACGGATAGGTCACGGCGTTTTGCGCCTCTAGCCGGTCCCAGGTGATATTGGTCAGCGACGCCATGACTTGGGTCATTTCGCCAAACACATCGGAGGGATGCGCATAGGTCCAGGGCAGGCCCAACCGCTTGGCCAGTTCCACGGTGATCCACCAATCCTCGCGCGCGTCACCGGGGGGCGGCACGGCGGGACGGCCCATCTGGACCTGCCGGTTGGTGTTGGTCACGGTGCCAGACTTTTCGGCAAAGGCGCTGGCGGGCAGGATCACATCGGCGAAATTGGCGGTTTCGGTGATAAAGATGTCCTGCACGACAAGGTGGTCGAGCTTGGCAAGCGCCGCGCGCGCATGGTCCACATCAGGGTCCGACATGGCCGGATTTTCGCCAAGGATATACATCGCCCGAATATCGCCATCATGCACGGCATCCAAAATCTCGGTCACGGTCAGGCCCTTGGTGGCATCAATCTCGCCGTGTTGCCAGACCTCTTGGAACGCAGTCCGCACGCCTTGGTCGCCGACGGGCTGGTAATCGGGCAAAAACATCGGGATCATGCCGGCATCCGACGCGCCTTGGACGTTGTTCTGCCCGCGCAGCGGATGCAGCCCCGACCCCGGCCGCCCGACCTGCCCGGTCATCAACGCCAACGAGATCAGACAGCGCGCATTATCGGTGCCGTGGATATGCTGGCTGACGCCCATACCCCAGAAAATCATCGCAGCCTTGGCCCCCGCAAAGGTGCGCGCCACATCGCGCAGCGTTTCGGCATCGATCCCGCAGATACCGGCCATCTTTTCGGGGCTGAAATCGGCCAGATGCGCCTTTTCGGCCTCCCAATTCTCGGTATAGGCGGCGATATATTGCTGGTCGTAAAGCTGTTCCTCGACGATCACATGCATGATCGCATTCAGCATCGACACATCGGCACCGGGGCGGAATTGCAGCATATGCGAGGCATGGCGTTTCAACGCCTGCCCGCGCGGGTCCATCACGATCAGCTTGCCGCCGCGTTTGGCGAATTGCTTGAAATAGGTGGCGGCAACGGGGTGGTTCTCGATCGGGTTGGCGCCGATCACGATGGCAACATCAGCATGTTCGATCTGGTTGAAGGTCGCGGTGACAGCACCGGAACCCACATTTTCCATCAGCGCCGCCACAGATGACGCGTGGCACAGCCGGGTGCAGTGATCGACGTTATTGTGGCCGAACCCCTGCCGGATCAGTTTCTGGAATAGATAGGCCTCTTCATTGGTGCATTTGGCAGAACCGAAGCCCGCGACACCCTTGCCGCCAATCGCCTGCAAGCCGTTTGCGGCGGCGTCCAGCGCCTCGTCCCATGTCGCCTCGCGGAAATGTTGCTGCCAGTTGCCGGGATCGACGTTCAGCCCCTTGGCGGGCGCATCGGCGCGGCGGATCAGCGGCTTGGTCAGGCGGTGCGGGTGATGGATATAATCGAACCCGAAACGGCCCTTGACGCAAAGCCGCCCTTCATTCGCGGGGCCGTTGATGCCTTCGACGAATTTGACCTTGTTATCCTTGATCTTGAGACTGACCTGACAGCCCACACCGCAGAACGGGCAGACGCTGGCAACCTCGCGGTCGAAATCAGCGGTATCGCCCATCTGGTTTTCATCCGTCACCGTCGCGGGCAGCAGCGCGCCCGTCGGGCAGGCCTGCACACATTCGCCGCAAGCCACGCAGGACGATCCCCCCATCGGGTCATCCATGTCGAACACCGGATAGGCCGTGCCACCGCGCCCTGCCATGCCGATCACATCATTGACCTGCACTTCACGGCAGGCCCGCACGCAAAGCCCGCATTGGATACAGGCATCAAGATTCACCGACATCGCGACATGGCTGTCATCCAGCAGCGGGATATGATCCGCCTTGGCGGGAAAACGGCTGTCAGCCACGCCTTGCGCACCCGCCATGTCCCACAGATGGCTGGACCGGTCATGCGCCACATCCTGCGCCGGTTGGTCGGCGACCAGCAATTCCATCACCATGCGGCGCGCCTGCACCTCGCGCGGCTCGTTCGTGGTGACGACCATGCCATCACGCGGTTCGCGGATGCAGGACGCGGCAAGCGTGCGTTCGCCGTCGATGGCGACCATACAGGCGCGGCAATTGCCGTCGGACCGATAGCCGGGGGCGGGTTTGTGGCAAAGATGCGGGATCACCAGACCGCGCCCGTTCGCCACCTCCCAGATGGTCTGACCGGGGGCGGCGGTGACGGTTGCGCCATCAAGGGTAAAAGTGATCTGGTCGGACATTGCATCGCTCCGCTTGGCTTGGGGCGACTAGACCACGGCTGCCGCCATGCGGAAAGGTCAGGCGCGACCGCCAGCGGCAATTTTGCGCCATGCCGCCATGCGGGTTGCGATCAAAGAAACGCGCCCATGTTGTTGATCAGGAAGATGCGCAGGATTTCCAGACCGACCAGCACCAAGACCGGCGACAGATCGATGCCGCCCATATTCGGCAGCATCCGGCGGATCGGGCCATAGATCGGTTCCAGCACACGTTCGAGCGTGTACCAGACCTGCCCCACGAATTGCTGACGCACGTTCAGCACCTCGAACCGGATCAGCCAGCTCATGATGAAATGCGCAATGACGAAAAACCGCACGACGCCGATGATCAATAGCAACGCCTGTATGATGGTAAGCATGAAGAAACCGCCTTTTTGAAACTGTCGCACTGACCTAAGCGGTTCCCCCCAATCCGACAAGCCCAAGGTTGCCCCGAGGTTAAAGTTGACGTTAACGTCAGGCGAGATCACTTTGCACCCAGCAGCAAAAGGCGTCTTATGTATCCTGTCATCCGCACCCTCAAGGAAATCATCCTCGCCCGGCGCAGCCCTGCGATCGGGCCGATGGACGCGCATGTGTCTTGGCACCGCTGCTGGCCGCAGGATATCGACGTCTATTTCGAGATGAACAACGGCCGTATCCTGACGATCATGGATCTGGGGCGCACCGGGCTGGGCATCCGCACCGGGCTGGTGGCGGCATTGCAGCGCAACCGCTGGGGGCTGACGATGGCGGGCGCATCCGTGCGCTATCGCAAAAGGATCAGACCCTTCACACGGTTTCGCATGGTCAGCAAATGCATCGGCTGGGATGACAAGTTCATCTATCTGGACCAATCCATCTGGATCGGACAGGATTGCGCGGTGCAGATCCTCTATCGCTCGGCGGCAACGGATAGAAACGGGATCGTGCGGCCAGACAGGCTGCTGGCCGAAATGGGCATGCGCGATCCACAGCCCCGCCTGCTCGATTGGGTGCAAGGCTGGATCGAGGCCGACCGCGCGCGGCCATGGCCCCCTGTCGATCACGGCGCACAACCCTAAAGCTTGTCTTGCCAGCGACATGATTTGCAGTGTCTAGTCCCTGAAAAGAGATGCAGGGACAGGTCATGGTCAGCAAGAAACGGATCTGGGGATGGATGGCCTTTGACTGGGCATCGCAGCCCTTTTACACGCTTGGCCTGACCTTCATCTTCGGCCCCTATTTCGCGGTGGTCGCGGCGCAATATTATCTGGGCGCAGGACTAGAGGAATCCGCCGCCAACGCCCGCGCGCAATGGATCTGGTCCGCAGGCCAGACGGTCGCGGGGCTGCTGATTGCCTTCAGCGCGCCCTTTCTGGGGGCCTTTGCCGACCGGTCCGGGCGCAAGATCCCATGGATCGCCTTTTTCTCGGTCGTTTACGTCGTAGCGACATGGATGCTTTGGGGGCTGACACCGGATGGATCCGCGCTGATCCTGATCCTGATCCTGTTCTATGTGGGCTTTATCGCCGCTGAAAGTGCGCTGAACTTTGTCAATGCGATCCTGCCGTCCTTGGGAAATGACCGTGAGGTCGGGCGCATTTCGGGGTCGGGTGCGGCCTTTGGCTATTGGGGCGGGGTGGTGTCACTATTCCTAATGCTGCTGTTGCTGGCGGAAAACGAACAGGGCGTGACCTTGCTGGGCAATGCGCCGCTGTTCGGGCTGGGCCCTGACCTGCGCGAAGGCACCCGGTCTGTCGGGCCGTTTATCGCGATCTGGTATGTGATCTTTATCATTCCGTTCTTTCTTTATGTCCGCGACGATCCAGATGCCCTGCGCCAGCCCACCAATATGCGCGCCGTCACCGGCGAGCTGATGGCGACGCTGCGATCCGTCGTGAAACGCAAAAGCCTGTTCAATTTCCTGCTGGGGTCGATGTTCTATCGGGACGCGCTGAATGCGGTCTATGCCTTTGGCGGGGTCTATGCCGCGCTTGTGCTGGAATGGCAGACGATCCAGATCGGCGTCTTTGGCATCATCGCGGCCATCGCGGCGGCGATCGTGACATGGCTGGGCGGTTTGGGCGATGCGCGCTATGGCCCGAAACCGGTGATCAAAGCCTGCGTCTGGGTGCTGATCGGCGTGTCTGTCATCATCGTCGGCATGTCGCGGCAGGCGATCTTTGGCATCCCGCTGCCCGCAGGATCACCGATCCCCGATCTGGTCTTCTATTTCTGCGGCATCTGCATCGGCGGGGCGGGGGGTGCGCTTTATGCCGCGTCACGGTCAATGATGGTGCGGCACACCCATCCCGATCATCCGGCCGAGGCGTTCGGCCTGTTCGCCCTGACCGGCAAGGCCACGGCATTCCTCGCGCCCGCGCTGATCACGCTTTTCACGATCCTCACCGGCAGCAACCAATTGGGTTTCCTGCCGATCATCTTTCTTTTCATGATCGGGCTTTTCTTGCTACGCTATGTCAACAAGAACGGAGATCGTGACGCATGGTCCGCATTGCCGCAGCCATCATCCTGAGCATGGGGCTGGCGGCCTGCCAGCAGGATACACCACGGATCGCGGTGACGCAGAACGCGGGCGACAGCCGCGTGGCCAAGGTGCTGTTCGGCGCAGCCCCGCGCCCCAGCGCGCAATCACCTGCGGCCTTGGGCGGTTATGCACAAGGCTGTCAGGCCGGCGCCGTCGCCTTGCCAGAAACCGGCCCGACATGGCAGGCGATGCGCCTGTCGCGCAACCGCAACTGGGCGCAGCCGGTCACCGTGGATTATGTGCAAGACCTTAGCCGCTTCGCCGCAACCTTGCCGGGGTGGAACGGCCTTTACGTCGGCGATCTCAGCCAGCCACGTGGCGGACCGATGCTGACGGGCCACGCCAGCCACCAGACCGGGCTGGATGCCGATATCTGGATGCTGCCGGCGACACGGCTGGATCTTTCGCGCGCCGAACGCGAGGCGATTTCGTCGATCTCGATGCGGCGGGCGAACGGGGCCTATGTCAACAGCGACTGGACCCCGCAGCACGAGGCGCTGATCCGCGCCGCCGCCTCTGACCCGCGCACGGCACGGATTTTCGTCTTTCCGGGCGCAAAGGTCGCAATGTGCCAGAATGCGACCGGCGACCGCAGCTGGCTGAACAAGGTCCGGCCTTGGTACGGGCATCATTATCATTTCCATGTCCGGTTGCACTGCCCCGCCGGGGATCCGACCTGCGTTGACCAGGCCCCGCCGCCCGTCGGCGACGGCTGTGCCGAGGCCCAGGATTGGGTGAACACCATCCTGAACCCGCCGCCACCTGACCCTGCGGCCCCGCCCGCCATACCGCGCAGCGAATTGACCATGGCCAGCCTGCCGGGCCAATGTCTGAGCGTGCTGAATTCCAACTGAGTTTTGTAAAGCGATCTTAACCTTGCGGCGCTATCGTCGGGTCATGCGCCATCATCATGAAATGACCTTGCCTTGCGCCTGATCACCATGCTCTGCGCCCTGTTTTTCGGGCTTCCCGTCCGGTCAGAACCTGTCCTGATCGGCAGCTATACCTGGACGCTGGATGATCCGCGCTTTGGCGGCTTTTCCGCGATCGAGCTATCAGATGATGGGGACAGTTTCCTCGCGCTCAGCGACCGGGCGATGTTTATCACGGGTCAGTTTACCCGCGCTGACGGCCAGATCACCGGGATCACGGCAGGGCCGATCGTGACGATGACAGGCCCCGGCGGGCGCGCCCTGACCCGCGCGCAAAGCGATAGTGAGGGGCTGGCCATCGGGGCCGATGGCACGATCTATGTCTCTTATGAATGGACCCATGGCATCGGCAGCTTTGCCGCCATCGACGCACCCGGATCTGACCTGATCACCACACCGGCCTTTGACGGGATGCAGACCAATGCATCGCTAGAAGCTTTGGCCATCGACAGCGACGGGGCGCTTTACACCATCCCCGAACGGTCGGGTGCCGCGACGCAGCCTTTCACGGTTTACCGGCTGCGCGATGGCATCTGGGACCAGCCGTTCAGCATCGCGCGGCGCGGCGCGTTCCTGGTCGCGGGCGCGGATATCGGGCCGGACGGGCGATTATATGTGCTGGAACGGGATTTTCTGGGGATCGGGTTTCGCAGCCGGGTGCGGCGGTTCGATCTGACCGGCGGCAACGAAGCGGTCCTGCTGGAAACGCGGCTGCGCCAGCACGATAACCTTGAGGGGATCAGCATCTGGCAGGATGATCAGGGGCTGCGGATGACCCTGATCTCTGACGACAATTTCCGCGCCTTTCAACGGACCGAGATCGTGGAATACCGGTTGACGGACTGACGGGCGGGCGTTAGGTCGCGCTGTCCCCCTTGGGGGCCAAGTGCCGCACCCTTGTCAAAACGGAAACAATCAAATGACACGTATCCTTCCCGGCGTTATCGCCATGGCCGCCATCGTCGTGGCCTCTAACATCCTTGTTCAATTCCTGATCCTCGACGGTCTGCTGACTTGGGGGGCATTCACCTATCCGCTGGCCTTTCTGGTCACCGATGTGATGAACCGCGTCTATGGCATGCAAGCCGCGCGCAAGGTCGTGTTCGCCGGTCTGGTCGTCGGGATCATCTGTTCGCTGATCGGCAGCCAGATCATGCTGCAAGGCGACGGCTATGAATTCCCCGCCGTCGCGCTGCGGGTCGCCATCGGGTCGGCCACCGCCTTTGCCGTGGCGCAGATGCTCGACATCGCCGTGTTCAACCGGCTGCGCGACGGGTCCTGGTGGAAAGCACCGCTGGGCAGCACGCTGGTCGGGTCCACCGTCGACACGGTGATCTTTTTCTCTATCGCCTTTTCGGCGGCCTTCAACGGGCTGTCAGCCGCGGCGGCGGATGAAATCATCTGGGCACAGGACGCCGTGCCGTTCCTGAACGCCGGCCCGCTGGTGCCGCTTTGGGTGTCGCTGGCCGTGGCCGATTGGGGGGTCAAACTGACCATCGCCCTGCTGGCCCTGTTACCATTCCGCCTGATTGTTGGGCGAATGCAGCGGGCGCAAATTTAAACGCGACCTGTGGTATATTTTTACTTGAAATATACCAAATCTGTGCGACTCTGTAGAGAGTGAAACATTTGAAAGGAGGTGATCCAGTGCATCATGAAGTATTGGAAACGTGTGGCGGGACAACTTGGGGGGCGCGCAGCTAAGGCAGCCCTTGGCTGAATTAACCCCAAGGTGGAGATCCTAACCGACTCACCTCCGACATTCAGGAAAGGGCTATCCAGACCGGATAGCCCTTTTTCCATGGTCGAAAGCGCAGCTTTCGACCTCGTGCGGGTCAGCGTTTGGCGCAGCCAAATGCGGCCACACCACCCAACCAAAGACACCGTCATGACCCTGCGCATCACCGACCAGATCACCATCGCCGATTGGGAGCTGACGGAAAGCTTTGCCCGCGCCTCCGGTCCCGGCGGGCAGAATGTGAACAAAGTGTCCACCGCCGTGGAATTGCGGTTCGAGGCGGAACGGTCCCCCAACCTGCCCGATCCGGTGAAACGGCGGCTGCGGCGGCTGGCGGGGCGGCGCTGGACCAGCGAGGGGGCGATTGTGATCTTCGTCCAAGACACCCGCAGCCAGGCCCGCAACCGCGACATCGCGCGCGAGAGGCTGGCCGAACTGGTCCTCTCCGCCACAATGGTCCCCAAACGCCGCGTCGCCACGAAACCGACCTATGGGTCAGTCAAGCGGCGGCTGAAAGAGAAGAAGGTGCGCGGGGAAGTGAAGGCGATGCGGGGGAAGGTGGATGAGTGAGGGGATTAGCGCATCGACGAGATTTTTTGGTCTTTGATCTCGATGAAAAGGCGACGCGACTGTTTATGCTCGCAAAACTTCCACTCATGCTCAAGCAGACTCAATGCCTGTTCGACACGATACTTGGCTTGCGTTTGCTTCTTCAGTGTGAGCTTTAACAGGCTCAATTTTCGATATCGAGTATTTGTGACGCCATACTTTTTAGCCATGACCTTCATGTCACCATCACAGGCAACCAATATCGCGTCGTTCTCTTGAGCGGTTAATGCTACTAGATCGTCAGGAGATCCCGTCTGCAGCGCCTCTGAAAGGTAGATGACCGCATGGCCGTTATCAGTTAACACGGAGCCTACACTCCTCGGCACACCTTCATCCAAAAAAACCGCACTGAAAAACCTTTTTAAGCAGCTATTTCCTCGCGAACAGCAATTACATCAGCGATGGCTATCGTCGGGAATTCCGCAATAATTTCTATATCGGAGTAGCCTTCGTCAATAAAATCTCTGATCGTAGAAACTGGCACGCGTGTTCCGCTGATGACTGTTGCATTATGAACGACATTTCGCTTCTGCTGAAACGAACCTACAAGCTCCTCAGGCCTTACCCACAGCTCTTTAATCCGATCCCTCATGTCAGCCTTTACGATCCGAAGAGGAATTTTCAGCACTCGCTGAGAAGACAGGATATCTTCAAGTTGATCTGTCTCTTCGTCGTATACAACTACGCGTTTATCTAGAACGTATAGAATAGTGTTGGACCAACGCTGCTCGCCAATTTCTTCAAGCTTCTTCTTGACGCCCTTTAGGTGCTGCAAGGAACACTTATGGTCATTCCTAAGCGTCCTCAGCACTTGAAGTTCAACAAGATCTGAAAATGAATATACTCGACTAAGCGCTACACTTCTATTTGCGTGCGCCATCGCCGGTTGAAAGAACCCAATTTTATCCCAGTGACGAAGCTGATGCTTCGACAGCCCCGTGAGACTTGAGGCTTGCTCATCCGAAAAAGCTTTTATTACATTTTGCATGTCGGACACCAAGTAAGGTTCATACGCCAACAGGTACCTTAGTTATGATCACGGCATCAATGTGGCAATTTTGACTCAGCGTTACGCCTTTACCTAAACCACAACCTCTACCCTCTCCTGCTCCCCCACCCCGAACACGCGCTTATAACGTGCGATCTCGTCCGCTGGCCCCATCGCCTTGTTGGGGTTGTCGCTCAGCTTCACCGTCGGTCGCCCATTCGCCGCGACCGCCTTGCAGACAAGGCTGAACGGCGCTAGCGCATCCCCCGCCACCAAGCCCTTGAAATCATTAGTCAGCATCGTCCCCCAGCCAAAGCTCACCCGCACCCGTCCGGCAAACTGCTGGTGCAATTCGCTGATCTTGGCCACGTCCAGCCCGTCGGAAAAGATCACCAGTTTCTGGCGCGGGTCCTCGCCACGCGACTGCCACCAGGCAATCGCCGTCTCGGCCCCCGCCGCCGGATCGCCGCTGTCAACGCGGATACCCGTCCAGCCCGCCAGCCAATCGGGGGCGCGGTCCAGAAACCCCTTGGTGCCAAAAGTGTCGGGCAGGATGATCCGCAGATTGCCGTCATGTTCCTCTTGCCAATCGGCCAGCACCGCATAGGGCGCCTGCCGCAGGGCCGCGTCGCTATCAGCCAGCGCGGCATAGACCATGGGCAGTTCATGGGCATTGGTGCCGATTGCCTCGATCTCGCGCTGCATGGCGATCCGGCAATTGGAGGTGCCGGTGAAGTTGTTGCCCAGCCCTTCCATCATCGCCTGCACGCACCAATCCTGCCACAGATAGGAATGCCGCCGCCGCGTGCCGAAATCGGCCAGCCGCAGGTCGGGGATATGGCGCAGGTCCTCGACCTTTTCCCATAGCTTGGTCATGGCGCGGGCATAAAGCACCTGCAATTCGAACCGTCCCAGCGTTTTGAGCACCGCCCGGCTACGCAATTCCATAATGACCGCCAGCGCGGGGATTTCCCACAGCATGACTTCGGGCCAGGACCCCTCAAACGTCAGTTCATATTGCCCGTCGATCTTTTCCAGATGATAGGGCGGCAGTTGCAGGTTCTCGAACCAGGTCATGAAGGCGGGGGTGAACATCTGCCGCTTGCCATAGAATGTGTTGCCCCGCAGCCAGGTGCTTTCACCCCGCGTCAGCCGCAGCGAGCGGATATGATCCAGCTGTTCGCGCAATTCGCCTTCATCCACCAGATCGGCCAGCCGGATGGATTTGGTCCGGTTGATCAGGCTGAAGGTGACTTGCGTATCGGGATGATTGCGAAACACCGACTGGCACATCAGCAGCTTGTAGAAATCCGTGTCGATCAGCGACCGCACGATCGGGTCGATCTTCCACTTGTGGTTCCAGACGCGGGTGGCGATATCGACCATGATGTTCCCCTGACGGTTTGGGGTGTTAGACCAAGGCCTGCGCGCAAGGGCAAGGGTTAGCTGCGTGCCAGTTTGCGCGCGACGCGGCGCTGGTGGATGTTCTTGCCGCGCCTCTTCATTTGCCAGAACAGCCATGCGCAGACGCGCCAGTCGAGCGGTTTCAGTCCCGCCAAAAGCTCAGGCGGCGTCTCGCTAACGTCGTGGTATGCCGCAAAGCGGAGACAGCGTCGAATCAACGCCCAGCGCTCGGGCGACCTCGTACCAAAATACTTCTGGTTGCGCTGGAATGTACGCAAGTGGCATTCCGATTCGATCCGTTTTGCGGCGCCACGGGTCAGTTGCGGCGCGGTGTTTTCACGGACAGTGTAATTCTGGCTATAGATACAACCGGGCTCCGACTCGAACCATGCTCTGTGCCCGTGGCCATAAAGTCGTAAGCAATAATCGGAGTCCTCATCTAGCGTCTGATCAGCAAAGATCGGTCCAAGGTCATCAAAAACCTCCCGTCGTATCCAGAATCCTTGGCTGAATGCCGGCAAGCGCGTGAGGATCGGCACATTGTCCGGTACCATCCCGGTCGCGATATCTGGTGTCTGAATAGGTCGCGCCGTTTCTAACGCCTGTCCGATCCATGCAATCTCGGCCCGTCGTGCGAAACCCCAATCTGCCACGCTTTCCCGCGCCGCCGCAATCACCCGCGCGGGATAATCAGCGACCATCACATCATCGTCGTCAAGGAACATCACGATCTCGCCGCACGCGTGCGCGATGCCGTGGTTCCGCGCGCCCGCCGCACCTTTGTCGCCCGTATTTGTAGTTATCCGCAGACGCGGGTCTGTGATATCGCGCAAGGCTGTCTCGGCGGTATCGGACCTGTCGTCGATCACGATGACTTCGCCATCCTGCGGGCAGGCGGTCAAGGCAGACGCGACCGCCCGTTGCAGCAATGCAGACCGGTTATAGGTCGGGATAATGATCGACACCATCATCAGAGCGCAACACCCGCCGCGTCCATATCCGCCTTGGCTCGCGCCAGCGACCCGTCGAAATCAATCGCCCGGCATAGATCCAGCCGCACCGTCACGTCAAACCCCAGCTTTGCCGCATCCAGCGCCGAATAGGCGACGCAGAAATCTGTCGCCAGCCCGACCAGCGTGATCCGGTCGATGCCGCGCGTGCGCAGATAGCCTTCCAGCCCGGTCGGCGTGGTCCGGTCGTTTTCAAAAAACGCCGAATAGCTGTCGATGGCCGGGTTATGCCCTTTGCGGATGATCAGATCGGCGCGGTCCACCGTCAGATCGGGATGGAATTGCGCGCCCAGCGACCCCTGAATGCAATGATCCGGCCAGAGCACCTGTGGACCATAGGGCATGTCCATCATGCTCATCGGGGCGGCACCATGGGTCGATGCAAAAGAAGAATGCCCCGCCGGATGCCAGTCTTGCGTCAATACCACGACATCGAAATCATTCATTGCCGCGTTGATCCCCAGCACGATCTGGTCACCATCCGCCACGGCCAGCGCGCCACCGGGGCAAAAGTCCTGCTGCACGTCGATCACGATCAGCGCATGTGTCATCGTCGGCTTCCTGTCCTGCTTCTTGCCCAATCTGCCATTGATTTATCCCAAACGAAACCCGGGGGCTTGCGCCTTGCGCGCAATTTTCCTATCGGCGGCGTCTTTGCAGGGGGTATGATGGCGACGCTCGGGATCGATTTTGGCACCTCCAATACGGCGGCGGGCGTGATGGCGGCGGGGCGGCCGCATCTGATCGCGGTTGAACCCGGTCAGACGACTTTGCCGACATCCGTGTTCTTTGACCCTGATCGCAAGGTCACGCTTTATGGCTCCAGCGCCAATGCCGCCTTGATCGAGGGCCGCGAAGGCCGCTTCATGCGGGCGTTGAAATCGGTGCTGGGCACGCCTTTGCTGCGCGAACGGCGCATGATCGGCCATGAACGGCTGACCCTGCTAGAGGTCGTTGCCCGGTTTCTGGCGATGATCCGCGCCCGCGCCGAGGCCGAGACCGGCCAAAGCTATGACCACGCCCTGTCGGGCCGCCCGGTGCGGTTTCACTCTGGCGATCCCGCGCGCGATGCCCAGGCCGCGCTGGACCTGCGCGAGGCTTATCTGCTGGCCGGTTTCCGCGATGTGACCTTTATGAACGAACCAGAGGCGGCGGCACTGGCCGCGGGGCCGCTGGACAAGGGTGCCTTGGGGCTGGTCGTCGATATCGGCGGCGGCACATCGGATTTCACGATTTTTGAACGCGACGGGGAGGCCACGCGCATCATCACCAGCCACGGCGTGCGCGTCGGGGGCACCGATTTTGACCGCGCGCTGTCGCTGGCGCAGGTGATGCCGCTGCTGGGCCGCGGGGCCGAGATTGGCAATGCCATCGGCGACGGGCGGCATGTGGCACCGAATGCGATCTATAATGACCTGGCGACATGGCAGAAAATCCCTTTCCTCTACACGCCGGAAAACCGGCGCATGGCGGCGGGCTTTGCAAAACTGGGCGTCGATTCCACACTTTTCACCCGGCTGCAGACCGTGCTGGACATGGAATTGGGCCATGATGTCGCCTTTGCGGTCGAGGCGGCCAAGATCCGGCTGAACACCCCCGATACGGACCAGACCGGCATTGATTTGCGCTTTATCGCGGCTGATCTCTGGGAGCCGACCACCAAGGCCGCGATGGAAACGGCGCTGGCTGCACAGACCGCCGCGATCAGCGCCTGCGCGGCAGAGACGCTGGCGATAGCGGGCCTCACGCCTGCGCATATTGCCAAGATCGTCTTTGTCGGCGGGTCCAGCCTGTTGCAGGCCGTCGAAACCTCGATGACCGCGCTGTTCCCGCAGGCCGCCCTTGAACGCGGCGAGGCGTTTACCGCCGTCGTCGATGGGCTGGCGCTGGCGGCAGGCCCCTCTTGAACAGATGCGCGGGCAGGCGTAATCCAAGGCCCATGTATATCGTCGCTGCCCTTTACCATTTCACCCGCTTTGCCGACCCTGCCGCCCTGCGCGGGCCGCTGCTGGACCTGTGCCGCGCGCGCGGGATCAGCGGCACGTTGCTGCTGGCAGGCGAAGGGATCAACGGCACCATCGCGGGGGATCGCGCGGGCATCGACGCGGTGCTGACGCATATCCGCGCCTTGCCCGGCTGTGCCGATCTGGAATGGAAGGAAAGCACCGCCGCAGACGCGCCGTTCCACCGCATGAAAGTCCGGCTCAAGCGTGAAATCGTCACCATGGGCCAGCCCGATATCGACCCGGTGTCGCGGGTCGGCCATTACGTCGATCCAGCCGATTGGAACGCATTGATTTCTGCGCCCGATGTCGCGGTCATCGACACGCGCAACGATTACGAGGTGGCGATCGGCACATTCGACGGAGCAATTGACCCGCAGACCAAATCTTTCGGCGAATTCCCCGCATGGTGGGAAGCCAACAAGCACCGGTTCCACAACAAGCGCATCGCGATGTTCTGCACCGGCGGCATCCGCTGCGAGAAATCCACCAATTACCTGATGGGCCAAGGGGTGGAAGAGGTCTATCACCTCAAGGGCGGGATCCTGAAATACCTCGAAGAGGTGCCGCAGGATACCAGCAAATGGGACGGGGAATGTTTCGTCTTTGACGGCCGCGTCAGCGTCGGCCACGGGCTGGCCGAGGGGCCGCATATCCTGTGCCACGGCTGCCGCCGCCCGCTGCTGCCCGAGGATCGCAACCATCCCGCGTTCGAGCAAGGCGTTGCCTGCCATCATTGCGTGGATGAGACCAGCGCCGAGGACAAGGCCCGGTTCCGCGAACGGCAAAAGCAGATCGCCTTGGCAAAGGACCGTGGGGCCCGGCATATTGGCGGGCTTTGAACACAGAACCGCGCTGGCGCTGCTGATCGGGCTGGCAGGCGGGGTGATCGCCTATGCCATCGGGCTGCCGCTGCCGTGGATGCTGGGACCGATGATCGCCAATGTCGCCGCCGCCATGCTGCGCGCCCCGGTCAAAGGGCCCGCCGGGCTGCGCCATATCGTGGTGCCGGTGATCGGTGTGCTGCTGGGGTCGGGTGTGACGGCCGACATGTTCGGGCTGATCTCGACCTGGGTGCTGACGCTGGTCCTGCTGCCGCCCTTCCTGCTGGCGGCGGCGGGGGTGTCTTTCGTGATCTATCGCCGCATCGGCGGCTATGATCCGGTCACCGCCTATTATGCCGCCATGCCCGGCGGGTTGAATGAAATGATCCTGCTGGGCGGCGAGGCGGGTGGCAGCGAACGCCAGATCGCGCTTGCCCATGCCGCGCGGGTGATGATCGTGATTACCTTTGTGGCGCTTTACTTCGGGCTGGTGCTGGGCGTGTCGGCGGGGGGCAGCGATGGCGCCAATTGGACAGGCTTTGGCGCGCTGACGCTGCGCGATTATGCCGTGCTTGGGCTTTGCGCCGTGGCGGGCGCTTGGCTGGGCAAGATCGCGCGATTGCCCGCCGCCCCCGTCTTTGGCCCGATGATCCTGAGCGGGATCGCCCATTATACCGCCCTTGTGACCGTGCCGCCGCCCAGCCTGTTTGTCATAGCGGCCCAAGTCACCATCGGCACCGTGATCGGCACCCGCTTTGTCGGCGCAAGGCTGGCCGATCTGGGGCGCGAACTGGGGCTGGCTGCGCTGTCCTCGGGGATCATGCTGATCGTCGCCCTTGGCTTTGCCGAAGTGATCGTGCTGGCGGGGGGCATGCCACTGGCGCAGGCGTTTCTGGCCTATGCGCCGGGGGGGCTGACGGAAATGTCGCTGCTGACCCTCGCGATGGGGCAGGACGCAACCTATGTATCGGTGATCCACGTCATCCGCATCACGCTGGTGATCGCGGTTGCACCGCTTGTCTTTGCGATGATCCGCAAACCCAGCCTTTGATTGGAAATCTTGATGTTCAAACATTTGCCCGACGCGCCCTTGGCCGACAAACGCCCGACCACCGCGACGGCACATGGCGTCACCTTGCACGACGATTTCGCATGGCTGCGCGCGGACAACTGGCAAGAGGCGATGCGCGATCCCGCCAAACTGCCCACCGATATCGCGGATTACCTGCGGGCCGAGAATGCCTATTACGACACCGCCATGGCCGATACGACCGATCTGCAAGCCACGCTGATCGCGGAAATGCGCGGAAGGATCAAGGAAGACGACACATCCGTCCCGCGCAAAAACGGCGCTTATGCCTATCTCATGCGCTATAGCGAAGGGGCCGAACATCCTGTCTATATCCGCACCGCGCGCGATGGCGGCGACGAGGTCGTGCTGCTGGACGTCAATGCCGAGGCGGCGGCGCATGATTATTTCGACCTTGGCGCTGTCGCTGTGGCACCCGGCCACGGCATTCTTGCATGGAAGGCCGACACCACGGGATCAGAGTTCTTTACCCTGCGCCTGCGCGATACCGCCAGCGGACAGGACAGCGCCACGCTGATCGCGGATGTCGGGTCGGTTGCTTGGGTCGATGACCAGACATTGCTCTATGTCCGCGTGGACGACAGGCATCACCCCAACAAGGTGTTTCGCCACCGGATCGGCAGCGATCCCACAGAGGACGTGCTGGTTTACGAAGAAAAAGATCCCCGCTATTTCGTCGGCGTCAGCCGGCTGCGCTCGGGGGCCTATGTCCAGATCGCCACCGGCATGAACGACGAAAACGAGGTCTGGGTGATCCCCACCGCCACGCCGGAGGCCGCACCCCAGCTGATTGAAGGCCGGACCGAAGGGCTGGAATACGAGATCGACCATCAGGGCGATAACTTCGTGATCCTGACCAATGCCGATGGCGCGGTGGATTTCAAGATTGTCACCGCACCTGTCGCCACGCCGCAGCGCGCGCATTGGGCCGATCTGGTGCCCTATCGCGCGGGGCGCATGGTGATCGGGCTGGCCGCCTATCGCGACTGGCTGATCTGGGTGGAACGCGAAAACGCGCTGCCACGGATCTGCTATCAAGGGCCTGCGGGCGAGATGCAGAGTATCGCCTTTGACGAAGAGGCCTATGCTTTAGGGGCTGACCCGAGCGCGGAATATGACACCAATATGTTCCGCTTTACCTATTCATCGCCCACAACGCCGTCACAAGTGTTCGATTTTGATCTGGCGACAGGCAAGCGGGTGTTGATGAAACAGACAGAATTGCCCAGCGGCCACGACCCTGCCGATTACACCACACGCCGGATCATGGCGCCATCGCATGACGGGGCGCTGGTGCCGGTGACAATCCTGCACCACGCAACGACCGAACTGGACGGCGCAGCGCCTTGCCTGCTTTATGGCTACGGCTCTTACGGGGCATCCATGCCCGCAGGCTTTTCCGCCAACCGGTTGTCGCTGGTGGATCGCGGCTTTGTCTATGCCATCGCCCATGTGCGCGGCGGCGAGGAAAAGGGCCGCGCCTGGTATGAGGATGCGAAATTCGGACGCAAGGCGAACACGTTCCACGATTTCATCGGCGCAGCCAAGGCGCTGATCGCCGACGGCTACACCGGCAAAGGCCGGATCGTGGCGCAGGGCGGATCGGCGGGCGGGCTGCTGGTGGGGGCTGTGGTGAACATGGCACCCGAGCTTTGGGCCGGCATCATCGCCGATGTGCCTTTTGTCGATGTGCTGACCACGATCCTTGACGACACACTGCCCCTGACGCCGGGCGAATGGTCGCAATGGGGCAATCCGATCGAAAGCAAAACCGCCTTTGACGATATCCGCGCCTATTCGCCTTATGACAATGTCACCGCGCAGGATTATCCCGCGATGCTGGTGACAGCGGGCGTGTCCGACCCGCGCGTGACCTATTGGGAACCGGCCAAATGGGTCGCCAAGCTGCGGATCACCAAAACCGACGACAATATCCTGCTGCTGAAAACCAATATGACATCGGGGCATTTCGGCAAAACCGGACGGTTTGCAGCGCTCGAGGATGCGGCGCGGTCCTATGCCTTTGCGATCAAGGCTGTGGGTCGGGGGGTGCGCTGAAGCGCACCCTACCCTAGTTTTGCAAGACCGTAGGGTGCGCTTCAGCGCACCCCTGCACCCACATCAAAAATCAAGATTTTCCACGCTCAACGCATTGGTCTGGATGAATTCGCGCCGCGGCTCGACCACATCGCCCATCAACTTGGTGAACAGATCATCCGCCTCGGCCACATCCTCGACCTTGACCTGCAACAGGGTGCGCGCATCGGGGTCGAGCGTGGTTTCCCACAGCTGGTCGGGGTTCATTTCGCCCAGACCCTTGTAGCGCTGCAAGGACAGGCCCTTTTCGCCCTCTTCCAGAATGGCGCGCAGCAGGTCCAGCGGGCCATGGATCAGCTGGCTACGGTCCTTGCGCACCAGCGTCGCGGGCAGGTTGTAAACCTCTTGCAGGCTTTGCGTGAACGTCCCCGTGCGCCGCGCCTCGCCCGAACGCAGCATCGTGCCATCCAGCGTGCGCACCTCTTCCACGCCGCGCAGGATACGGGCCAGACGCATGCCTTTGTCCTGCGTGATCCGGCCCTGCCAGCCGCGTTCCCATTCCAGCGCGATCAGATCAAGGCGCTGGGCCACGCGGTCGGCAGTGCCCTGCAGATCGTTTTCCACGACGCCGGGCACGAAAGCCCCCGCAATGGCCGCCTGTTCAAGGATATGGCGGGGGTAATGGGTCGGAAACGCCTCTAGCACGCGTTTCAGCTGGCGGGCCTCGTCGACGATGCGGCGCAGATCGGCACCGGTGATTTCCTCGCCATTGCCTTGGCGCAGCATGGCACCTTCGATGCCCTGTTCGATCAGATATTCGTCCATCGCGGCCTGATCTTTCAGATAGACCTCGGACCGGCCGCGCGTGACCTTATAAAGCGGCGGCTGCGCGATATAGAGATGCCCGCCTTCGATCAGTTCGGGCATCTGCCGGAAGAAGAACGTCAGCAGCAAGGTGCGGATATGCGCGCCATCGACATCGGCGTCGGTCATGATGATGACCTTGTGATAGCGCAGCTTGTCGATATTGAATTCATCGCGCCCGATACCGGTGCCCAGCGCCATGACAAGGTTGCCAATCTCCTGACTGGACAGCATCCGGTCGAACCGGGCGCGTTCGACGTTCAGGATCTTGCCCTTCAGCGGCAGGATCGCCTGCGTGCCACGGTCACGGCCTGTCTGGGCGGACCCACCGGCGCTGTCACCCTCGACCAAAAAGACTTCGGTCTTGGAAGGGTCCTTTTCGGAACAATCCTTGAGCTTGGAGGCATTGAAATTCACATCCATCGCCGATTTGCGGCGGATCTCGCGGGCTTTGCGGGCGGCTTCGCGGGCTGCAGCCGCCTCGACGATCTTGGAGATGATCGCCTTTGCGGTGGCGGGGTTTTCCTCGAACCATTCGTTCAGCTTTTCGCCCATCAGGTTTTCGACGGCGGGGCGCACCTCAGAGCTGACGAGTTTATCCTTGGTCTGGCTGGAAAACTTCGGATCGGGCACTTTGACCGACAAGACGCAGGTCAGCCCTTCGCGGGCATCATCGCCTGTCAACGCGATCTTTTCTTTCTTGGTAATGCCGGTTTCGGTCGCATATTTGCTGATCGCGCGGGTCAGCGCGCCACGGAAACCCGCCAGATGCGTGCCGCCATCACGCTGCGGGATGTTGTTGGTAAACGGCAGCACCATTTCGTTATAGCTGTCATTCCACCACATCGCGACCTCGACCCCGATATCGTCACGTTCGCCGGTGACATAGATCGGCGTTTCCATCAGCGGCGTTTTCGACCGGTCCAGATATTTGACGAATTCGCGCACGCCGCCTTCGTAGAAAAGTTCGGTGCGCAGCGGTTCTGCGGGGCGTAGATCCTCGAGTATGATGCGCACGCCAGAGTTCAGAAAGGCCAGTTCGCGCAGGCGTTTTTCAAGAATATGGAAATCGAAATCGCGGTTTGAAAAGGTGGTCAGGGCCGCAAGAAAGGTGATCTCGGTCCCCTTGCGTCCGTCGGCATCGCCCATGATGCGCAGGGATTCCACGGTGAACCCGCCTTCGAAACGGGCGTAATGTTCCTTGCCTTCGCGCCAGATGCGCAGTTCCAGAAAATCCGACAAGGCATTCACAACCGAGACACCAACGCCGTGCAACCCGCCCGAGACCTTGTAGGAATTGCTGTCGAATTTGCCGCCCGCATGCAGCTGGGTCATGATGACCTCGGCTGCGGAAACCCCCTCGCCCTCATGGATGCCGACGGGGATGCCGCGCCCGTTGTCACCCACGGTGACAGAGCTGTCGGCGTTGATCCGCACATAGACATGGTCGGCGTGACCGGCCAAAGCCTCGTCAATGCCGTTATCGACGACCTCATAGACCATGTGGTGCAGGCCGGACCCGTCGTCAGTGTCGCCGATATACATGCCGGGACGCTTGCGGACAGCCTCTAACCCTTTGAGAACTTTGATGGAATCGGCACCGTATTCTTCTTGTTTCTTGTCGTCATCGGCCATGGGGTCAGTCCTGTTCATCTATGCGCAAAATATATGCGGTTTGGCCGGGGATGTCACGCGAATGACACCATATTTTGTGTGTTTGCAAAGCGCTTAGCTGATCGCGATGACGGCCCCGACCGCAACCAGCAAACAGCCAGCGACAAGATTGATCCGGCGCAGCACGTCAGGCGATTTCAGCGCGCCACGCATTCGCCCGATAAAACCCGCCAGCAGCAGATTGCCCACTAGCGGGATCACGAAGCTCAGCGTGCAGATCGCAAAGATATCGGCCGGCGTCACCTGTGTCAGGTCGAAAAATCCCGGCAGCACGCCCATGTAGAACAGCACCGCCTTGGGATTGCCAAGGATCACCGCGACACCCGCAACAAAGCCTGCCCAGCGCCCCGGCCGTGTCAGGCGGCTGTCCGCGCGCAGCGCGTGCCCCCCAGACCGGATCAGCCCGATCCCCATGAATATGAACACCGCCACAGCGATCCATTTCATCACCAGCATCACCTCGGCAAAGGCCGAGACCAGCCATGTCACACCGAGGATCGCAACCAATGGCCAGAAGATATCACCCAGCGCCACGCCCACCGCGAGCGGCCACGCGGCGGCAAACCCGCCCGACAGGGACCGCGCCAGCAGCGCGACCCAGACCGGACCGGGGGTGACGAACAGGATAAGCAAGGCACCGGCATACAGCACAAGGCCCGAGGCGGTAACGGTCATATTGCGTCTTTGCGCTCCACTGCCGACTGGCCGTGCGTTTCGGTGACTTCGGCGTATTGCGCGCGGGACCCCAGCTCGGCGAACAGTTCCGGCCCCGTGCCCGTCATGAACGCCTGTGCGCCCAGCGCGCAGATTTCATCATAAAGCGCGGCGCGGCGGCTGGCGTCAAGATGGGCTGCGACTTCGTCCAACAAAAGGATCGGCGGCGCGCCGAAATCCTGCGCCAGTGCGCGTGCATTGGCCAAAATCAGGCTGATCAGCAGGGCCTTTTGTTCACCGGTGGAACAGTCGCTGGCCGGCACATTCTTATCGACAAAGACGGCGTCAAGATCGGCGCGGTGCGGCCCCAACAGCGTGCGCCCGGCGGCCATGTCACGGCTGCGATGATCGGCCAGCGCCGATTGCAGGTCATCCGGCAACGGGTCCGCATGGGTCAGCGTCAACAGCGCGGTAGGAAAGGCGCTAACCGCCGCGGCCTGCGCAGCAGTCAGCGCTGCGATGGCCTGTGTGCGGTTGGTCGTAATCTGGGTTGCGGCCTCGGCCATCTGGCCTTCGATCGCGGCATACCAATGCGGATCGCGCACCATGTCTTTCAGCAGGCGGTTACGTTCGCGCATCGCCTTTTCATAGGTCAGCACAGCATCGGCATGGCTCGGCTCGAAGCTCAGCGTCGCGCGGTCCAGAAAGCGGCGCCGCCCCTCGGCCCCTTCGATCCAGAGCCGGTCCATCGCGGGCACCAGCCAGAGCACCCGCGCGATCCGGCCCAAGGCCAGCTGGGGGGCCGTCTTGGCGTCGATGCGCAATTGGCGGGGCTGGCCTGCCTCGGCCCAGGTTTCGATTTCATGGACCTGATAAAGCGATTGCAGGATGCCGGTGACCTTCCAGCCCAGCGCCTCTGGCCTGCGCGCCAGATCATCGGCCCCCGCGCGGCGCAGCCCACGCCCCGGCGACAAAAGCGACACCGCCTCTAGGATATTGGTCTTGCCCGCGCCATTTGGCCCAAAGATCGCCAGCGGGCGCGGGTCCAGATCCAGCACTGCGCGTTTATGCGACCGAAAATGCGACAGGCCAAGTTGAGACAATGCCAGCGCGGTCATGGCCCGCACAAAGAATTTTCACGAAAATTCTTCCCCCGACAAAATTTTTCGCGAAAAATTTTGTGCCCCGTCACACGCGCATCGGCATGACGACATAAATGGCGGACATGTCGTTGCCTTCGCGCATCAAGGTCGGATCGCCCGACGAATTGAACATGAAAACGGCGTTTTCGCGGTCCACTTGGCTCGCGATTTCGAGCAGGTATTTCGCGTTGAACCCGATTTCCAACCGTTCATCGGAATAGGCGACGGCCAGTTCTTCTTCGGCGGCACCGGAATCAGGGGAATTGACGGACAGGATCAGCCGGTCTTCATCCAGCGACAATTTCACCGCGCGCGACCGTTCGGACGACACAGTGGCCACCCGGTCCACGGCGCGCGCGAATTCGCTGGCATCGACCTCTAGCTTGCGGGTGTTGCCCTGCGGGATGACGCGGGTGTAATCGGGGAAGGTCCCGTCGATCACCTTGGATGTCAGGGTAATATCGGGCGTGGCAAAGCGGATCTTGGTTTCCGACACCGAGACGGCGATTTTCATATCGTCATCGTCCAGCAGCTTGCGCAGCTCGCCCACGGTCTTGCGCGGCACGATCACGCCAGCCATGCTTTCGGCACCCATCGGCAATTCCGCATCGATCCGCGCAAGGCGGTGGCCGTCGGTTGCCACGCAGCGCAGAACCTTGCCGTCATCCCCATCCGCGACATGCATATAAACGCCGTTCAGGTAATACCGCGTTTCCTCGGTCGAGATGGCAAATTTCGACTTGTCGAACAGCCGCCGCAACACCGGTGCCTTGGCCGAGAAATTCGCCGCGTAATCGGACGAGGCCATGACGGGGAAATCTTCCTTGGGCAGCGTCGCCAGCGAAAAGTTGGACCGGCCCGCCTCGATCGTCAGGCGGCCTGTGGCGCTTTCCTCGATCAGGGTGACCAGCGCGCCATCGGGCAATTTGCGCACGATCTCGTTCAAGGTGACGGCCGACACGGTTGTCGCGCCGGCACGTTCCACCTTGGCGGGGGCCTTGTCGACGATTTCGATATCAAGATCGGTGGCGCGGAAATGCACCTCGTCGCCCTGCGCCTCGATCAGCACATTGGCAAGGATCGGGATCGTGTTGCGCCGTTCGACGACCGATTGGGCCTGCGCGACCGCCTTGAGCAATACCGCGCGTTCAATGCTGAATTTCATGTCCCAATCTCCGCCTATCTTGTTGCCGGACGTGGCCGGGACGCGAAATCTACTGCATTCCGGCGCGGCCTCAAGTGTTTTGTTTCTGATGCAAGGCCCAGCGTCAAGCGCGGCTATGCTTCCAATGCGCGGCGCAACAGTTCCAGATCATCCGCGATCTGGCTGTCCAGCTGTTTGAGTTCCTCGATCTTGCGCACACCATGCATGACGGTCGTATGGTCGCGGCCACCAAAGCGCCGGCCGATTTCGGGCAAGGACCGGTTGGTCATCTGCTTGGCCAGATACATCGCCATCTGCCGCGGGCGGGCATAATTGCGCACGCGCTTGGGGCCGATCATGTCGGACAGGCGGATGTTGTAATGTTCTGACACCTTGCGCTGTATTTCCTCGACCGTGACCTTGCGATCAGAGGCTTTCAGCACATCGGACAGGCAATCCTGCGTCAGTTCCAGATTGATTTCGCGGCCCACCAAGGATGCAAAAGCAAACAGACGGGTCAGCGCGCCTTCGAGTACGCGGACATTGGTGGAAATCCGATGCGCAAGGAATTCCAGCACATTGGGCGCGACCGCCAGCCCGGGATATTGCGCCGCAAACGTATCCACCTTGGATTGCAGGATGCCCAGCCGCAATTCGTAATCGGTGGGGTGCAGATCGACGACCAGCCCGCATTGCAGGCGCGACCTGATGCGGTCTTCGAGGTCTTTGATCTCTCCGGGGGCGCGGTCGGCGGAAATGATGATCTGCTTTTGGCCATCCACAAGCGCGTTGAATGTGTGAAAAAATTCTTCCTGGGTGCTGTCCTTGCCCGCGATGAATTGCACGTCATCGACCATCAGCACATCGACTGACCGGAACAATTGCTTGAAATCCATCATCTTGCGTTCGCGCAGCGCGGTGATGAAACGGTACATGAATTGCTCAGCCGACAGATAGAGCACGTTCAATTCCGGCGAGCGGCGCTGCAATTCATGCGCGATGGCATGCATCAGATGGGTTTTACCCAGACCGACCCCACCATAAAGAAACAAAGGGTTAAAGGTCACTGGGCCGCCATCGGCGACGCGGCGTGCGGCGGCATGGGCCAGCTCATTGGGTTTGCCGACGACGAATGTGTCAAAGGTGAACCGCGCATCCAGCGGCGAGCCCGAGATTTCGTCAACGCTGACAGTGCGGGCCGTAGGCTTGGGCGCGGGTTTCGGCGCAGCCTGCGCCACCGCGGGCACTTTGAATTGCAGGCGCTGCACAGCCTCGCCCTGCTGGCCGAGGTGATAGATGATCTGATCACCAAAATTCTGAGAGACATAATTGCCAATAAAATTGGTCGGCACATGAAATACGGCAACACCATCGGCCAGTTGGGCAAATTCCAGCGGTTCGATCCAGTTGGAAAAATTGTTCACCCCAAGCGCCCCCTTGAGTGTCAGAAGCACCTTTGCCCAGATATCGTTCGTCATTCTTTTCTTTACCCTCACCCCGCACAACCCCACAGCAGAGCCGCACCCATCTTCGCCATGTCACATCGCCGTCGACAACAACATTTCAGGCGGCCGAGGTGTCCACCCCGGTCGAAATGCCTTTATCAAGCTACAGTCCATTCAGGGCACACGATGTTACTCGCGCACCAAAACGGCAGACGCATGGTGACACAGCAGCAACGAACACCAAAGAGCAGCCCTTGATGTCCACGCAGACACAAATGCGGGATCCTACGTTTTCGCAGTTTACCCCAGTCACATTTGCACGAAGGCCGACCCTCATATTCTGACCACCCTTGCAGCAACAGCAGGCTTGCGGATGTCAGACCGGATCGATCCCCCCATGTCCCCCCGGAACGATGTGAATCGCAGCGTCAAGCTAGCAAGGGGTTTAGGGCTGCTTCAACATAACAACGTGCTTGACTCTGCCTTTGCCCGAAAAGAATCTCTGGCGTCTTGGTTTTGCGCCAGATTCTCGGCAGGCCTGCAACACCTGCACAAAAAAAAACGCGCCCCGCAAAGGGCGCGTCTGTCGAATCTGGCCGGATGGTGCCGGTGGATCAGCCGATTGCTTTCACACGGGCGGACAGGCGCGACATTTTGCGCGCGGCGGTGTTCTTGTGGACGACGCCTTTGGTCACGCCGCGCATCAGTTCGGGCTGGGCGGCGCGCAATGCTGCGATCGCGGCGGCCTGATCGCCAGAGGTGATGGCCTCTTCGACTTTGCGCAGGAATGTGCGGATGCGCGAACGGCGCATTTTGTTAACCTGAAAACGCGCATCGTTCTGACGGGCCCGTTTTTTGGACTGCGGTGTATTTGCCATGGGTCTTTCCCTTCGTCGGGTCAAATTGATCTGTTAAGCGCAAAAAGCCCCGACCGGGTTCAGTACCGGTGATTCTGGCCTAGGCGGGCCTCTCGCGCATGTGTTGCGGGCTTTAGTGCAGTTTTCCCCCGAAGGAAACCCGAAATATCAGCGGTCGCGGAACTGCGCCTCGCGCTTTTCCAGAAAGGCGGTCATGCCTTCGGTCTGATCATCAGTGGCGAAGAGCGATTGGAACAGGCGGCGTTCATAATGCAACCCTTCGGCCAGCGTGGTCTCGAAAGATCGGTTGACCGCATCCTTGGCCGCCATTGCCGCGATCTGCGACTTTGCGGCGATCTTGACCGCTGCCTTGCGCGCCTCGGCCAAAAGTTCCTTGGCCGGGACAACGCGGCTGACCAGCCCACTGCGTTCGGCCTCTGCCGCATCCATGAACCGGCCTGTCAGATGCATATCCATGGATTTCGCCTTGCCAACGCAGCGCGTCAGCCGCTGGGTCCCACCAATCCCTGCGATGACGCCAAGATTGATCTCGGGCTGGCCGAATTTCGCGGTATCGGCGGCGATGATGAAATCGCACATCATTGCCAATTCGCAGCCGCCACCCAGCGCATAGCCTGCAACAGCCGCGATGATCGGCTTGCGGGTTCGGTTGAAACGGTCGGTTTCATTTTCGAAAAACCGGGTCGTGTAAAGATCGACAAAGCTCTTATCCGCCATTTCGGCGATATCCGCACCGGCGGCAAAGGCCTTGTCCGATCCGGTGATAATGATGCAGCGCACCTTGTCGCTGGTGTCGGCCTCTTCCAGCGCTGTGCAAAGCTCGCGCAGCAGATCGCCGTTCAGCGCGTTCAGCGCATCGGGCCGGTTCAGCGTGATGGTTGCCACGTCGTCGCGCGTATCGACGATGATGTTCTCATAGGCCATGCCGCTGTCCTTTTGCTGATGATCAGAGTCCCGTGCTTAACAAAGGCAGCGCATGGTTCAAGTTATCTTTGGCATTGGGCACAAAAGAAAGACGACCGCCCCGATTGGACAATGCGGCTGATCGGACGGCCGCAATCGGGGGTGACACATGGCGCGCCTTCGCGGTCATAGACCTGAAAACCATGCTGGAAATAGCCAAGCTCACCATCGCTTTGGCGGTAATCGCGCAGGCTCGATCCGCCCGCGGCAATCGCCTCGGTCAGCACGTCGCGGATCAGCGGCACCAAGGAGGCGATGCGGCTGGGCGCGATCCGGCCCGCCTTGCGCCTTGGGTCGATACCGGCGCGAAACAACACCTCACAGACATAGATATTGCCCAGCCCGGCCACGATCCGCTGGTCCAGCAAGGCCGATTTGATCGGGGTGTTGCGCCCTTTCAGCCGCGCGACCAGATAGGTTTCGTCGAACGCATTGCCCAAGGGTTCCGGCCCCAGATCGCGGATCAGCCAATGATCGTCCTGCGCCGCCGTCGGCATCAGATCCATCGCCCCGAAACGGCGCGCATCGTTAAAGGTGATCCGCGCGCCGCCATCCATATGCAGCACAACATGGTCGTGTTTCGCAGGTGCCGGATGGGGATGGCAAAACACCCCCTGCGGCGCCCCCGAGACCAGCATCCGCCCCGACATGCCCAGATGGATCAGCAAGGTTTCGCCGCTATCAAGATCGACCAGAATATATTTCGACCGCCGCCGCAGGGCCAAGACCCGCCGTCCGGTCAGCCTGTCCGCCATGTTTTCGGGAAAAGGCCAGCGCAGATCGGGCCGGTTGACCTCGGCTTTCGCGATCACTTGCCCCGTCATGACGGGGGCTATTCCAGCCTTGACGGTTTCAACCTCGGGCAATTCGGGCATGGCGGACTTTCTATCGGCGGGTCGGCGTTGTAAGCCTTTGTCTGCGCCCTATAGTTGGGACCAGCGCAAAGGACCACAAGCCCCGATGACCGACGATACAGACAAGACCACGCATTTCGGTTTCGACACCGTCCGCGAAGATGAAAAGGCAGGCCGCGTGCAGGGCGTGTTTTCCTCTGTCGCCAGCAAATACGACATCATGAATGATGTGATGTCCGGCGGCATCCACCGGATCTGGAAAGATGCGATGATGGATTGGCTGGCGCCCCGTCCCGGCCAGCGCTTGCTGGATGTGGCCGGCGGCACGGGCGATGTGTCGTTCCGTTTCCTCAAACGCGCGGGGCGCGGGCATGCGACCGTGCTTGACCTGACCGAATCCATGCTGGTCGAAGGCCGCAAACGCGCCGAGGCAGCGCAGATGTCCGACAGCCTTGACTGGGTGGTGGGCGATGCGATGGCGCTGCCCTTCGAGGCGAATACCTTCGACGTTTACACGATTTCCTTCGGCATCCGGAACGTGACCCGCCCGCAAGACGCCTTGGCCGAGGCTTACCGCGTGCTGAAACCCGGCGGACGCTTGATGGTGCTGGAATTCAGCCAGATCCCGAACCCGATGATGCAGGCCGCCTATGACGCCTATTCCTTCAACGTCATCCCACGCATGGGCCAGATCATCGCGGGGGATCGTGACAGTTACCAATATCTTGTCGAATCGATCCGACAATTCCCCGATCAGGATACATTCCTTGGCATGGTCCGCGACGCAGGCTTCGGCAATGCGAAATACCGCAACCTGACGCTGGGTGTGGCGGCGCTGCATTCGGGGTGGAAGCTTTAGGGTGCGCGGACCTCATAATATCATCCGCCTGATCCGGACAGGTGCGACGCTGGAACGCACCGGTGCGATGAAGGTGATTCTGGACGCTTTCGACGTTGGGATCTTGCTGCGCGTCACGCTGCGATCGCTGGTCTGGCCGTTCCAATGGCTGGGCTACAAAGGCGATCCGTTGATGCCCCCCGCCCCCCGCGCGCTGACGGCGCTTGGCCCGGCCTATATCAAATTCGGGCAGATCCTGTCGACGCGCCCCGATGTGGTGGGCGCTGACATGGCCGTGCAGCTGCGCGTGTTGCAAGACAAGCTGCCCCCCTTTTCCATGGCCGAGGCCAAGGCCGAAATCCAGCGAGAGCTGGGGATGCCCGTCGAAAAGCTGTTTTCCAGCTTTTCCGCCCCGGTTGCCGCTGCATCACTGGCGCAGGTCCACAAGGCCCATCTGGCCGACACCGGCGAGGCCGTGGCCGTCAAGATCCTGCGCCCCGGCATCGAAAAGGCCTTTCGCCGGGATATCGACGCCTTTTATTTCGCCGCCCGCACGATCGAAGTGCTGTCGCCTGCGTCGCGCCGCCTGCGCCCGATGGATGTGATCACGCATTTCGAAGGCGTGGTGATGGGCGAACTTGACCTGCGGCTGGAAAGCTCTGCCGCCGCCGAATTTGCCGCCAATACCAAGGATGACACGGGCTTTACCGTGCCGCAGGTCCGCTGGCACCTGTCGGGGCGGCGAGTCATGACGCTGGACTGGGCCGAAGGCACCGGGATCGGCGATAATCCGGCGCTGGATGCCGCAGGGCATGACCGGCGCGTGCTGGCGAACCGTGTGCTGGGGCTGTTCCTGAACCATGCGCTGCGCGACGGCTATTTCCACGGCGACATGCATCAAGGCAATCTCAAGGTCGACGCGGCCGGCGACATCATCGCCTATGATTTCGGGATCATGGGCCGGATCGACGAATATACCCGCCGCGTCTATGCCGAAATTCTGTTCGGCTTCATCCGCAAGGATTACCAGCGCGTCGCCGAGGTCCATTTCGAGGCAGGCTATGTCCCCGCCAACCGCGACGTCGATGAATTCGCCCGCGCCCTGCGCGCCGTGGGCGAGCCGATCTTTGGCATGGATGCCAGCCGCATTTCCATGGCGCGGCTTTTGTCCTATCTGTTCGAGGTGACCGAACGTTTCGGCATGGAAACCCGCACAGAGCTGATCCACCTGCAACGCACGATGGTCGTCGTCGAAGGCGTGGCCCGGTCGCTTGATCCACGGATGAATATCTGGGAAGTCGCGAAACCCGTGGTCGAAGATTACATCAAGCACAGCATCGGGCCAAAGGCCCTGCTGCGCGACCTTGGCCGCACCGCGATGATCCTGTCGCGCTTTGGCCCGCAGCTGCCACGCCTTGCCGAAGAGGCCCTGATCCGCCTGAACAACCCGGCACCCGAACCGAAACCGCAACGCAGGATCGCGCGCCTGTCGTGGATGGCGTTGGGGGGGGTATTGGTTGGCGGCGCGATGTGGCTGGGCCAGCTGATGTAATCCAGATGGGTGGCGGGTGATGCGTTGCCGCCTATTGCTGGCCTTTTGCAGGCAATCTGCACCCGATTACCTGCGCTACGGCGCATCATGATGCATTGCGCAGCGCCGTCACATCGCCCGACAGGATCACGATGCCGCCATCCATGACAAGGCTGGTCTGCCCGCCAGTCGACTGGACCTCTTTGACTGTGCTATAAGTTTCGACAGGGTTCTCGCCCAAGGTCTGGCCATCTCTTAGGCTGACAAAGGCGAAACTATAGACACCATTGGGCAAGCGATCCCCGTTGCTGCCGACACCGTCCCATTGCACAGGGTCAGTCGTCGCAGGTGACGCGAGCCGCTGCACCACCGCCCCGCCAGCATCACGCACGACAATTTCGCCAGCGGTAGAGGTCGCCGCGGGGTTGGGGTGCAGCGTCACGGGTGCCCCGTCAAAATAGACGGGCGCAGGCGCGCGCACTTCCTTGCCGACCCAGGCCGCCAACCCCGAAACCCCGAGTTGCAGCGAAAGCCCCCGCAACAGATCATTCGTCAGCACGGCCTGTTCGACGCCTGAGAATGTCGCCAGCTGCGTCGCGAAATCGGTTGATTCAACGGGGTTGAGCGGGTCCTGATTATTCATCTGCGCGGTCAGCATCCGCAAGAAGGTTTCAAAATCGGAACTGACCGCGGATTGCGATTCCGCAGGCGCTTGCGTGTTATTCACTGCAATCGTGCTGGTGGATTGGGCGATTTCCATCATCTCTCCTTAAAGGCGCAGGTCAAGGCCGCTGCGCGGCTGTGGCATTTCTGTGAGGTCCGGCACCTGCTGTTCGGTGACATCTTCGGCATGGTCAGGCAGCGGACCGGCGTCATGGCGCGCGTCGTCCTGTCTGCGCCCATCGCCGAAATCAAAGGAAATATCGTCATAGCCAAGGCTGCGGAATTCCTGCGCCAAAGTATCAATGTGACGCCGCAGCAAATCGGCTGTTTCCGGCCGTTCCGCATTGATATGCAACATCAAGGTGCCGTCGGTCAGCGACATGCTCATCCGGACCCGGCCCAATTCATCGGGGTTCAGCGCGATCTCGGTCAGCTGTCCACCGGTCTGCGTGATGGTGACCGCCAGCTGCTGGGCAACATGGCGGGCAAGCGCAGGCGCAGTTGACGTATCCCATGCCCTGGCCGCGCCCGCCGTTGTCGTCGTATCGCCAGCAGGGGCAAATAGCACAGCACTTTCGTCACCCCCAAGCGCGATGCCCCCCGTAGGGTCCAGCCCTTTGACAGCCGGGGTGACAAGCTCGGGTCGCTTGACCATGGCCACGACAGGCGGCGGCACCGCCCGATCCACGGCGATAGCGGGCGGCGCAGCTGCGGGGATGTCATCCGGCAGCGGCACCAGCGCCGGCGCTGGCGCGGCAGGTGGTGACGCGGCGGCAACCGGCAGCGGCACGGCAGCCGGCAGCGGTGCCTGGGTCGGCGGGGCGGCGACAGCGCTGGCCATGCGGGCGATTGCTGCGTCTTGCTTTATGGTGAGGGCGTCGCGCGGGGTGGGGACGAGGGCCGGATCGGGCAGATTGGCCCGGGCGATTTCCTCTGCCAAGGCGGGCGGGCGCGGCGCGAGCAGCGCATTTGTCGGCGCAGGCAGAACGGGTGCATCGGCAGCCGGCGGCGGGACGGGCGCGGCGGGGCTGTCAAACATCATCTGGACCAGCGCATGCTGGGTGATTTTGACCGGCTGGCGCGGGTCGGCCACCGCGATGGTCGACAGGGCGGTTTTCGGATCGGGACCGGCGGCGGTGATCGCAGGTTCTGCCATCGTCATCAGCGCCTGATCAGGATTGATTTCCCCCATCATATCACCAGCCAGAATCGGCATGTCGGGATCAAGATCCACAGCCGCAGCCAGATCGGGAATGATGATCGCCGTATCTGGCACGGGCGGCGGGTCAATAGCCGGCACTGTGGCAGCCGCATCATAAGCAAGGTGAAAATCATCCTGGCCTGCCAGCGCGACAGCACCGGCAGGGGCCTCGGGCAGTGCCGATGCAGCGGGAATCAATTGGGGCACAAACATGCAATGTCCTGTCCGATAATGTTCGGCATGTTGTGACAGAAGAAACTTACTGAATGTTTACGGCTTTGCGGCAGGATGAAAAAAACCACTGACGGAATTTGACATGACCATCATCCCCGTATTGTCGCCCCCGCGCGCGCCGATCGCCATCCCCGAATCGCTAAGTGGCGACAGCAAACTGCGCGAAGCCGCCCAAAAACTCGAAGCCACTTTTCTGTCGGAAATGCTGAAATCGGCGGGGCTGGGAACCAGCAGCAGCTCTTTCAGCGGCGGTATCGGTGAGGATCAGTTTTCATCCTTTCTGCGCGACGCGCAGTCAGATGAACTGGCGAAATCGGGCGGTATCGGCCTTGCCGAATCGCTGTTCAACGCGATGAAGCGCAGCATCGATGCGTGACCCGACAATCGCCCAATTGCGCAGCCTGCTAGAGGCGGAAACCACGGCGATTCTGGCCGGGCAATATGCCGTGCTTGACGATCTGGCCGCGCGCAAGGACCAGCTGTTCGACGATTTGCAGCAGGCGCCGCGCACGGCGACCGATCTGCGCGCAATATCAGGGCTGCTTACGCGGAATCAGGCCCTGCTGGCCGCCGCGCTAAAGGGGATCAGCGCCGCGCGCCTGCGGCTGACCGCCCTTAAGGCAGTGCGCGACGGGCTGCAGGTCTATGATCAATCAGGGCGCTTTGCGGCCAGCCCGGTCGCGCGGCCCGATCTGGTCAGAAAGGCCTGATTTGAGTCGAATTGGCTGAATCGCGATCTTGGACATTAATCCGTTGTTCAGGATCCGGCGCTTAACTCGGCGCACTGCCCGAACGGCAGGATGGCAGGCACCGGGGTGCCGACATCAACGTCAGAATGGCGCAACAACCTGCATATCCGCAGATTTATGAACCAACCCGGCGCAAAGCGCCTTTTGAAGGACCAACAATCATAGCGACCTTCCAGGCGCCACCGTGATGACCGCCACCGGCAACCACCTTTTTGCGCTTGATGATCGTTGGCTTATCATTTGCTTTTGTCATGCCGCACCTCTGCCACCCGAGGCCAGCTTTAGCGTTTGCAATATGAAGGGGCCGTTAAAGCTGCAATGCGATTAAAATACGCTCAGTTTTCGGGCCAGCCGTCTGTCGCGGATCGCGCGGCATGGCGCGCATAGCATTGGTTGATGCCTTTGCGCGCCTCTTCAACCGAGGCGATGGCCGCCAGCAAAGCCTGCGACATGGCCACGAAAGCAATGCCGTAATCCTTGCGCGCGTCGCAGATCTGCAGATCCGTCAGCAGGCTCGCCAGATCCCTGCGCGCATCGCCAAGCTGCTGGATCAGATCGGGCAAGATATCATCGGGCGGCATGATCCGGTCCGCCAGACGCGACAGCAGCCCATGCTGGCGACGCAGCTCGGATTGCAGCGACGGATCGTCCATCGCGTCGATACGCAATTGCAGCGCGACAATCCGGTCGATCAGATCGGCGGGGTCGGCCGGGACAAGAATATCGTTCATTGGAACTGTTCCACTTCGAGAGGGCCGGGCGCGCGGTTGCAGGCCACGCCATGCGACAAGACCGTAAACGGAAATCCTTGTCAAAAGACCCACCGTACGGTGGTCATGACAAAGCACTTGATCGGCTGCGGATTTTGTGAAAGCCGCCGCGCATGGCCCCCATCGACAACGCGACCGATTAGCGCAGTGTAAGCTTTAGTTTACACTTGCTCTGGCCATTACTGTCATCTTAGAGTGACAGAATGAATGTCGCCATCGATCTTGCCCTGAAACATCCCGAGCGCCGCTGGCCAGAGCCGCGGGCGGTCCTGCAGGTAATCAAACCGGTCACATGGTTCCCGCCGATGTGGGCGCTGCTGTGCGGGATCGTGTCTTCGGGGGCGGCGTTTACGGGCAATTGGACATTGATTCTGCTGGGTATCTTGCTGGCAGGCCCGATTGTCTGCGGCATGAGCCAGGCAGCCAATGATTGGTGCGACCGGCATGTGGACGCGATCAATGAACCTGACCGGCCGATCCCTTCTGGCCGGATACCGGGGCGCTGGGGCTTGTGGATCGCGCTGGTGATGACCTTGCTGGGGCTGGGCCTTGGCTATCATTTGGGGCCTTGGGTCTTTGGCGCGACGATTCTTGCCGTGCTGGCGGCATGGGCCTATTCGGCGGAACCTGTCCGCGCCAAGAAATCAGGCATCTGGGGGCCGGCCTTATGCGGGCTGGCCTATGAAACGCTGCCCTGGGTCACGGGTGCCGCGCTTTTGACATCGGGCGCACCCTCTGGTCCGGTCATCGCAATCGCTGTTCTTTACGGGCTTGGCGCGCATGGGATCATGACGCTGAACGATTTCAAGGCGGTTGCGGGTGACCGCGCCATGGGCCTGCGATCCCTGCCTGTCACGCTGGGGCCGGATCGCGCGGCGCGGGTGGCTTGCTGGGTGATGGCTGTGCCGCAGCTCGGCGTGATCGGCCTGCTGGCCTATTGGGGCCATCCGCTGCACGCCTTGGGTGTCGGTGCGATGCTGGCGGTGCAACTGGCCGCGATGCGGGTGCTGCTGCGCGATCCTTTGGGCAAGGCGCAATGGTATCAGGGCATGGGAATCCTGTTCTATATCAGCGGCATGATGATCGCCGCGACCGCCTTGGGGGCGATGGCATGACGCTGACATGGCCACAGATTTTCCGGCTGGGCCTGGTGCAGATGGCCCTGGGCGCAATCGTGGTGCTGATGACCTCGACGCTGAACCGGCTGATGGTGGTGGAACTGGCCTTGCCTGCGGTGATCCCCGGCCTGCTGGTGGCGCTGCATTACGGCGTCCAGATGTCGCGGCCGAAATGGGGCCATGCATCAGATACCGGCGGGCAGCGCACGCGCTGGATCATCGGCGGAATGGTCGCGCTGGGGGCGGGTGCCTTGGCCGCGACGATCGGGCTGATGGTGCTCGAAGCCTCCTTTGTCTGGGGCATGATACTGTCCATCGGCGCCTATGCGATGATCGGCATGGGCGTCGGCGCATCGGGCACGTCACTGCTGGCCTTGCTGGCCACGACCACCGCACCGCACCGGCGCGCAGCGGCAGCAACGATCACATGGCTGATGATGATCTTCGGGATCGCCATGACCGCGGGCGTGGTCGGCACGCTGATCGACCCCTATACCCCCTTGCGCCTGATCGAGATCGTGGCCGCCGTCGTGCTGATCGCGATTGGCGTGACAACGCTAGCCGTCTGGGGCATCGAGCGGGGGCTGAAAGTCAGCCGCGAACCCGACCCCACCCCCTTTCGCGCAGGGCTAACAGAGGTCTGGGGCGAACCCAAGGCGCGCAATTTCACCTTATTCGTCTTTCTGGCGATGACGGCCTATTTCATGCAGGAACTGATCCTTGAACCCTATGCCGGGCTGGTTTTCGGCCTGACGCCGGGGCAGACCACGTCGCTGTCAGGGGCGCAGAACGGCGGGGTGTTCATCGGCATGTTGACCGTGGGCATCATGGCAACAGGGCTGAAAATCGGGGCTTTGCGCAATTGGGTCATGGCGGGCTGTCTGGGGTCGGCCGGTGCGCTGGCGATCATCACACTGCTGGGGCCTGTGGGGCCGGGCGCGCCGATCCTGCCTGCTGTCGTGACCTTGGGCTTTTTCAACGGCATGTTCGCTGTCGCGGCCATCGGGTCGATGATGGCGCTGGCCGGTCAGGGCCGCGAGAGGCGCGAAGGCACGCGCATGGGGCTCTGGGGTGCGGCACAGGCCATTGCCGCCGGTTTCGGCGGGCTGCTGGGGGCTGGCATGGCCGATCTGCTGCGCCTGAACCTGACCGACACCCAGGCCTTTGGCGCGGTCTTCCTGTTTGAGGCCTGCCTTTTCATCGCCGCCGCTGTCGTGGCCGCCAAGATCATGGACCGCAAGATGCCGTCCGCAACCCTCGTTCCGGGAGAATAGCCAATGCAATATGATGTCATCGTCGTGGGCGCAGGGCCTTCCGGGGCCACCGCAGCCGAGGATCTGGCACGGTCCGGGCACAAGGTCGCCTTTATCGACCGCGAAGGGCGGATCAAACCCTGCGGCGGGGCCATTCCACCCCGGCTGATCGCGGATTTCTTCATCCCCGACGACCAGATCGTCGCCAAGGTGAACACTGCACGGATGATCTCGCCCACGGGCCGCCAGGTCGATATCCCGATCGAGAACGGCTATGTCGGCATGGTGGACCGCGAACATTTCGACGCATTCCTGCGCAAACGCGCGCAGGATGCGGGGGCGCATCGCTATGCAGGCACCTTTACCAAGATCACCCGCGACGCGGATGGCACCCATGTCATCTATCGCGACAAGGTCAGCGGCAATGACATGCAACTCAGCGCGAAACTGGTCATCGGGGCCGATGGCGCGCGGTCCAATGTCGCGCGGGCCGAAATCAAGGATGGCGACAAGATCCCCTATGTGATCGCCTATCATGAGATCATCGAGGCCCCCGCCGCCAATGCGACCTATGATCCGCTGCGCTGCGACGTCGTTTATGACGGACGGATTTCGCCCGATTTCTATGGCTGGGTCTTTCCGCATGGCGCGCAGGCCAGTGTCGGCATGGGGTCGATGCTGAAATCCGTCGATGTCAAACAGGCGACAGCCGATCTGCGCGCGGCCTCTGGTCTGACAGATTGCAAGACGATCCGCCGCGAAGGCGCGCCGATCCCGCTGAAACCTCTTGACCGTTGGGACAATGGGCGCGACGTGCTGCTGGCGGGCGATGCGGCAGGTGTCGTGGCGCCATCCTCGGGCGAGGGCATCTATTACGCGATGGTCGGCGGGCGCGTGGCAGCAACGGCGGCGGCGGCCTGTCTTGCCTCTGGCAGGGTCAAGGATTTGCAACTGGCGCGCAAATTGTTCATGCAGGAACATAAACAGGTGTTCCGCGTTCTGGGGGCGATGCAGAATGCCTATTACCGCAGCGACGAACGGCGCGAACGGTTCGTGTCACTGTGTCACGATATCGACGTCCAAAAGCTGACATTCGAGGCTTACATGAACAAGAAACTGGTCAAGGCCCGCCCCATGGCCCATTTGAAAATCGGCATCAAGAACCTCGCGCATCTGACGCGGCTGGTGTCGCCGCTGCGGACGTGACGATCCTGATCCCGGCCTGGGTGAATGGCAGGTTGCAACCGGTCGAAAAGCTTGAAGCGCATCAGCGCGGGCTGAAACACAAGGCGGTCAGCGTTTTTGTGATGAACCGCGGGCGGGTGCTGATCCAGCAACGCGCACTGGACAAATACCACACGCCCGGGCTTTGGGCGAATACCTGCTGCACCCATCCCGCATGGGACGAGGATCCCGCCGCCTGCGCGCTGCGCCGCCTGGACGAGGAATTGGGGATCACCGGCCTTTATCCAACACATCGCGACCAGATCGAATATCGCGCCGATGTCGGCGATGGGTTGATCGAACATGAACTGGTCGAGGTCTATGTCGCCGATGCCCCCAACAATCTGCGCATTGCCCCCAACCCTGCCGAGGTGATGGCGACAGCCTGGGTGGATTTCTACGACCTGTCGGCAGATGTGACGCGCCACCCCGAACATTACACGCCTTGGCTGCAAATCTACCTGCGCGATTACCAGGATACGATCTTTGGCGATCTGATGCGCGCGGTCTGACCCCTTTCCGTCGGCGCCCAAAGGGTGTTTATGGGCGTGACAGGAAAGGGCAGGTCTATGTGGGTTTTCGGATATGGGTCGCTGTTATGGAACCCCGGCTTTGCGCCCCAGCGGCGTCTTAAGGCCCGGCTGCCCGATTATCACCGCAGTTTTTGCATGTTGTCGATCCATCATCGCGGCACGCCTGACCATCCCGGCCTTGTGCTTGCGCTGGATCATCAGCCCGGCGGGCAATGCACGGGTGTTGCCTTTCAGGTCGCGCCCCAGGACGAAGCCATTGTCCTGGCGATGCTGCGCGAACGCGAATTGGTGTCATCGGCCTATGTCGAACAAGAGGTGCCGCTGATCTGCGACAGCGGCGAACAGATCACGGCGCTGGCCTATGTGGTGGACCGCAACCATATCCAATATTGCCAGTTCGACCTGGAACAGCAGGCACAAATGATCGCCCATGCGGTGGGCGGGCGCGGGCCGAATACCGAATATCTTTACAACACCGCCGCCCATCTGACCGAAATGGGGATCAAGGATGCCGATATGACGTGGCTGGCAGGCCGTGTTCGTGCCTTGACAGCAACATAAGACCGCCGCGATTTTGTTTGGGTTGGTCCCCATACCGCCATATGCTGCTATGGGTGCAATCAACCACCACCAGATAAGGATGAACCTGCGTGTCAGACAAACGGGTAGCCAAGGCAGCGCCGCAGTTTTCCCAACCGATCCGCCAATTGCTGTTCATGTTGATCGTGATCGGGCTTGTCGGGGCGGGGCTGTATCTCGGGCTTGACCAGATCAAGGCGATCTATCTGTCGAATCCCTATCTGAACGGGGTGATCCTGGGCGTTTTCGTGCTGGGGGTATTGTCTTGCTTCAACCAGGTTTTCCTATTGATGAATTCGGTCCGCTGGATCGAGCTTTTCGCGCGCGAAACCGGCGGGCATAGCTTTACCGCTGCGCCCTCGTTACTGGCGCCCTTGGCCACCTTGCTGCGGTCGCGCGGCGCAAGGACACAGATTTCGTCCAGCTCTGGGCGGTCCATCCTCGATTCCGTCGCCCAGCGCATCGACGAAGACCGCGAGATCACGCGCTATATCGGGAATGTGCTGATCTTTCTGGGGCTTCTGGGCACATTCTATGGGCTGGCAACCACCGTTCCGGCATTGGTCGAAACCATCCGGTCGCTGAACCCCGGCGACGGCGAATCCGGTGCCGATATCTTTGGGCGGCTTCAGGACGGGCTGGAAAACCAGCTGGGCGGGATGGGCACGGCCTTTTCCAGCTCTTTGTTGGGGCTTGCGGGGTCGCTGGTCGTCGGTCTGCTAGAACTTTTCGCAGGGCACGGGCAAAACCGGTTCTACCGCGAGCTTGAAGAATGGATGTCCACCATCACCCGCGTCGGGATCGACGGCGATGACAGCGCGGGCACGGGCGGGGCCGCGGCCACGGCCATGGTCGAACAGATGGGCGAAGTGATGGACACGATCCAGCTGCTGCTGGCGCAGAACGAGGCTGACCGCGCCGCCGCCGACAGCCGGTTCCAGACCCTGGCCCAGGCCATGACGACGCTGACACAGGTCGCGACCACGCATGATACATCCGCCCAGCTGGCCCGCGTGGCCGATGGGCAGGCCGCGCTGATCCAGAAACTGGAGGATAGCGGGATGGATGGGATCGATGCCGAAAGCAGGATGCGGCTGCGGTCGATCGATGTGCAATTGCTGCGGCTGCTCGAAGAACTTTCCGCCGGGCGGCATGAAAGCATCGGCGCGTTGCGGCAGGATCTGGCCGCCCTTGCCAGCGCGATCCGGGAAAGAGGCTGATCCATGGCGCTCAGCCGCAGGTCATCCAACCGTTTTCAAAACGCGATCTGGCCGGGTTTCGTGGATGCGATGACCGGCATCCTGCTGGTGCTGATGTTCGTGCTCAGTATTTTCATGGTGATCCAGTTCACGCTGCGCGAAACCATCACGGGGCAGGAATCGGAACTTGACCTCTTGTCAGTCGAAATGGCTACGCTCGCCGCGACGCTTGGGCTGGAACGCGACCGGACCGCCATGCTCAGCGCCGATCTTGACGCCGCCAATGCGCAAGCGGCCCAGCAGGCCAACCAGATCGCAGGGCTGATCGCGGAACGTGCGGCACAGGATCGGGCGCTCGAACAAGCGCAAAACCAGATCACCGGTTTCGAGGCGCAGATCGCGGGGCTATTGGCCGACCAGCGGCAGGCGCGCGACACGATTTCGGGGCTGGAGGCCGCGCAAGACCAATTGCTGTCCGAACAAGAGGCCTTGAACCTTGCCCTGGCGCAGGCGCGCAGCGAAGTTGACGCAAGTGCCGAGACCGCCCGCCTTGCCGCCGCAAGACGCGCGGCATTGGAAGCCATGATCGCCGATCTTGAAACCGCAAGGGACGAAGACGCCACCCGGATCAGCACGCTAGAGGCAGAGCGCCTTGCCGATGCAGCCGCCGCCGCCGCCCTGCGCGAAAGGCTGCAAAATGCGGATGCCGAATTGACCGCCATGACCCTGAACCTTGAACGCCAGCGCCGCGAAGCCGAGGAAACGCTGACCCTGCTTGCGGCGGCGCGTGCAGCGCAGGACGCAATCGCCGCCGAACGGGCCGCGGCATTGACCGAGGCCGAACGGCAAGCCGCGCTCTTGGCCACGGCGAATGCCGCCCTGTCCCGGCAAGAGGCCCAATCCGACGCCCGCCAACGGCAGGTCGCGGTGCTGAACGAACAGATCCTTGCGCTGCGCAATCAGGTGGGCAATCTGCAAGGCCTGCTGAACATGGCCGAAGATGCGGATCGCGCCGCGCAGGTGCAAATCGAAACGCTGGGTGCGCAGCTAAATACCGCGCTGGCGCGGGCGGTTTCCGAGGAACGGCAACGCATCGCGCTGGAAGAGGCCGAACGCATCAGGCTTGAATCAGAGGCCGCGCGCCTGCAGGCCGAGGCGGAAAACCTTGAACGGTTCCGGTCCGATTTCTTTGGCCAGCTGCGCACGGTGCTGGAAGGCCAAGACAGGATCAGGATCGAAGGCGACCGTTTCGTCTTTTCATCCGAAGTGCTGTTCGAAGTCGGGCGCGCCGACCTGTCACCGCAAGGGCGCGCCGAAATCGCCAATGTCGCGGGCATCCTGAACAGCATCGCCGATGATATCCCCGCCGGGATCGATTGGATCATCCGCGTCGACGGGCATACTGACGACATCCCGATCACCCCGGGCGGCCGTTTCGCCGATAATTGGGAACTCAGCCAGGCGCGCGCTCTCTCGGTGGTGCGGTTCATGGCAGAGGATCTGGGCATCCCGCCAACGCGGCTGGCCGCCAATGGCTTTGGTGAGTACCAGCCGCTGAACCCCGCCGATACGGCACAGGCACGCGCCCAGAACCGCCGGATCGAGCTGAAGCTGACGGAAAGGTAAGCACCGACAATCCCGGTGATGCCCCATGGATGACCAGCCCGTGGATCACGGGCCTATGGATCACAGGCGGACGCCCGCCGCTATTGCAGCCAATCCGCAGCGCAAAAGATCAGGCACCCCTAGGCAAAAACCAATGGCTGCGCATTGCGTTGATGCCGAGAGACCAGATTGCGCGCAGGCCGACCGGTGACCACGGGGCGGGCAAAAGCGACCGTTTCTTTTTCCATCTCTGGAAACAGTTCAAGCAGCTCGTTGCGCGTGGCGAAATCGAGGCTGCGCAGCACCATAGGTCCAAGATAGAAACTTTCCATCGCGGCCCCTTCTGCCAGAACGATCCGATGCGCGTCGAACATCAGATGGATATAGACGATATCCATGACATCATCTGCCCGCGCGATACCCGCCAAGCCGACCAGATCCTTTGCTGCGACCAACACCTCGTCAGCGTCGAACATCCGCCGGGCGATCCGCGAACGGATCAAGACGCGATGCTGCGGCGAAACCATGACATCGCGCTTTGGCAAGCCTGCGCCAAGCGCCCCGGCCTTGATACGCACAGGCCACCATTTCGGCATGCGGGACAAGACGTCGGACCTGATATGCCGCCGACCGACCCATCGCAATGTCTGCAACCCCGCATCGCAGGTGACAATGCGATCACCCGGCACCAATTCCTCGATCAGGCGCGGGCCGGTCTCGGTTTCGATCAGGGTTCCCGCAGCAAAACATATCGGGAAAAAGTCGGTTTTCAGGACAGGGGCGGTCACGCCATCCCCAAGCCTCACATCGTTTGAATAAGGCGTAAATGTCGTCGCCCCATTGCGTATACCACCACCAAACAGCTGCCAGGGATTGAAGTCGCCAGGATAATCGTTGCCAACCGAAATCAGGGTAAAGGTGGTTCCGATCGGCGGCGGTCCGACCCATTCTTGGGTGACCGGGTTCCAGCCTTCGGACATGACACTGCCATTATACAGCGAATCTATGGTGGTAGCGACTTTCACCTTGCCAATGAAATAATCAATGCCGTTGCTGTCGCGGACAACAAAACCGTAATCCATTTCGATGAATGTACCAGCCGCAAAGCTGGTCCCGCTGATCGTGTAATCTTCGGTCAGCCCACCGGCCACAGAGCGAGAATCGGCAATGCCATCCCCTGCAACGGTCACGACCTGCCCCGATTCAGGTGTCTGGAGCGTTATCTGATCCCCCACAGCAGCGCTGCCCGTATCATCATTGCTGCGCAGCATACCATTTGGATCATCCCAGGCATCGCGGTTGAACAAATAAAAACTGTAGGACATCACACTCCTCCTACGACGACGGTTAATATCCAAAAATTAAAAATTGCTTACGATAAGAAAGCTTGTTCATCCTACGGCTAATTTTGGTTTATTTTTGTTTATAAAATGGTCCAATATCGCCACGCAGATCTCGTCTGCGGGCGGCGAATGGCGGCGGGCGAAGACCTGCATCACAGCTGCGCTGGCCCCATGAAAACGGGCGCCAGCATCACGCCGGCGCCCGCATGTCTTGTCATGATCGGTCAGATCAGTTCAGTTCAGCGCCTGATCGGTGATCACATGCGTCCAGGCACCGGTCGGCGCGGTCGAAATCACCGGGTCAGACCCGCCGCCCAGCAAGGTCGCCACGGTGCGTTCGTAATCGGCCGGGTCCAGCGCGCCATTCGATCCGGCGGTCAGTTTGGCGACTTCCTGCATCATGCGGATCTGGGCCGCCTCTGACTGGGCACCGGTTTCATCATATTCGATGATGATGGCACCAGCGGCTTCGGGGTTTTCCTCAGCCCATTTCCAGCCCTTCATCGAGGCGCGGACGAAACGCACCATCTTTTCCACGAAAGCCGGATCTTCAAGGTTCTGTTCCAGCACCCAGATCCCGTCTTCGAGCGTGGCGACGCCCTGATCTTCATACATGAAGGTCACCAGTTCCGCCGGATCGACGCCTGCATCCAGCACCTGCCCATATTCGTTGTAGGTCATGGTGGAAATGCAATCCGCCTCGCGCTGCAACAGCGGATCGACGTTGAAACCCTGCCGCAGCACGGTCACGCCATCTGGGCCGCCATCGGTGGGGATACCGGCCTGGGCCATCCAGCTGAGGAATGGATATTCATTGCCAAAGAACCACACGCCGATGGTGCGGCCACGGAAATCCTCGACCGATTCAATGCCGGTATCTTTCCAGCAGGTCAGCATCAGACCCGATGTCTTGAAGGGCTGGGCGATATTGACCACCGGCAGACCGCGTTCGCGTGCGGCCAAAGCGGATGGCATCCAGTTCAGCATCGCATCGGCCCCGCCGCCCGCCAGCACCTGTGGCGGCGCGATATCTGGACCGCCGGGCAGGATGGTGACGTTCAGCCCTTCTTCGTCATAAAACCCCTGATCGAGGGCGACATAATAGCCCGCAAACTGGGATTGCGTGACCCACTGCAATTGCAGCGACACGTCATTGTCTTGCGCCTGGGCCATGCCGCCCAGACCGACGGCAAGCGCCGCCGCGATCATCGTCTTGTTCATTTTGACCTCCAAGTCAGTGTGATGCCCTCTTGCCGGGGCTTGTTATTTGCGTTGCGATGGGTGCCAGAAAGTCACCCGCCCCTCGACCCATGCGACAGCACCATAAAGCGCGCTGCCGGCAATCGCTGCGACCACAATTTCGGCCCAGACCATATCCAGCGCAAGCCGCCCCACGGATGTCGATATCCGAAAGCCCATTCCCACCGTGGGAGAGCCGAAAAATTCAGCAACAATCGCCCCGATCAGCGCCAAAGTCGTCGCGATTTTCAATCCGTTAAAGATGAACGGCATGGCGGCGGGCAGGCGCAGCTTGAACAGGGTCTGCCAATAGCCTGCACCATAGGTGCGCATTAGGTCGCGCTGCATGGCGGTCGTGTCCCGCAGGCCTGCGACAACATTCACAAGGATCGGGAAAAACACCATCACAGCGACAACCGCCGCCTTGGACTGCCAATCGCTGCCCAGCCAGCGCACGAAAATCGGCGCGATACCCACGATGGGCAATGCCGCCATGAACCCGCCCACGGGCAGGATGCCGCGGGTCAGGAAATCCGACCGATCCGCCAACACCGCGACGACAAAGGCGCAGACCATCCCGATGACATAGCCGGTCATCGCGCCCTTGATGATCGTCTGCTGGAAATCCGCCCAAAGGATCGGCAGCGAATGCGCAAATCGGTCGGCAATCATGCTGGGCGGTGGCAGCACGATCGGGCTGACGCCGGTCAGCCGCACCAGCAATTCCCAGATCAGCAGGAATGTCAGGCCAAAAACCACCGGCACCAGCAGGCGCACGAGCGCGGTATCAGCCACCCGGCTGGCAGCAAGGCGGGCATTGATGAACCAGCCCAAGGCCCAGACCGCCAGCACAGGGATCAGCACAGTTCCGGTCATGCTGCGGCCATCCCCATGCGGCGCAGGGTCAGCCTTTCCATCGCGGTGAAGATCGCGACAAGCGCCGCTGCCGTGATCGCCGCCGCAAAGAGCGCGGCCCAGGTCACCAGCGGATTGCCATATTGATCCCCCACCAGCATCCGCGCGCCAAATCCCGCGCGCGCGCCTGTGGGCAATTCCGCCACGATCGCCCCCACCAGCGCTGCCGAAATCCCGATCTTGAACGAGGCAAACAGATAGGGCACCGAGGCCGGAAGGCGCAGCTTCCAGAACCCCTGCCCCGCGCTGGCATGATAGGTGCGCAAAAGATCAAGCTGCATCGCATCGGGGCTGCGCAAGCCTTTGACCATGCCGACGACAACGGGAAAGAAGCTCAGATAGGCGCTGATCACGGCCTTGGGCAACAGGCCCTGAATGCCGAACTGCCCCATCATCACGATGATCATCGGCGCCAAGGCAAGGATGGGTATGGTCTGGCTGGCGATGGCCCAGGGCATCACGCTCATATCCATGGCGCGGTTATGCACGATCCCGATAGCCAGCAGAATGCCCAGCGTCGTGCCGATCACAAAGCCGACCAATGTCGACGAAAGCGTGACCCAGCCGTGATAGACCAGCGACCGGCGCGAGGTGATATTCTGCAAGGCGATGGTGTTCCACATCTCGCCCACCACCTGATGCGGCGAGGGCAGGCGCGGCCGCTCCAGATGATAGGTCAGCGGGATCAGATCCGGATTGGCGATACTCAGCCCCAGACCGGAATAAGCCTGGCGTTCCGCCGGGGTCGCAGGGGTCACGGCCAAGCCGTCGCGCTGCGCCTGATCGGCGGTCAGATGCATATTCATCGGCACGACTGCCAAGACCCAGATCAACAGGATCGCAGCCACGATGGTCAGGATCGGCAAGACCGATTTCATCCCCGGCCCCCTATATCTTCCGAGCCCAAATATCCCCGCCGGAGGCAGCGCCTAGTCATCCACATGGCCCGCCCGCAATCCTTCGCGCACACGATGCGCAATATCGATGAATGCCTTGCTGTCGCGAATATCCAGCGGCCGTTCGCGTGGCAGCGGGCTGTCGATCACATCGGTGATCCGGCCGGGGCGCGGCGACATGACGACGATCTTGGTGGACAGATAGACCGCCTCGGGGATCGAATGGGTGACGAAACCGATGGTCTTTTCGGTGCGCGCCCAAAGTGCAAGCAGCTGTTCATTCAGATGGTCGCGCACGATTTCATCCAGCGCCCCGAAAGGTTCATCCATCAACAAGATATCGGCATCAAAGGCCAGCGCGCGGGCGATACTGGCGCGCTGCTGCATCCCGCCGGACAGCTGCCAAGGAAATTTCTTCTCGAACCCCGCGAGGTCAACCAGCGCCAGCACGCGCGCCACCCGCTCGGCCTGTTCGGCCTTGGAAAAGCCCATGATCTCTAGCGGCAGTTTCACATTGCCGCCGATGGTGCGCCACGGATACAGCCCCGCCGCCTGAAACACATAGCCATAGGCCCGCGCGCGCCGCGCAGCGTCAGGTGTCATGCCGTTGACCGTCAAGCTGCCATCCGTCGGCGTCTCCAGCCCCGCGATGCAGCGCAGGAATGTCGTCTTGCCACAGCCCGATGGGCCAATGAAGCTGACGAATTCGCCCTTGGCGATATCCATATTGACATCTTTCAGCGCATGGACCGGACCGTCATTGGTCTGGAACGTCAGGTTCAGCCCTTGCGCGCTGATCACGGGATCATCAGTCATCACACCCCCGTCGCGGGAATGCCCGTGCGTTCAACCGGGCGGGGGGCGGTCAGCTCTTTCCATGTCGACAGTGCGGTGTTCGTCGGCGTATTGGGCGCGCGCTTGACGAATTGGCCGTGGCCCTCGCGGCTGCGCATCTCGCCATCATGGACCGCGACATGGCCGCGCGTCAGGGTGAAACGCGGCAGGCCAGTGACTTTCTTGCCCTCGAAGACATTGTAATCAATCGCTGATTGCTGGGATTTGGCCATGATCGTCTTGGACTTTTCAGGATCCCAGACCACCAGATCGGCATCCGCACCGACCAGCACCGCGCCCTTGCGCGGGTAGCAATTCAGGATCTTGGCGATATTGGTGGATGTCACGGCGACAAATTCATTCATCGTCAACCGGCCCGTGCGCACGCCATGCGTCCAGAGCATCGGCATCCGGTCCTCTAGCCCGCCGGTGCCGTTCGGGATCTTGGTGAAATCGCCCACGCCGTAACGTTTCTGATCCGTGGTAAAGGCGCAATGATCCGTCGCCACCACCGACAGGCTGCCCGATTGCAACCCCGCCCACAGGCTATCCTGATGCATCTTGTTGCGGAACGGCGGCGACATGACGCGCCGCGCGGCATGGTCCCAGTCCTGATTGAAATATTCGCTTTCATCCAAGGTCAGATGCTGGATCAGCGGTTCCCCCCAGACGCGTTTGCCCTGCATCCGCGCGCGCCGGATCGCCTCATGCGCCTCTTCGCAGGATACATGCACGATATAAAGCGGCACGCCGGTCATATCGGCGATCATGATGGCGCGGTTTGCCGCCTCGCCCTCGACCTGCGGGGGGCGGGAATAGGCGTGCGCCTCTGGCCCGGTATTGCCCTCGGCCAGTAGCTTGGCGGACAGTTCCGCAACCACATCGCCATTCTCGGCATGGACCATCGCGATGGCCCCGAGCGAGGCGAGACGGGCAAAGGATGCATACATCTCGTCATCATTGACCATCAAGGCGCCTTTATAGGCCATGAAATGCTTGAAGGTGTTGATGCCACGGTCGCGGACGACGCTTTCCATCTCGTTGAAAACCTGTTCGCCCCACCATGTCACCGCCATGTGGAAGGAATAATCGCAAGACGCGCGGCCCGATTTGTTGTCCCACATCTGCAGCGCGTCATGCAGGCCCTGACCCGGCGCAGGCAGTGCGAAATCGACGACCATCGTGGTGCCACCGGACAAGGCCGCGCGGGTGCCGGATTCAAAATCATCCGCCGAATAGGTGCCCATGAAAGGCATTTCCAGATGCGTATGCGGGTCGATCCCGCCCGGCATGACATAGCAGCCGGTGGCGTCGAGCTGTTCGTCGCCTTTCAGGTTCTGCCCGATCTCGATGATCTTGCCCCCGTCGATCAGGACATCCGCCTTATAGGTCAGGTCCGCCGTGACGATGGTGCCGTTCTTGATGATAGTGGTCATTGATCTCTCCCTGTCTTCACCCGTCCCGGCCCAAAGCCGGGACCTGTGTCCGGCTTAGACAGGAATATGGGCGGTGATGTCCTGCCAATGCGGATTGGCCGTGTGGATCAGCTGATTTTTCCAAGCGCGCCGCCAGCGTTTGATCGCGCGTTCGCGCCGCAGGCTGGAGTCGAAATCGTCGTGCGTTTCGAACCAGACCAGCGTCTTGATCTTGTATTTCGCCGTATGCACGGATCGTCCGTCGCGGTGGTGTTGCACGCGGGAATGCAGGTTGCGGGTGCGCCCGATATAGATCGCACCGTTGGGGCGTGAGGCCATGATGTAGACGAAGTGGGTCATGCCGCAATTTTGGCTGCATGTGGTGAACAAGTGGTAAATGCGCATCACGCCCCGGACCTGATCCGGGGCCTCTCGCCGGGCTGGGTACGAGGCCCCGGATCAAGTCCGGGGTGTTCTGTAGGGTCACACTCACGCCACAATCTCCGCCGTCTCGACCACCGCGTGAAACAGCACATCCGCCCCCGCAGCCGCCCATTCAGGCGTGATTTCTTCGGCCTCGTTATGGCTTAACCCATCCACACAGGGGCACATGATCATCGCCGTTGGATAAAGGTCATTGATCCAACACGCATCATGCCCCGCGCCAGACACGATATCCATATGGCTATAGCCCAGCCTTTCAGCGGCATGTCGCACGGCAGCGACGCAGTTTTCATCAAAGGCGGGCGGGTCGAACTGGCCCACGATTTCGGCCTCGAACGCGACCCCGATATCCGCACAAATCTGTGGCGCGCGGTCCATCAATTCGGCCACCATCGCATTGAGCTTGTCCAGCAGATGCGTGCGCAGATCGACGGTAAAGACCACCTTGCCCGGAATGATGTTGCGGCTGTTGGGATAGACGTCGATATGCCCAATCGCCCCCACCGCATTCGGCTGGTTCTTCATCGCGATCTCATGGACCAATTCGGTGATCAGCGCCAATCCGCGCCCGGCGTTCTTGCGCATATGCATCGGCGTCGATCCGGTATGGCTTTCCTTGCCGGTCACAATGCATTGCACCCAGCGCAGCCCCTGCCCATGGGTGACAACACCGATCTGCTTGCCTTCAGCCTCCAATATCGGGCCTTGTTCAATATGCAGCTCAAAGAAAGCATGCATCTTGCGATCACCCACCTTTTCGGGACCTTTCCAGCCGATCCGTTCCAGCTCGTCCCCGAACCGTTTGCCCTTGGCATCAACACGGTCAAGCGCCCAGTCCAGCGCATGTTTGCCCGCAAACACCCCCGAGGCCAGCATCGCAGGCGCATAGCGCGTGCCTTCTTCGTTGGTCCAGTTGGTCACGACGATGGGATGTTTGGTCTTGATATCCAGATCGTTCAGCGTGCGGATCACCTCCAGCCCGCCAAGAACCCCCAGCACCCCGTCATATTTGCCGCCCGTAGGCTGGGTATCCAGATGCGAGCCGACATAGACCGGCAGCGCGTCAGGGTCGGTGCCTTCGCGGCGGGCGAACATATTGCCGATCTCGTCCACGCCCATGGTGCAGCCCGCAGCCTCGCACCAGCGTTGAAACAAGTGCCGGCCTTCGCCATCTTCATCAGTCAGGGTCTGGCGGTTGTTGCCGCCCGCGATGCCGGGGCCGATCTTGGCCATCTCCATCAGGCTGTCCCACAGGCGTTCACCGTTGATCTTGAGGTTCTCTGCGGGGGATGGCATCGGGCTCTCCATTTTTCTTGGTTTGACCAAACGGTCAAAAGGACGCTAACAGAGGTTTAGAACCAGTCAAGTTTTCCGCGTGAGGTTTCGGCAAATGCTGGTTATGCAAGCAAAGCAGACAGCAGACGGGCCGTCACGCCACTAATTTGGGCAGAGCAAGATCATGACGAAAGCGCCGACCCGAATCCAGAAACGCAATCGGGCGGCGATCCTGTCGGCGGGGCTGGATGTATTCTCGCAATATGGCTTTCGCGGGACCACCTTGGACCAGATCGCCGAGGCGGCGGGGCTGTCGAAACCCAACCTGCTTTACTATTTTCCGTCAAAGGAATCGATCCATACCGCCTTGCTGGAACGTCTGCTGGAAAACTGGCTGGAACCGTTGCAAGCGCTGGATGCGGCGGGTGATCCGGTCACGGAAATCATGGGTTACGTCCGGCGCAAGCTGGCCATGAGCAAGGATTTCCCCCGCGAAAGCCGCTTGTTCGCCAATGAAATCCTGCAAGGCGCGCCACGGATCGAAACCATCCTGCGCAATGATCTCAAGCGGCTTGTCGATGAAAAGGCGGCTGTCATCCAAGCCTGGGCCGACGCGGGCAAGATCGCGCCGGTCGATCCGTATCATCTGATCTTTTCGATCTGGGCATTGACCCAGCATTACGCCGATTTCGATGTCCAGGTCGGCGCGGTGCTGGGCGACCGCGCGCCCTTTGACGGCGCTGCGCTTTTTCTCGACCAGCTTTACGGCAAATTGCTGGGTCCTTAGGACAGCATTAACGATGGTGATGCAGATTGGTGCCATGCAAATCGTTCACGCCGCCACTGTTCGCCATCCTCGTGCCAACCCAAGTTGGTGCGCGCGTATTTTTGATGCAAAATCTGCGCGTCGGGGCGGGATTGTCCGCCGCGCCGTTCGCGATGTGGACCGCGAGATCGGGCGCGCCGCTTTTGTCGCAGAAGTGACCCGCCGCGGTTTTCAGCTGATCGAATGCGGCGGCCAATATATCGTCATCTGCAACGCCGGGCAGCTGGTCGTCCACACCTGACAGCAAAAATCTTCGTCCGAAGATTTTTGTCGCAAGCCAAGAATTTTTGACAAAAATTCTTGCCCACTACTCGGCCGCCACGGCCCCCGGATTGTTGGGATGCGTCGTCCAGTTGGCATAATCCTTTTGCACGACCTTGCCGGTGCGCGGATCGACCTGCCCGGGTTCCATCGCCTCCATCGTGATACAGTTCTCGACAGGACAAACATCGACGCAAAGGTTGCAGGCCACGCATTCTGCGTCGATCACGGTAAAGGTCCGGTCCGCGGACATGGCAATGGCCTGATGGCTGGTATCTTCGCAAGCGGCAAAGCAGCGGCCGCATTTGATGCAATCATCCTGATTGATCTTGGCCTTGGCGACATAGTTGAGGTTCAGATATTGCCAATCCGTGACATTGGGCACCGCACGGCCAACGACCTGTTCGACCGCAGTATAGCCTTTTTCATCCATCCATTCCGACAGGCCGCTGATCATTTCCTGCACGATCTTGAAACCATAGGTCATCACCGCCGTGCAGACCTGCACATTGCCGCAGCCAAGGCTGATATATTCCGCCGCGTCGCGCCATGTCGTGACACCGCCGATGCCGCTGATCGGCAGGCCGCGCGTATCGGGATGGCGCGCGATTTCGGACACCATGGACAGCGCAATCGGTTTCACCGCCGGGCCGCAATAGCCGCCATGCGATCCTTTGCCATCGATAGAGGGTTCGGGCGACATGCTGTCGAGGTTCACCGAGGTGATCGAATTAATCGTGTTGATCAGGCTGACCGCATCCGCGCCACCGCGCATCGCCGCCGCCGCAGGTTTGCGGATATCAGTGATATTGGGCGTCAGTTTCACGATCACCGGCTTGTCGTAATATTGCTTGCACCAGCGTGTGACCATTTCGATATATTCGGGCACCTGCCCCACGGCGGCCCCCATGCCGCGCTCGGACATGCCATGCGGGCAGCCAAAGTTCAGCTCGATCCCGTCGGCACCAGTTTCCTGCACGCGCGGCAGGATGTCTTTCCATGCCTGTTCCTCGCAAGGTACCATGATCGAGACGATCATCGCGCGGTCGGGGTAATCGGCCTTGACCCGTTTGATTTCGTCAAGGTTGGTCTGCAACGGACGGTCGGTGATCAATTCGATATTGTTCAGCCCCAGCAAGCGCCGGTCCGCGCCATAGATCGCGCCATAGCGCGGGCCGTTGACATTGACGACAGGCGGCCCTTCGGACCCGAGCGTTTTCCACACAACCCCGCCCCAGCCCGCTTCAAAGGCGCGGCGGACATTGTATTCCTTATCCGTCGGCGGAGCAGAGGCCAGCCAGAACGGGTTGGGGGATGTGATGCCCAGAAAATTTGTTGTCAGATCAGCCATGGCTTTATCCTTTGCTATCCGCCCGTCCCGGGCGTGACCCGGGACCTCGTGCGGTGATGTGAAAGGTCCCGGGTCAAGCCCGGGACGCGGCCTTGCTCATGCGGTCAAAGCCGCATGGATATCCATCGCCGCATCGCGCCCTTCGGCCACGGCGGTCACGGTCAGATCGTCGCCACCGCTGGCGCAATCGCCCCCGGCCCAGACACCAGCGCGGCTGGTGCGCCCGGCCCCAGTTACCGCGATCTTGCGCCCGTCGAGCGCCAGCCCTGCATCGGTGACCAGCGTCTGGCCGATCGCCTTGAACAGCTGGTCGACGGGCAGGCGGATGGTCTCACCAATGCCTTGCAGACCTGCGCCGGTATCGGCGGTATATTCCAGTTCGACCTCGCGCAGGGCCCCATTGCCGTGGATCGCGACAGGCTGGACATTGAACAAGAGCCGCACGCCGTGGGATGCGGCAAGGTCCTGTTCATAGCGGCTGGCGCTCATCGCGTCGCGACCGCGCCGATAGGCGATGGTGACATTCTGCGCGCCCAGCAATTTGGATTGCACGGCGGCATCGACCGCCGTCATCCCGCCACCGATGACCACGACATCGCGGCCCACGGGCAAGGCGGTCAGGTCGCTGGCCTGCCGCAGCGCGGCGATGAAATCGACGGCATTATCGACGCCATCCTTGTCCTCGCCTGCGGTGCGCAATGCGTTCACACCGCCAAGGCCGACTGCAAGAAACACCGCGTCGAATTCACCCGCCAGCGCATCAAGCGACAGATCGCGGCCCAGCGCCTTGCCGGTTTGCAGCGTGATGCCGCCGATACCCATCAGCCAATCCACCTCGCGCGCGGCGAAATCATCGGTGGATTTATAGGCGGCGATGCCGAATTCGTTCAGCCCGCCGGGTTTGGCCTGCGCATCGAAAATCGTCACATCATGGCCATGCATCGCCAGACGATGCGCACAGGCCAGACCCGCCGGGCCAGCGCCAACGACAGCCACGTTTTTGCCAGTGGCAGGGGCGCGGTCATAGGGATGGCTTTGCCGGGCCATCAGCGTATCGGTGGCGTAACGCTGCAACCGCCCGATTTCGACCGGTTTGCCTTCGGCGGCTTCGCGCACGCAGGCCTGTTCGCACAGATCCTCGGTCGGGCAGACGCGGGCGCACATGCCGCCAAGGATGTTCTGGTCAAAGATGGTTTTCGCCGCAGCCTCTGGCGTACCGGTGCTGATCTGGCGGATGAACAGCGGGATGTCGATGCTTGTCGGGCAGGCCGTGACGCAGGGCGCATCATAGCAGAAATAGCAGCGATCCGCCGCAACGCGGGCTTCGTGCCGGTCGAGGGGGGCGTGCAGATCGGTGAAGTTCTGGGCAAGCGTTTCAGCGGGCAAGCGGGCCGCTGCAATTCCGGGGGTCATCGGGTTGGACATGGCTGGATCCTGTCTGGCGTGTCACCCTCAGCCTGCCACAGTTTTATTTTTTATCAAATGGTAAATTTTTGGCAGTTTATGAACACGCAAACGCCCCTCCGGGGCGGCCTCCGGCGGGGATATTTTTACTCTGAAGATGCAAGGGCTTGGTTAGAAGTCGAAAGCGTCGACCACATGCCGTTTGCCCAGCGTCAGCGCATCCGCGATATGGATCATCGGGGTGATGTCGACCTCGGATGCTGCTGTTTTCACCAGTGCTGCCATCCGGTCATAGAGCGCGGGATATTCGCGGTCGGGGCCGGATTCGACATCTGCCCCATTGATCACCAGCTGCGCGCCGCCGTCATGCAGGGCGAGCGTGCCATCCGTCGTTTCCACCGTGATGTCCCAGCTTTGCGGGCCGGTTTGCCGCCAGTCGAAACTGCCCGTGACATTGCCCGTCCATGCGAGTTCAGCCGCAATCGGCGTGTCACGGTTGGCCGGAAAGGAGAGATCGGCTTGCCGCAGATGCACGGGCGCAGGCAGTATTTCCGTCATGATCGACAGGGCGTTGCTGCCGGGATCGAAGACGCCCATGCCCCCCGGTGCAAAGACCCAATCCTGCCCCGGATGCCAGCGGCGCACATCCTCTTTCCAGGTGATATGGGCGGCGGTGATGATCTTATCCGCAAGCCATGCCTTGGCGGGGGCGACGCCTTTGGCCATCCGGCTATGCCATGTGGTATAAAGCGTCACACCCGCATCCTGCGCCATGGCGGCCAGTGCCTGCACCTCGGCCAAGGTCGCGCCGGGGGGTTTTTCCAGCATCACATGCCGGCCAGCGGCGATGGCGGCAGCGGCGTAATCATAGCGCGGCACCGGCGGCAGGCAGAGCGAGACCGTGTCGATATCGGGCCGTTCCGCAAGCATCTGGGCGAAATCGGTGTAGGCGGGGACGCCATCCACCGTGCCCGCGCGGCTGACCGTCGCGGCAAGGGTCCAGTCGGGGCTGGCGGCAATGGCGGGGACGTGCTGGTCAACGGCGATCTTGCCGATGCCCACAAGGCAGATGGGTCGCATCAATGTGCCTCTTTGCCGACGGCATTGCCGCGATGGCCCACGAGGAAATCGAAATCGGCCCCCGTGTCGGCCCCCATCACGCGGTCATGATAAAGCATCGCGTAACCACTGGCCGGGCGCGGATTGGCCCCTGATTTTTCCGCCGACCATGTGGCCAGACGCGCCTGCAATTCCGCATCGGGGATGTCCAGATGCAAGCGGCGACCCGCGACATCGAGTTCGATCATATCGCCATTCTGCACAACAGCCAGCGGGCCGCCCATCGCCGCCTCGGGCGAGGTATGCAGGACCACGGTGCCAAAGGCGGTGCCGGACATGCGGGCATCAGAGATGCGCACCATATCGGTGATGCCTTTTTTCAGGATCTTCGGCGGCAGGCCCATATTGCCGACCTCGGCCATGCCGGGATAACCGCGCGGGCCGCAGTTTTTCAGCACCATCACGCAGGTTTCGTCGATGTCCAGATCAGGGTCGTTGATGCGGGCCTTGTAATCGTCGATATCCTCAAACACGACGGCACGCCCGCGATGCTGCATCAGGGTTGCGGTCGCCGCAGAGGGTTTCAGCACCGCGCCACCGGGGGCCAGATTGCCGCGCAGCACCGCGATGCCGCCCGATTGCGTCAGGGCCTTTTCGACGGGCAGGATCACATCCTCGTTCCAGTTGCGCACGTCCTTGACCTCGTCCCAGATCGTCCCGCCAGAGACGGTCAGCGCGTCGCGGTGCAGCAATCCCGCCTCGCCCAGACGTTTGATCACGACAGGCAGGCCGCCGGCGTAAAAGAATTCTTCCATCAGGTATTTGCCCGATGGCATCAGGTTCAGGATCGTGGGCACATCGCGGCCCAGCCTATCCCAATCATCCAGCGTCAGGGTGACATCCTTGGTGCGCCCTGCCATGGCCAGCAGATGGATCACCGCATTGGTGGACCCGCCGATGGCGGCATTGGTGCGGATCGCGTTTTCAAAGGCGGCCTTGGTCATGATGTCAGAGGGTTTGAGATCATCCTTGACCATCTGCACAATGCGCCGCCCCGTCAGATGCGCCATCACGCGGCGGCGGCTATCCACGGCAGGGATCGCGGCATTGCCCGACAGCGCCATGCCCAAAGCCTCGGCCATGCTGGCCATCGTGCTGGCCGTGCCCATGGTGTTGCAAGACCCCGGCGAGCGGGACATCGACGCCTCTGCCTCGACGAATTCTTCGGCGGTCATTTCGCCTGCGCGCACCGCTTCAGAGAATTTCCACAGATGCGTGCCCGATCCGACCCGTTCACCGCGGAAATGGCCGTTCAGCATCGGCCGGCCCGACACCACGATGGCGGGCAGATCGACCGAAGCCGCACCCATCAACAACGCCGGCGTGGTCTTGTCACAGCCCGCCAGCAGCACGACGCCGTCGATGCATTTGCCGCGCAGCGCCTCTTCGACATCCATGGCGCAGAGGTTGCGATACATCATTGCGGTCGGGCGCAGGGTGCTTTCTGACGGGCTGAAGACCGGGAATTCCACCGGGAAACCGCCTGCCTCATAGACGCCGAATTTCACACGCTCGGCCAGATCGCGCAGATGAGCGTTACAAGGCGTCAATTCCGACCATGTGTTGCAGATCCCGATCACCGGGCGGCCATCCAGCAGATCGGCGGGCAGGCCCTGATTTTTCATCCAAGAGCGGTGATAGATCGCATCTTTCGACGACCCCCCGAACCATTCCTGTGACCGAAGTCGACGTGGCCAGCTGGCGGGTATGAAGGTCATGGTGCAATCCCTGTGATGTTTGCGCTATCAGTACAATGCGGCAAAGGGGAATCCAAGCTTTGCGCGCCGGATAAAAATTTACAGCTAAGTCAAGGTTTTGTAAATTTATTCACAACAGAAGAGTTCAAAACCCTTATCTTATTTGCAACTTCTGACAATCTGATAACCTGCACGCGGAGGAGATGGCATGCGTTCACCTGGTTGGACCGCGCCATTGGCTGAAAAGCCGGGATGATAAACGGAGGATTCATGACAAACGCACCCAGCGCCGACGGTCGGTTTGCGCCTTCTGCGGCCTTTGCCGCCAAGGCCCATGTGACAGCAGATCAATACCAGGCGATGTATGATGCGTCGATTCAGGACCCTGCGCGTTTCTGGGCAGAGCATGGCAAAAGAATCGACTGGATCAAGCCTTTCACAAAGGTGAAAAGCACCAGCTTTGCTCCCGGTAATATCGATATAAAATGGTTCGAGGACGGCACGCTGAACGTCAGCGCCAATTGCATCGACCGCCATCTGGAAACCCGTGGCGACCAGACCGCGATCATCTGGGAACCCGATGATCCAAAGGATGCCGCCCAGCATATCACCTATAAGGAATTGCACCGGCGCACCTGCCGGATGGCCAATATTCTGGAAACATTGGGCGTGCGCCGCGGCGACCGCGTGGTGATCTATCTGCCGATGATCCCCGAGGCCGCCTATGCGATGCTGGCCTGCGCGCGGATCGGCGCGGTGCATTCCATCGTCTTTGCGGGTTTCTCGCCCGATGCTTTGGGTGCGCGGATCAATGGCTGCGACGCCAAGGTTGTCATCACCGCCGATCACGCACCGCGCGGTGGCCGGTCCACGCCGCTGAAATCGAACACTGATGCCGCGCTTTTGCATTGCAAGGACAGCGTCAAATGCCTTGTCGTGCGCCGCACGGGCGGGCAGACCACTTGGGTGGACGGGCGCGATTACGATTACAACGAGATGGCGATGGAGGCCGATGATTACTCTGCCCCCGCCGAAATGGGCGCCGAAGACCCGCTGTTCATTCTTTACACGTCAGGGTCCACCGGCCAGCCCAAAGGTGTTGTGCATACATCGGGCGGCTATCTGACCTATGCGGCGATGACGCATCAATATACATTCGACTATCATGACGGTGACATTTTCTGGTGCACCGCCGATGTGGGCTGGGTCACGGGCCACAGCTATATCGTCTATGGACCGCTGGCCAATGGTGCGACCACGATCATGTTCGAAGGCGTGCCGACCTACCCCGATGCGGGCCGGTTCTGGGAAGTCTGCCAGAAACACAAGGTCAACCAGTTCTACACGGCCCCCACCGCGCTGCGCGCGCTGATGGCACATGGCAACGCGCCTGTGGAAAAATACGATCTGTCCAGCATCAAGGTACTGGGCACCGTGGGTGAACCGATCAACCCCGAGGCCTGGAACTGGTACAATGACGTCATCGGCAAGGGCAAATGCCCCATCGTCGATACATGGTGGCAGACCGAAACCGGCGGCCATTTGCTGACACCGCTGCCCGGTGCGATCGCAACCAAGCCCGGTTCGGCCACCTTGCCGTTCTTTGGCGTGCAGCCGGTGATCCTTGATCCGCAATCGGGCGAGGAAATCACCACGACCGCCGCCGAAGGTGTGCTGTGCATCAAGGACAGCTGGCCCGGCCAGATGCGCACCGTCTATGGCGATCATGAACGGTTCGAGAAAACCTATTTCGCCGACTACAAGAATTACTATTTCACGGGCGACGGCTGCCGGCGCGACGAAGACGGCTATTACTGGATCACCGGTCGCGTTGATGACGTGATCAATGTCTCTGGTCACCGGATGGGCACGGCCGAGGTCGAAAGCGCGCTGGTCGCCCATGTCGATGTCGCCGAGGCCGCTGTTGTGGGGTATCCCCATGCGATCAAGGGACAGGGCATCTATGCCTATGTCACGCTGATGAACGGGGTTGAGCCATCCGAGGAGCTGCGCAAAGAGCTGGTCAAATGGGTCCGCTCCGAGATCGGGCCAATCGCCAGCCCCGATCTGATCCAATGGGCGCCCGGCCTGCCTAAAACGCGGTCCGGCAAGATCATGCGCCGCATCCTGCGCAAGATCGCCGAAAACGATCATACGACGCTGGGCGATATCTCGACGCTGGCCGATCCCTCTGTGGTCGATCATCTGATCGAACACCGGATGAACAAAGCATGAGCGGCGCAGAGACGATCACCCGCCCCGCCGTGCTGATCCTGCTGGGGCCTCCGGGCGCGGGCAAGGGCACGCAGGCGCGGATGTTGCAGGACCGGTTCGGTCTGGTGCAATTGTCCACCGGCGATCTGTTGCGCGCCGCTGTTGCCGCCGGGACAGAGGCCGGTCTGGCCGCGAAATCGGTGATGGCGGCGGGCGGTCTGGTCAGCGATGATATCGTGCTGGCGATCCTCAAGGACCGGCTGGCCGCGCCCGACACACAAAAAGGCGTGATCCTGGACGGCTTTCCGCGCACCACCGTGCAGGCCGAGGCGCTGGATATCTTGCTGGCCCAAAGCGGGCAGCGGATCAACGCGGCCATCTCTTTAGAGGTGGATGATGCCGAAATGGTGACGCGTGTGGCCGGGCGCTATACCTGCGGCGGCTGCGGCGAAGGCTATCACGACAGTTTCAAGACGCCCGCGGTTGCCGGTGTTTGCGACAAATGCGGTGGCACCGATATGCAGCGCCGCCCCGATGACAATGCGGCGACGGTCGGCCAGCGGCTGGCGGCCTATCACGCGCAAACCGCGCCGCTGATCACCTATTACGAGAATAAAGGCACTCTGCAACGGATCGACGCCATGGGCGAGATCGGGCAGATCGCCGAAGAGCTGGGCACGATCGTCAAACAGGCGGTCGTGTAACAGGGAGGGGAAGAGGGCACAAAAGATCTGGTGCCTTCGATCAAGTGCAACAAGGGAGGATGCCAAAAATGGCAGAGGAACCACAAAACAACAACGCGTATTGGTCCGCGAACGTGCGGATCATTCTGATTAGCCTGGTGATCTGGGCGACAGTCTCTTTCGGCTTTGGCATCATCTTGCGGCCAGCGCTGATGGGCATTTCCGTCGGCGGCGCCGATCTGGGATTCTGGTTCGCGCAGCAAGGCTCGATCCTGGCATTTCTGGGCCTGATCTTTTTCTACGCCTGGCGGATGAACAAACTCGATGCTGAGCACGGCGTCGAGGAATAAGTGTAAGGGACAGGGAAACCAATGGATCAGTATACACTCAACCTGCTGGTGGTGGGCGCGTCTTTTGCGCTCTACATCGGCATCGCGATCTGGGCCCGCGCGGGCTCTACATCGGAATTTTATGCAGCCGGACAGGGCGTTCCGCCCGTCATGAACGGCATGGCGACGGCGGCAGACTGGATGTCGGCGGCGTCTTTCATCTCGATGGCGGGTCTGATCGCCTTCGTGGGCTACGACAACTCGACCTTCCTGATGGGCTGGACCGGCGGCTATGTGCTGTTGGCGTTGCTCTTGGCGCCTTACCTGCGCAAATTCGGCAAGTTCACAGTGCCCGAATTCGTCGGTGACCGGTTCTATTCCAACGGGGCACGGATCGTTGCGGTGATCTGTCTGATCGTCATCTCGGTGACCTATGTGATCGGGCAGATGCGCGGCGTGGGGGTGACCTTTGCGCGCTTCCTCGAAGTGTCCACCGACACCGGGCTTTATATCGGCGCGTCAATCGTTTTTGCTTATGCCGTGTTCGGCGGGATGAAGGGCATCACCTACACGCAGGTCGCACAATATTGCGTTCTGATCGTGGCCTATACGATCCCCGCATTGTTCATCTCTTTGCAAATGACGGGCTCGATCCTGCCACAGCTGGGTCTGATCGGGACTTACGCACCATCAGGCGGTGACCTGACCTTCCTGGCCAAGCTGGACCAGGTGGTGATGGAACTTGGCTTTAGCCAATATACCGCGCATTCGACATCGACGCTGAACATGATCTTCTTCACGATGTCGCTGATGATCGGTACAGCCGGTTTGCCACATGTCATCATCCGCTTCTTCACCGTGCCAAAAGTTGCCGACGCACGTTGGTCGGCCGGTTGGGCGCTGGTTTTCATCGCATTGCTTTACACCGTGGCACCTGCCGTGGGGTCGATGGCGCGTTTGAACATCACGACAACCTTCTGGCCAAATGCTGTCACCGGCGAAGCGCTGGCAGGCGATCCGATCTCGCTTGAGGAAATCAACACCAACCCCGAGCTGTCCTGGATCAATACCTGGAAGAACACGGGTCTGCTTGATTTCGAAGACAAGAACGGTGACGGTTTCATCCAGTACTACAACGATGGCAATGCAGGCATGCAGGCGATCGCGGCAGAACGTGGCTGGGCCGGCAACGAGCTGACCAAGTTCGACCGCGACATGCTGGTGCTTGCAAACCCAGAGATTGCGGCTCTGCCAGGTTGGGTGATCGCATTGGTCGCTGCTGGTGGTCTGGCTGCGGCGCTGTCAACGGCAGCAGGTCTGTTGCTGGCGATTTCCTCTGCAATCTCGCATGACCTGATCAAAGGCTCGATCAACCCGAACATCAGCGAAAAAGGCGAATTGCTGGCTGCGCGGGTTGCGATGGGCTTTGCGATCCTGCTGGCGACATGGCTGGGCCTCAACCCTCCGGGCTTTGCGGCTCAGGTTGTGGCGCTGGCCTTCGGTCTGGCAGCGGCGACGATCTTCCCTGTGCTCATGATGGGGATTTTCTCCAAGCGTGTGAACAAGGAAGGCGCTATCGCAGGGATGTTGGTCGGGTTGTTCTCAACCTCGATCTATATCTTCCTGTTCCTGGGCTGGTTCTTCATCCCCGGCACAGCGACGCTGGCCAACACGCCTGACAATTGGCTGTTCGGCATTTCGCCAGCTTCCTTCGGGACCGTTGGTGCAATCCTGAACTTTGCAGCCGCCTATATCGTGTCGGGCCTGACCAAGGCACCACCACGCGAAATCCAAGAGCTGGTTGAATCGATCCGCGTGCCAAAAGGCGCGGGCGCGGCAACCGGTCACTAAGACCACAGGGCGGGCAGTTCGCAAGGACTGCCCGCTTTCACTTTTCAGATGTCTGCTGCCTATGCCACGGCCGGACAAGGATACATCAGATGCCCCGATCCATGCTTGATCTGCGCCGGTTTCTTTTGTCGATCCACCCCTATGACAGTCTGCCAGATGCCGATTTTCAACGCGTGCTGACGCAGATCATCCGCGTGCCGATCACGCAGGATGATGTGATCTATGCTTTCGGGGCCCCCTGCAAAGGGCTTTATGTCATCCTCGAAGGCGAGGTCGAGATCACGACCGAAAGCGGCGAGATCGTGTCACATCTGGGCAGCCGCAATTCCTTTGGCGAACGCGGGCTGATGCGGGACGGCACGACCGGCACCCATGCCCGCGCGCTGAGCGATGGTGAATTGCTGCTGCTGCCCGCGGATGATTTTCACGCCATGATCGCGGCCAATGCAGGCGCGCATCGTTTCTTTACCCGTGGGCGAACGCGCAATGATGCCGATGCCACCCGCCCCGCCTCGCTGACCGAAACCCGTGTCGATCAGCTGATGGCCAGCGATCCCGTCACCTGCACCGCAGAGGATACGATCACCACCGCCGCCCAGCTGATGCGCCAGCATCGGATATCCTGTCTTGCGGTGATGGCAGGCACGCGGCTGGCCGGGATCGTGACGCTGCATGACATCAATAACCGCGTCGTGGCCGAAGGGCTGGACACCGGATTGCCGGTCAGCCGGATCATGACGGCAAATCCCGAAACGCTGCCACCAGCGGCGATCGGGTCAGATGTGCTGCATATGATGATGGAACGCCGCTTTGGCCATGTGCCCGTCGTCGATCAGGGAAGGCTGCTGGGGATCGTGACCCAGACAAACCTGACACGGTTTCAGGCCACGAATTCCGCATCCTTGGTGCGCGATGTCGTGCGCGCCGTCACCGCCGAGGATATGGCCGCCGTCACCGCAGGCATTCCGCAACTGCTGGTGCAGCTGGTGGGCGCGGGCAACCGGCACGAAACCGTCACCCGGCTGATCACCGATATCGCCGATGCGATCACCCGCCGGCTGCTGGCGCTGGCCGAAGACCATCTGGGGCCGCCACCGGTGCCCTATCTGTGGCTGGCCTGCGGATCGCAGGGGCGGCAGGAACAGACCGGCATTTCGGATCAGGACAATTGCCTGATGCTGGATGACAGCGTGACCGATGGCGATATGCCCTATTTCACCGCCTTGGCCAAATTCGTCAGCGACGGGTTAGACGAGGCGGGTTATTTCTATTGCCCCGGCGACATGATGGCGACCAATCCGCGCTGGTGCCAGCCGATGCGGGTCTGGCGCAGCTATTTCCACCGCTGGATCGACAGCCCCAGCACCGAGGCGCAGATGCTGGCCTCTGTCATGTTCGACCTGCGTCCGATTGGCGGCACGAAATCCCTGTTCGAGGATCTGCACCAAGAGACGCTGGAAAAGGCCGCGCGCAATTCGATCTTCGTGGCGCATATGGTGTCCAATTCGCTTAAGCATACGCCGCCGCTGGGGTTGCTGCGCGGCTTTGCAACGCTGCGCAGCGGCGAGCATAAGAACCATATCGACATGAAGATGAACGGCGTGATCCCGATTGTCGATCTTGGCCGGATCTATGCTTTGCGTGGCCAGCTGGACAGCGTCAACACGCGCGCGCGGATCGCCAGCGCACATGGGGCAAACCAGATCAGCCAATCGGGCGGGCGCGACCTGCTGGATGCCTATGATCTGATCGCACAGGCCCGGCTGGACCATCAGGCGACACTGATCCGGGCGGGGGCAAAACCTGACAATTTCATGTCACCCAACGTCTTGTCCGAATTCGAGCGCAGCCACCTGCGCGATGCCTTCGTCGTGGTGCGCACGATGCAATCTGCTGTTACACAGGGGCGTGGCGTCATCGGCTGACGCAGCTGCAACCAAAGGACCCAAGAATGTATGTCGATATCATCACCATCGTCACCGCAGGCTTTGCCGCGGCAGGCGTTGCGCTGATCCTCAACCGGCTTAGCAGGCGGCGCTTGCCACGCTGGATCATTCCCGCCTTTGCGGGCGCAGGCATGATCGCGATGAGCCTGACCAACGAATATCGCTGGTATCCGCGCACGCTGACGCTGCTGCCCGAAGGCTTCGAGGTGATCTCGACCGTGGATTATGCCGCACCGTTCAGCCCCTGGACCTATCTTGTGCCCTATGTGAACCGCTTTGCTGCCGTCGATGTGGCCGGGGCGCAGCGCAATGCCAATGCGCCCGGAATGCTGCTGACCAATGTGGTGTTTTTCCAGCGCTGGCAGCCGATGCAATTGCGCACCGCCTTGTTTGACTGCGTCCAAGGCCGGACGGCCCTGCTAGAGGATAACGCGGTTTTCAGAGAGGATGGCACAGTCCAAGTATCACGCTGGGATCAGACCGGCCCGGATGATCCTGCGACAACGCTGGTCTGCGCAGGGGCGATCTGATGCTTGACCGGCTTCGCCCGCGCCAGCGCACGCTTGCTTTCTTCGCCTTGCTGGCCTTTGGCTGCATCGCGATTCTGGCAGCTGCGCTGGTGCTGGCCGAGGCCCGTCTGGACCAAGCCGAAGCGCGGCAGGCCTTCATCGCGGCGGGGATCATCGGCGCCTTCGGCCTGTTGGGATTTGCCGCGCTGATGTGGTTCGTTTTCGATGACATGGTCGTGCGCCCGATGGAACGGCTGGCCGCAGCGATGCAAGCCCATGCCGCGACCGATATGCGCAACGGGATCGACCCGGATATGGCGCGCCATCTGGGCGATCTGGCCAAAGGCGCGGCGGCGCTGACGTCACGGCTGGCCTCTGCGCGCGCCGAGGCCGATGCGAATTTGGCGCGTTACACCAGCAAGCTGGCGACCGAGCGTGAACATCTGACGCGCATCCTGTCGGCTATTCCCGCAGCGGTGCTGATGGTCAGCCCCGACCACCGGATCGCCCTTTATGATGGTCATGCCGCCCTGATGCTGGACGACCAGCACCATCTGGGACTGGGGCAAAAGATCTTTGACTATTTCGACGAAACCTATTTGCGCGCCGCACTCGGTAATCTTGCGCGCAGCGGAAACGCGACGCTGGACCAGCAGATCCCCACGGCCGATGGCGCATCACTGCTGGATGTCAGCCTGCATAATCTGGGGCGGGACCAAGGCTATATGCTCAGCTTTCCGGTCCCCAGAGAGGCAAGCCCCGCCCGTCCCGTCGTCTTCGATTTCGCGATGACCACGCGCACAGAAACCCGCGACATCCAGGACGTGCCGCTGCGCGATCTGACCTATGTGGTCTTTGACACGGAAACCACGGGCTTTTTGCCCAACAAGGACGAGGTGGTGCAAATCGGCGCGCTGCGCGTCGTGAACGGGCAGCAAGCGCCGGGCGAGGTGCTGGATATCCTCGTTAATCCCGGACGGCCGATCCCGGCCAGTTCGACGGCTGTGCACCGGATCACCGATAGCATGGTGAAAGACGCCCCCGACATGGTGCAGGCAGGGCGCAGGTTTCACAGCTTTGCCCGCGACGCGGTGCTGGTTGCGCATAACGCGCCTTTCGATCTGTCGTTCTTTCACCGTTACGCGCCCAAGATCGGGGTGAAATTCGATCATCCGGTGCTGGATACGGTGCTGCTATCCGCAGTGCTGTTCGGGATCACCGAAGGGCATACGCTGGACGAGCTGGCCCAAAGGCTGGGCATCGAATTGCTGGACAAACACCGCCATACCGCGATTGGCGATGCCATCGCCACGCGCGATATCTTTCTGCGGATGATCCCGATGCTCGAAGCACGCGGATTGGCCACCTTTGGCGCGGTGGTGAACGAGATCCGCAAGCACAAGCGCCTGTTGCCGGATATGAACGGCTAGCGGGTCAAAACCGTGCAACCCGTACTGCGATCCGCGCTTTGGGGCCTTGCACCCGCGCCTTCGCTGCGGCACCAAGCCTTATGACCCAAACGCTTTTATCATTCGGACATGGCTTTAGCGCGGCGGCGCTGGCGCAGATATTGCTGCCACAGGGCTGGCGGATCATTGGCACCACCCGGTCCGAGGACAAGGCCGCGCGGCTGCATCAGGCCGGGGTTGAACCACGGATCTGGCCCGGTGCCGACATGCGCCCGGCGCTTGATGCGGCGACCCATCTGCTGATCTCGGCCGCACCGGATGCGGATGGCGATCCGGTGCTGGCCGCCCTGCAAGACGAGATCGCCGCGCGTGCCGGCCAATTCGCATGGGTCGGCTATTTGTCCACAACCGGGGTTTACGGCGATCACGCCGGCGATTGGGTCGACGAAACCACCCCCCTGACACCGGCCACGAAACGCGGCATCGCGCGGGTCGCAGCCGAGACCGCCTGGGCCGCCATCCCCGATCTGCCGCTGCATATCTTCCGGCTGGCAGGGATTTACGGGCCGGGGCGCGGCCCTTTCGCCAAGGTGCGCGACGGCTCTGCCCGGCGGATCATCAAGCCCGGACAGGTGTTCAGCCGCACCCATGTCGCCGATATCGCGCAGGTGCTTGCCGCCTCGATCGCGCGGCCCAATCCCGGCGCTATCTATAATGTCTGCGACGATGACCCCGCCCCGCCCGAGGATGTGATCGGCTATGCCGCCGCCTTGCTTGGGCTGCCGCTGCCCACGGCACAGGATTTCGCCACCGCCGAGATGACCCCCATGGCGCGCAGCTTTTACGCCGAAAGCAAAAAGGTGCGCAACGACCGGATCAAGGACGAATTGGGGGTGCAGCTGATCTATCCAGATTACCGCAGCGGTCTGCAGGCCTTGCTGGCGCAGGAAACGACGGGCTGACGGCAGGCCCGATCCCGGCCGCCAAAAGACCAGTTTGCCGATGGCAGATGCGCATAAGCGCGCAACTTTGCCGCGATTTTTAACCGTGACATGCGGCGACGCGTCCGGTGGCACTTGTTGTCGGGCGGCGGAACATACATATGCGGGCGAGATATGAACAAGGACATTTCGATGAATCTGCGCGCCCGCACATCCGCCTTTCTTGACCGGCCCTTCGTGGGGCAATTCATCTTTGGCGTGATCGTCTTTAACGCGATGATCCTTGGGCTAGAAACATCGGATAGCGTGATGGCCCAGGCGGGCGGGCTGATCCTGCTGCTGGACCAGCTTTGCCTTGCGATCTTTGTGGTTGAACTGGGGGCCAAGCTCTTTGCCTATGGGCCGCGGTTCTTTCGGGGCGGCTGGAATATCTTTGATTTTGTGATCGTCGGCATCTCGTTGGTGCCGGGCAATGGCGGGCTGTCGGTGCTACGCGCCTTGCGCATCCTGCGGGTGCTGCGCGTCATTTCGGTGGTGCCGTCATTGCGCCGCGTGGTCGAAGGCTTTGTCATCGCCCTGCCCGGCATGGGGTCGGTCTTTCTGCTGATGGGGATCGTGTTCTACATCGGCGCCGTCATGGCGACCAAGCTGTTCGGCAACAGCTTTCCGGAATGGTTTGGCACTCTGGGGGCCTCGGGCTATTCGCTGTTCCAGATCATGACGCTGGAAAGCTGGTCAATGGGGATCGTCCGCCCGGTGATGGAGGTCTATCCCTATGCCTGGGCGTTTTTCATCCCCTTCATCATGATGACGACTTTCGCGGTGGTGAACCTGCTGGTCGGTCTGATCGTCAATTCGATGCAAGACGCCCATGCCGAAGAGGGCAATGCCGCAACAGATGCCTATCGTGACGAGGTGCTGGCCAAGCTGACCGCGATCGAAAAGCGGCTGGATCAGACCGGCAAGTGACCTGAACCGGACAGGCACAAACCATGATCCGGTCGGGTTTCATGTCCGCGCGCCAGCCTGCCCTGCGCGCGCCAAAACATCGCAGATTGCCGCCAATGCCTTAGGCCAGATAGGCCAGCCTGACCCCGCCCCAATGACGCCCCTTGACCATGATCGGGGCAGAGACGTCTTTCATCATCGCATAGGTCCCATTGCCCATGTCCCGGCGATAGGCCTGTAGCAGGAACGGACGCTTGCTGCGGCCTGCGGCCAGACCGACGCGATCATTGAAAATCCGCCGGTTGCGGCAATTGGCAGCGTTCCAATCGGGATCATCGGGGCGCTGTGGGTGACTGAACTTGAGGTTATGGGTCGGCAGATAGCCATCGCTATTGACCGCCGCGCAAAATACCACGCGATCAGACAGGTCCAGCGCGGGTTCCTGAAACGCGGGCAGCACCCGGTCGGTGAACCGCACAGAGCGCAGAACCACCTGCGCAGGGTTGCTGCCGGGGACAGGGCGATAATCGCGGTCAAAAAGGTCGGCCGATGACACCTCTCCGCTTTGGAGGGCCTGGTCGAACCGGGCGCTGATCCGGCTTGCCAGATCCTGCGCCGCGGTGATGTAGGGCGTGTCTATCGTTTCCAAGCCGATCAGCGCGGTCATCGCTGTCAGGGTCTCGGAACTATTGGTCAGATCAAGCATTTTCTCGCGCGCATGCGCAAGGCTTTGGTCGGATGCGGCGATCCCGGCCGACAGGTCATCAATGCCCGATTTCATCTGCACGATTTCGGTCGCAATACTGGTCGAGGCCCCGACGATATCGCGCTGCGCGGCAATGACCGAACCCATGACGCGCGGCATATTCTCGACCAATGCGCTGATATCGTCGATCTGCGTGCGGATCACCCCGGCATGGTCCAGCGCGCGGTCGGTTTCCCCGCGCAGCCCGGCCAATTCACGGTCAAGCGCGCCAATCGTGCCAGCGATTTCGCCTGTCGCGTCGCGCGTGGTCTGCGACAGGTCTTTCACCTCGCGCGCCAGCACCATAAAGCCGCGCCCATGCGCCCCGGCGCGCGCCGCCTCGATCGCGGCATTCAACGACAAAAGGTTGGTCTGGCGCGAAATTTCACCGATTTCGCCCGAAACGCGGGCAACGCTGGTCAATGTGTCCTGCAGGCGGCCGAACTGATCCGCGATATGCGTGACCGTATCGATCAACGCGGCCACATCCGCCACCATCGCCTGCAATTTACTGCCGCTTTCCTGCGCGTTTTCTTCGGCCCTAGAGGATATATCCTGCGCCGCCTCTGCCGAGGTCAGCACCGCCTGCGCCCGACCAGAAATATGATCAACGCGCTGCGCCAGTTCGCTGCCCGTGCGCGATTGCTGGCCGACCTGTTGGGACGTGTCGTCAACATGACCAGAGACCCCGGCAATATCAATCGACAGATCACCCAGACGGCGCGCAAGTTCGGCCATCAGCGCATCGGATTTGTCTTGTTCAGGCATATCCTGTTGCAGATCTTTCATCAGCGATTCCCGTCCTAATGTGCCGTAGCCTAGACCGAAACCGACAATGATTTGTTAAGACCCGCTTGGCTCAGGCGCGTTTGCCCAGACGGGCGACGCCCAGCGCCTCCAGGACTTTTGCCTCGATATGCGCGGCATTCATGCCCGCCACATCATACATCGCCTTGGGGCTGGCCTGATCAATGAAGATATCGGGCAGCACCATGGACCGGAACCGCAGCCCGTGATCAAAGACACCTTCATCCGCCAGCAATTGCGCGACATGGCTGCCGAAACCACCAACGGCACCTTCTTCGACGGTGATCAGCGCGTCATGACCGGCAGCCAGCCGCAATATCAGGTCCCGGTCCAGCGGTTTGGCGAAACGCGCATCGGCAACGGTGGGCGTGATGCCTTTGGCCTCCAGTGCCTCGCAGGCGCGGGTCACCTCGGACAGGCGGGTGCCAAAGGACAGAATCGCAACCTGCGCGCCTTCGCGGATCATGCGGCCTTTGCCAATCTCCAAGGGCGCTGCGTTTTCGGGGATCTCGACCCCCACACCTTCGCCACGTGGAAAGCGGAAGGCGATAGGGCCGTCATCATGCGCCGCAGCGGTGGCGACCATGCGGACCAGTTCAGCCTCATCCGCGGCGGCCATGACGACGAAACCGGGCAGATTGGCCAGAAAGGCCACATCGAACGACCCCGCATGGGTCGCGCCATCCGCGCCCACCAGCCCGGCGCGGTCGATGGCGAAACGCACGGGCAGACGCTGGATCGCGACATCATGGACAACCTGATCGTAACCGCGCTGCAGGAACGTCGAATAGATCGCGCAAAACGGACGCATCCCGCCTGCGGCCAGCCCCGCGCTGAAGGTCACGGCATGTTGTTCGGCGATACCCACGTCGAAACAGCGGCTGGCATAGCGGTCCATGAATTTCGCAAGACCGGTGCCATCGGGCATGGCGGCGGTCACGGCACAGATGCGCGGATCGCTGGCTGCATGTTTCAACAGGCTTTCGGCAAAGACGGATGTATAGCTCGGCGCATTGCTGGGGGCCTTGGCCTGCTTGCCCGTGACCATATCGAATTTCGCGGTGGCATGGCCCTTGTCACTGGCGCGTTCAGCGGGGGCATAGCCTTTGCCCTTTTTCGTGATCGCATGGATCAGGATCGGGCCATCAGCCCGCGCTTTGACGGTGCGCAAAACGGACAAAAGCTGGTCCATGTCATGCCCGTCAATCGGCCCCAGATAGGAAAAGCCCAACTGTTCGAACAGGGTCCCGCCCACGGTCATATGCTTCAGAACATCCTTGGCGCGCTTGGCCCCTTCGCGGAACGGTTCGGGCAGCAGCGACACGGCGCCCTTGGCCGCAGCCTTGAATTCCTGAAACGGCGCACCGGCGTAAAGCTGTGACAGATAGGACGACATCGCGCCCACCGGCGGGGCGATGGACATTTCATTGTCGTTCAGGATCACGATCAGCCGCTTGCCCAGATGGCCCGCATTGTTCATCGCCTCATAGGCCATCCCGGCCGAAATCGCGCCATCCCCGATGATCGCGATGGCATCACCCCCATCGCCGCCCAGATCACGCGCCACGGCAAAGCCCAGTGCCGCCGAAATCGAGGTGCTGGAATGCGCGGCCCCAAACGGGTCATAGGGGCTTTCGGACCTTTTGGTGAATCCAGACAACCCACCTTCGCTGCGGATCGTGCGGATCCGGTCGCGCCGGCCTGTCAGGATCTTGTGGGGATAGGATTGATGCGACACATCCCAGATGATCTTGTCCTTGGGCGCATCGAATACGGCATGCAGCGCCACGGTCATTTCCACCACACCCAGCCCCGCGCCCAGATGGCCGCCTGTCACGGACACGGCGGCAATCGTTTCAGCGCGCAATTCATCGGCCAGCTTGCGCAGCTGCGCATCCGACAAGGATTTCATATCGGCCGGGGTCTGGACATTGTCCAAAAGCGGGGTGTTGGGTTGGTCCGACATGGCGACCCTTCCTAATGCGTGCGCGCGGTGACAAAACGCGCGGCGTCCTTTAATGTTTCGGCATCATCGCCATAGGCAGATAGCGCATCACAAGCCTGCGTGACCAGATCCGCTGCGCGGCGTTTCGCCCCATCCAGCCCTAAAAGAGACACGAAAGTCGCCTTGCCCGCCGCCGCATCCTTGCCCACGGCCTTGCCGACAAGTGCTGCATCGCCGGTCACATCCAGCACATCATCAGCGATCTGGAAGGCCAGACCCAGACAATCGCCATAAATGCGCAAAGCGGCCTGATCGGCCTGCGCCATACGCGGCCCGACCAACGCGGCCCATGAAATCAACGCACCGGTCTTGCCCGCCTGCAAGGCGATGATCTGATCCAGCACCAGCGGCAGAGCCGCCGTTTCCGCCGCAATATCCGCCGCCTGCCCGCCCACCATGCCGCGCACGCCCGCCGCCTGGGCAAGGGTCAGCATCAGGTCGATCTTGGGCGCATCCGGACAATCCAGCCTGCCGAGTAATTCAAAGGCCAGCGCCTGCAAAGCATCGCCCGCCAGCACGGCCGTTGCCTCGTCCCAGCGCTTATGGACCGTGGGCTGGCCACGGCGCAGGTCGTCGTCATCCATGCAGGGCAGATCATCATGCACCAGCGAATAGGCATGGATACATTCGATCGCCGCCGCCGCATGGGCCGCGACCTGCGGCGAGACACCATGCAGACGGGCGGTTTCCAAGGCCAGAAAAGCGCGCAAAGCCTTGCCGCCCGTGACAGCATAGATCATCGCCTCAGGCACGGGTCCGGACAGGTCCGACAGGCTGGCCGCTATGGTCTGGGTCGCGATCCGCCCCGCCTCTGGCAAGGCATCAGGCAAGGGGCGCCGCGCAAGCAGGTCAACCATCCAGCGGCGCTGTCCCTGTCGGCTGGCCCGTCTCGCCCAAGGTGATGCGGGCGACCTTTTCCTCGGCTTCCTTCAGCTTGGCCTCGCAGCGGGCCTTCAGCGCAGCACCGCGCTCATATAGCGCAATGGATTGGTCAAGTGCCACATCGCCGCGCTCCAACTGGCCGACAACGGTTTCCAGCTCCTTGATTGCGTCTTCGAAACTCATCTGGTCAACCTCGGTCATCGGCCTCTTTCCTCCAAAATACGGACATGGGCGGCTGCGGATGCGCCCAGCGCCAATAGGTCATAGCCGCCTTCCAGCGCCGACACCACCCTGCCGTGGCAATGGCTGTCCGCAAGATCGCATAGACGCGCGGTGATCCAGGCGAAATCATCCTCGGTCAGCTCCAGCCCCGCCAGCGGATCATCGCGATGCGCATCGAACCCCGCCGAAATCAGGATCAGCTCAGGCGCAAAGGCATCGACGCGGGGCAAAACCACGCGCTCCATCACATCGCGAAACGCCTTGGACCCCGTACCGCCGCGCAAAGGCACGTTCAGCACATTGCCCACACCGGTTTCATGCGCGGCCCCGGTGCCGGGATAAAGCGGTGATTGATGCGTGGAACAAAACAGGATGCGCGGATCATCCTCGACCAGATCCTGCGTGCCATTGCCGTGATGCACGTCGAAATCGACAATAGCGACCCGGGACAGCCCGTGATGGTCCAGCGCATGTTTGGCCGCAATCGCCACATTGCCAAAGAAACAAAAACCCATCGCAGTCGCGCGTTCGGCATGGTGACCGGGCGGGCGCATCGCGGCAAAGGCATTGGCGACCTCGCCCGCCATGACCAGATCGACCGCGCGCACCACAGCCCCCGCCGCGCGATAAGCCGCGGCCAGCGTGCCAGGGGACATATGGGTATCGGCATCCAGCGCGCGCCAGCCCGTTGCAGGTGCCGCCGCGCGCAGAGCATCGATATGCGCCTGCGGATGGGCGCGCAGCAAATCATCCTCGGCCGCCAATGGCGCCTTGACGCGCAAAAGGGCGATCCCGTCCAAAGCATCCAGCACGGCACCCAGCCGCGCCACCTGCTCGGGATGGCCGGGGGGCGTCACATGGCCAAGGCCATCATCGTGAAAGATCAGCGCAGTTGTCATAGCCCCACAGAACCCAATTCCATGACAAAGCTCAACAGGGTTCTTTTTTCCAAAAATACTCCCGCCGGAGGCCCAAAAGTTTTATTCCGGGGCCAGCATATAGCCTTCGCCGCGGACCGTTTGCAGGAACCGCGGCTGTTTGGGGTCGGTCTCGATCTTGCGGCGCAGGCGGGTGATCTGGACATCGACGGCACGTTCCTGGGTCTGCCCGCCCGACCGGCTCAGTTCCTCGACCAGCTTGGTGCGGGTGACAGGCTCGCCGGGGCGGCCCGAAAAGATGCGCATCAACTGGCTTTCTGTGGCGGTCAGGCGGACAAGATCTTCGCCATGCCACATCTCGCCGCGCTCGATATCATAGCGCACCGGACCCATATGCAGCACCTTGGGCAGGATCACGACAGGGTCGGCGGCGGGGACACGGCGCAGGATCGCGTTGATGCGCAACAACAATTCCTTTGGCTCGAAGGGCTTGACCAGATAATCATCCGCCCCCGCCTCCAGCCCGGTGATCCGGTCGATCGTTTCACCCTTGGCGGTCAGCAGCATGATCGGGGTGGTGATGCTCCGGCGCAGGTCACGGCACAGCGCGATCCCATCCTCGCCGGACATCATGACATCCAGCACGATCAGATCGAATTCCAGCCCCGCCAGCACCCGGCGGGCATGGGCGGCATCGCGCGCGGTGGTGACCAGAAACCCCGCGCGCATCAGGAATTTCTGCAAAAGGCTGCGAATCCGGGCGTCGTCATCGACAATCAACAGGTGGGCGTCGTCAGCACTCATTCCGGTTTGTCCTTCATCGCCTCGTAATGCAGGCGCGCCTCTGGGTCCATCATCGCCTCGAGCACCTGACGGAACCCGACCACAGCCGAGGGTCCGGCCGCCCGATAAGCGGCGCGCATCCGGTCACGCTGGGCATCGGATAATTCGCGTTCCAGCGTTGCACCGGCCGGGGTCAGATGCAGATGACGTTCGCGTTTATCCTTTTGGCCAACGCTGCTGATGACCAGACCGTCCTCGATCAGGCTGCGCAACACACGATTAAGCGATTGTTTTGTAACACCAAGTATCGACAACAGATTGTTGACTGTGGTGCCGGGGCTGCGATGGATGAAATGCAGCGCGCGGTGATGCGCGCGGCCATAGGATTTCTGCGCCAGAATACGGTCCGGGTCCGCGGTGAACCCACGATAGGCGAAAAACATCGCCTCGATCCCTTTGCGCAACTGTTCATCCGTCAGGAACAGCAGGTTTTGCCCCATCTGGGGCCGCGTGCCTTCTGGCATCCTGTCCTCCCTCGTTACCTGGTCGACAATACGTCAGCTTTATTGACATTCCAAGAATCAACTGTTAGCGATTTGGGGAAATTGCGCAACATTATATCCGAAACGGACCTTGTTGCGACACAATTGCAAAGTGTGGAGGAACCATGGCAGGCGCTTATGACGACAGGGACGGCAAGATCTGGCTGGATGGCAAACTTGTAGAATGGCGCGACGCCAATGTGCATATCCTGACCCATGCGATGCATTATGCCTCTTCGGTATTCGAGGGCGAGCGTTGCTATAGTGGCAAGATCTTCAAATCGCGCGCGCATTCCGAACGGCTGATCAAATCGGGCCAGTTGATCGATTTCCAGATCCCCTATTCGGTGGATGAAATCGAGGCGGCCAAACAGGCGGCCCTTGATGCCAATGGCCTTAAAGACGCCTATGTCCGTCCCGTCGCCTGGCGCGGATCAGGCGAGGATATGGGCGTCGCGGCGGCGCGCAACCCTGTGCATCTGGCCGTCGCGGTCTGGGAATGGGGCAATTATTATGGCGATGCGAAAACCCGTGGCGCCAAGCTTGATATTGCGAAATGGAAACGCCCCAGCCCCGAAACCGCGCCCAGCCAGGCCAAGGCCGCCGGTCTTTACATGATCGCCACCATGTCCAAACACGCCGCCGAAGCCAAAGGCTGTTCGGATGCGATGATGTTCGATTACCGCGGCTATGTGGCCGAGGCGACCGGCGCCAACCTATTCTTCGTCAAGGATGGCGAGGTCCACACGCCCAAGGCCGATGCCTTTTTGAACGGGATCACCCGTCAGACCGTGATCGGGATGCTGCGTGACAAGGGGATCGCGGTGCATGAACGTGTGATCATGCCCGAAGAACTGGAAGGTTTCCAGCAATGCTGGCTGACCGGCACCGCCGCCGAGGTCACACCCGTCGGCCAGATCGGTGATTACAATTTCGAGGTCGGCGCATTGACCCGCGACATCGCGGCCGATTACGAAAAACTGGTCCGCGCCTAGCCCGATCAGATAAAGGGCGCCCCAAAGGCGCCCTTTTCAGCCTCAGCGCTGCCAGATTGGCGTGTCCGCCTGACGCGCGATGCGCAGAAATTCCGTGGCACGACGGGCAGACATATGCGCGCGCGGCCGCTTTTGCAGGTCCAAGGTCATGCGGCGCGGCAAGGCATCCTTTTTCATGCCAATGGCCCGCTGCAATGCATTGCCCGAGACTGTCTTGGCGTGATCAAGTGGATGTTTCATCAGATCCTCCTTCCATTGCGGACTCTGATCATACCACAAACCGGCCCAAAGTTCCTGCAATTTCGCCTCAACTCCCCGTGTTGCCGGTGGCTTTGCGTTGCTGGGCGCGCTGTAGGCCCAGCTTGCGTTCACGCCAGATGATCAGCACGCCGGCAAGGATGACGATACCCGCCCCGATCAGCATCGGGCCGGTCGGCACCTCGTCAAAGATGAAATAGCCGATCGCCAGCGCCAGGATGATCGAGGTGTAATCGAAAGGCGCCACCAGCGATGCATCGGCGAAACGATAGCTGGAGGTCAGGAAAATCTGCCCGATCCCGCCCAAAAGCCCCGCCATGACCAAAAGCCCGGCAATATTCCATGTGGGCGTGACCCAGCCCCAGGGGATCGTCAGCAGCGCCAGCAAGGATGACGTAACAGTGAACCATAACACGATGGCCGCCGTCGTCTCGGTCGCCACCAATTTGCGCACAAAGACCTGCGCCAGCGCCGTCAGCACCGCCCCCATCAACACGACGATTGCGCCCAGAGTTTCAGCCGTGTTCAGTGACGCGCCCATCGACAGGCGCGGCGACAAGACCACCAGCACGCCGACCATGCCCAGCGCAACCGCCGACAGGCGAAAGGCGCGCACATCTTCGTTCAGGAACATCGCAGCAAAGATCACCACCAGCAAAGGCGCGGCATAGCCGATGGCCGTCACCTCGGGCAGCGGCAACAGACCCAAACCCGCAAAGCCCAACCCCATCGCCGAAGTGCCGACCAGACCGCGCCAGAAATGGCCCATGGTATTCTTGGTTTTCCAGCCATGGCGCAATTCGCCCCGCAGGGCCAACCAGCCAAAAATGATCGGCAGGGCAAAAAAGGACCGAAAGAAAACCGCCTGCCCCGGCGGCACGGTTTCCGAGGCGGCCTTGATCAGCCCTGCCATCGCCATGAACATGCCGACCGACGCGACCTTGAAGACGATTCCCTTGAGCGGCTGCATGATTTTCCCTTTTGACTGCGACACTATTGCGGCATCCGGACACAATGAAGCCCTTTTCGCTTGCTTATCGCAGCGGCTCGGGTACCGGTTACAAAACCGCATAAGAAGAACATGATGAGCAGAACCAAAGACCGCCCTTCAGACATGACCGCGCGCGACTGGGTGCATGTGCTTGCGCAATACCGCGAGCCCAGCAATTGGCGCAGCAGCTTTGAATTGGCGGTCAGCCTGATCCCTTTCATCCTGTTATGGGTGCTTGCGGTCTGGGTCTCGCAATTCAGCTATCTGGGTGCTCTCTTGATCTCGGCGCTGAACGGCCTGTTCCTGCTGCGGCTGTTCTGCATCCAGCATGATTGCGGACATGGATCGTTCTTCGGCAACCGCAATGTCAGCGACTGGATCGGGCGGGCCTTGGGCGTCGTGACCCTGACGCCCTATGATGTCTGGCGGCGCACCCATTCGATCCACCACAGCCATGCGGGCGATCTGGACCAGCGTGGCATCGGCGATGTGATGACCCTCACGGTCGAGGAATACCACCAGCGTACGCCGTTCGGGCGGTTCCTGTATCGGGCCTACCGGCATCCGCTGGTGATGTTCGGGCTGGGGCCAACCTATATCTTTTTCCTGCAAAACCGCGTGCCGCTGGGCCGGATGCAGCGCGAAAGAAAATATTGGATCAGCGCCATGGGCACCAATCTGGCCGTTGCGGTGATCCTTGGCGCGATCTTCTATATCGGTGGTTTTGCGGCGCTGTTTCTGGTGTTCCTGCCCACGACATTGATCGCCGCCTCGATCGGGGTCTGGCTGTTCTATGTGCAGCACCAGTTCGAAACGACCCATTGGGACACGACCGAAAACTGGCAATTGCACGATGCCGCCCTGCACGGCAGTTCCCATTACGACCTGCCGCCGATCCTGCGCTGGTTCACCGCCAATATCGGCATCCATCATGTGCATCACCTCTACAGCCGGATCCCGTTTTACCGCCTGACCGAGGTCTTGCGCGATCATCAGGATCTTGTGGATTGCAGCCGGATGACCCTGCTGCAAAGCCTCAAATGCGCCAGCCTCGATCTCTGGGATGAAAAATCACGGCAATTGGTGTCTTTTGCCGCCGCGCGACGGGCAACCAGCTAGGCTGACTGCGGCGTGACGCGCAAGATTGCACCGGACGCGCGGGTCTGGTTGGCAAAGGCGGGGGTCAAATCGGCATTCAGCTGCCCTGATCCACCTGCGCCACGGCGAAGGGCGGGATCAATATCAAGACACCCAAGTCATGGCGCATCTGCGTTCAGACGCAGGATAGCCCAGCGCGCCGCATCCGCCACGGCCGGATCAGGATCATCAACCAGATGTGACAGCGGGGCCACCATCGCCGGGTCACCCGAATTGCCCAGCGCATAGGCGACATTGCGCACGAAGCGGTCGCGCCCGATCCGCTTGATCGGCGATCCGGCAAAACGGGCGCGAAAGGCGGCATCATCCAGCTGCGCCAGCTCTGCCAAAGGCGGCGCCAGCAGATCATCGCGCGCGGCCAACCTTGCATCACGGCCAGAGGCTGCGAACTTGTTCCAGGGACAGACCGCCAGACAATCGTCACAGCCATAAATCCGGTTGCCCATCAAAGCGCGCAGGTCCAGGTCCACCGGGCCTTTATGTTCGATGGTCAGATAAGAAATACAGCGCCGCGCATCCAGCTGGTAAGGGGCCGGAAAGGCCTGGGTCGGACAAATATCCAGACAGGCGGTGCAAGACCCGCAATGGCTGATCTCGGGTGTGTCAGGTTCCAGATCGACGGTGGTAAAGATCGCACCTAGAAAGACCCAATTGCCCAGATCACGGCCCAAAAGATTGGTATGCTTGCCCTGCCAGCCCAGCCCCGCCGCCTGCGCCAGCGGCTTTTCCATGACAGGGGCTGTATCGACAAAGACCTTGATCTCGGCCCCCGGCACCTGGTCGATCAACCAGCGGCCCACGACCTTCAGACGCTTCTTGACGACATCATGATAATCGCGGCCCTGGGCATAAACGCTGATCGCCGCGCGGTCGCGTGCCTCCAGCACGGCAAGCGGATCATGATCGGGGGTATAGACCTCGGCCAGCATGATGACCGACCGCGCCGCGGGCCAAAGCGCTGTCGGGTCGCCACGCCAGCCCATCCGCTCGGCCATCCACGCCATCTGGCCATGGCGGCCATCATCCACAAAAGCGGCCAGCCGTTCGGCCATTTCCGGCACCGCATCGGGGCGGCAGACACCCACCTTACCGAAACCCGCGTCACGCGCAAAGGCTGTCAGGCGCTCCTTCATCCCTCTTCCGAGCCCAAATATCCCGGGGGAGCGCCGCAGGCGCGGGGGCAGAGCCCCGTCTTAAAAATCCAGATCAGCATAATGCGCCGCCGGCTGAAAGCCCGGCACCTCGTCAGCCAGCAAGGACCGGAACGCCGGACGGGACTTGATCTTGGCATACCAATCCTTGACCACCTCATGCCGGTTCCAATCGACATCGCTGGTGTAATCCAGGCAAGACAGATGCGCCGCCCCCGCGAAATCCGCCAGCGTCATGTCATTACCCGCCAGCCAGCGGCGGTTTTCCAGCAGATGCGCCATGTAATCCAGATGGAACTTGATCGCGCGCGCGCCGGCCTTGACATTGGCGCTGTCGGGATAGCCACGGCCCATCACCTTGCGATAGACGCGTTCGCCGGTCAGCTTGGACGTGACCTCGTGATAAAACTTGTCGTCGAACCAGCCGATCAGGCGGCGCATCTCATAGCGGCCCTCGGCATCACGCGGCATCAGCGGCGGCGTGGGCTGCACATCTTCCAGATATTCGCAGATCGCCGTGCTTTCAGACATGATACGGCCATTCATCTTCAGCACCGGCACCTTGGCGGCAGGGTTGCGGCGCAGGAATTCGGGGCTTTGTTCCCAATAACGTTCCTCGACCAGACCGACCTCGATCTTCTTTTCAGCGAGGCAAAGCCGCACTTTGCGCGAATAGGGCGACAAGGGATAGTGATACAGCGTGTTCATGGCAAACCTGGCTTGGGTGATCGTGCTTCCATGCCGCAACCGGTCGCGGGGTTCAATGCCTGCGTCATCTCTCGAAACATTCCGCGCGGCCATCCGCCGCGATCGTTGCCGCACCCTGCAAGATCTGGGCGGCGCGGTTGCGGGTGAAACTGCTGGGGTTAGCGGCAGAGCGTTCCTTGGGCGCAGGCAGGATCGCGGCCAGCCTTGCAGCCTGCGTCGCGGTCAGATCGGCGGCATCAACGCCAAAATAATGCCGCGCCGCGGCCTGCACACCAAAAACACCCGCGTCGAATTCGGCGACATTCAGATAGATTTCAAGGATACGGCGTTTGCTCCAGAACACTTCGGTGACGGGGGTCCACAGCGCCTCGATCGACTTGCGCGCCCAGGACCGGCCATGCCACAGAAACACGTTCTTGACGACCTGCTGGCTGATGGTCGAGGCCCCGCCCCGCCCGCGTTCCATCGCGTCGCGGATCGCATTCACATCAAGCCCCCAATGCAGGCAGAAATTGGCATCCTCCGCCGCCACCGCAGAGCGGATCATCACAGGCGCGATCCGGTCCAGCGCCACCCAATCCTGTGACACCCCGCCCAGCCTGCGGCTTTCGGACAGCATATAGGCATTGGTCGGCGGGTTGATCAGCGCATAAAGCAGGGTCCAGATCAGAACAAAGCCCGCGATCCCGCCGCCACCCCAGACCAGCACCCGGCGCACAGCACGCAGCACCCGCAGGCCAAGGCCCGGTTTCTTTGCCGCCGTGTCGCGCGCGGATTTGCGCGCGCGCCGTTTATTGGGTTTGGGGGTATCTGCCATCGCCCTGTATAGCCACAAGCCTGCCAGCTGGGTCAAGCGACCGCGCGCCCCGCGACTGCATTCAGCGCGGGGCGTTGCATCATTCCGCCGGTATCGCGGTTTCCTCGATCATCAGCGGATGCTTGAGGTGGACCAGCATTTCCTTGGGGCAGATCTGCACGAAATGCGCTTTTTCCACATCCCAATGCTGCAAGATATCGGCGGCCTTGCGGCTGCCGGTTTCCGCTGCATGACGTTCGATCAGGCCTTTAAGCTGGTCATGCCAATGATCGACCGTCACCGGACAGGTCACCAGCGTTTCCATATTGATCAAGGGTGCCGATGCGCCTTTGGGATCATAAAGATAGGCCATCCCGCCGGTCATGCCTGCGCCAAAATTCGCGCCGATGCCACCAAGGATCACCGCGACACCACCGGTCATATATTCGCAACCATTGGTGCCGCAGCCTTCGATCACGACATGCGCGCCGGAATTGCGCACGGCAAAGCGTTCACCCGCACGCCCCGCGGCGAACAGATAACCCGCCGTTGCGCCGTAAAGCACGGTATTGCCGATGATCGTGTTCTCGCTGGCGACCAGCGGGCTGATCATCGGGGGGCGCACGACGATGGTGCCGCCCGACAGACCCTTGCCGACGTAATCATTGGCGTCGCCCGACACTTCAAGCTTTAGCCCCGGCGCGGCAAAAGCGCCAAGCGATTGCCCCGCCGAGCCACGCAGTTTCACCGTCAGATGGTCGGGTTGCAGCGCGTTGCGCATCCCGAATTTCTGCACGATATGGCTGGATGTGCGGGTGCCGATGCTGCGCAACGTATTCTGCACCGCGTAATCCAGCTGCATCTTTTCGCCATCGTTGAGGAAACGTGCGGCATCCTGCACGATCTGCGCATCAAGCGTGTCATTGACCGCCGTGCGTGGGCGGTGCCGGTCATAGCGGATCTTATGCGCGCCATCGACGGTGATCAGCAGCGGGTTCAGGTCCAGATCATCCAAATGCGCCGACCCACGGCTGACCTGCGTCAGCAAATCCGCGCGCCCGATCACATCATCAAGGCTCCGCGCCCCGATGCTGGCCAGAATCTCGCGCACTTCGGTCGCGTAGAAGGTGATCAGGTTCACCACCTTTTCGGCATTGCCGGTGAACTTGGCGCGCAAGGCATCATCCTGCGTGCACACACCGACGGGGCAGGTGTTCGACTGGCACTGACGCACCATGATACAGCCCATCGCGATCAGGGCGGCGGTGCCGATGCCGTATTCCTCGGCCCCCAGCATTGCCGCCATGACGATATCGCGCCCGGTGCGCAGACCGCCATCGGTGCGCAGCGTGATGCGTTCGCGCAGGTTGTTCATCGCCAGCACCTGATGCGCCTCTGTCAGGCCCATTTCCCACGGCAGACCGGCATATTTGATCGAGGTGCCGGGCGATGCGCCCGTGCCGCCATTATGGCCCGAAATCAGGATCACATCGGCCTTGGCCTTGGCCACGCCCGCCGCAATCGTGCCAACGCCGGATGATGCCACCAGTTTCACCGTCACCTTACAGCGCGGGTTGATCTGCTTGAGGTCATAGATCAGCTGCGCCAGATCCTCGATCGAATAGATATCGTGGTGCGGCGGTGGTGAAATCAGCGTCACACCCTTGGTCGAATGGCGCAGGCGGGCGATCAGTTCCGTCACTTTCATACCGGGCAGCTGGCCGCCTTCGCCGGGCTTGGCCCCTTGGGCAACCTTGATTTCCAGCTCTTCGCAGGCGTTCAGATATTCCGCTGTCACACCAAACCGGCCCGATGCGACCTGTTTGATCTTGGCGGACGGGTTGTCGCCATTGGGTTCCGGCACGAAATGCGCGGGGTCTTCGCCACCTTCGCCGCTGTCGGATTTCGCACCGATCCGGTTCATCGCGACGTTCAGCGTCTTATGCGCTTCGGGCGACAGCGCGCCGAGCGACATGCCGGGTGTCACGAACCGTTTGCGGATCGCGGTGATGCTTTCGACCTCTTCAATCGGCACCGGCGCACCCAAAGGTTTGATCGCCAGCAGATCGCGCAGATGGATCGGCGGATTGGCCTGCATCGACTTGGAATATTGCTGCCAAAGCGCATAGGACGCATTATTGCAGGCCGCCTGCAACATATGCATGGTCTGCGCTTCCCAAGCGTGTTTTTCACCCGACCGGCGCGCCTTGTAGAAACCACCGATAGGCAACACATCGCTGCCGCTTTTCCAGCCTTTGGCATGGACTTCTTCAGCCTTGGCCTGAATCCCCGTCGTGCCGATGCCGGAAATGCGGCTATGCATGCCGGGGAAATATTCGGCGACCATGGCGCGCGACAGGCCCACAGCCTCGAAGTTCAGACCGCCGCGATAGGACGACAGGACCGAAATACCCATCTTGGACATAATTTTCAGCAGGCCCGCGTCGATGGCCGCGCGATAGCGGCGCACGGCATCGGTCAGCGTCCCGTCGATCAGCCCGCGGCGCAGACGGTCGGCGATGGAATCCTGCGCCAGATAGGCGTTGACCGTCGTCGCACCGCAGCCGATCAGCACGGCGAAATAATGCGGGTCGATACATTCCGCCGAGCGGATATTGACCGAACAGAATGTCCGCAGACCCTTGCCCGTCAGCCCCGAATGCACGGCGGATGTGGCCAGAATCATCGGCATCGCCACACGGTCCGCCGATTGATGCTGGTCGGTCAGCACCAGATGGCCCGCACCGGATCGCACGGCGTCTTCCGCCTCGGCGCGGATACGTTGCAGTCCCGCATTCAGCGCGCCCCGTCCGGGGTCAAAGGTACAGTCGATAAAGGCGACGCTATCACCGAACTGGCGGACCATTTCGTCGAATTCCGCATTGGCGATGAACGGGCTGTCCAGCACCAGAATTTCGGTCTGCGACGAATCCTCGTCCAGCACGTTCTTGAGGTTGCCGAACCGCGTTTTCAGGCTCATCACGCGGCTTTCGCGCAACGAGTCGATGGGCGGGTTGGTGACCTGGCTGAAATTCTGCCGAAAGAAATGCGACAACGGCCGGTAGGTCGTGGACAGCACGGCAGATGGCGTATCATCGCCCATCGAGGCGATCATTTCCTTGCCATCCTCGGCCATGGGGGCCAGCACCTGTTCCAGCTCTTCGATGGAATAGCCGGCCGCGACCTGCCGCTTGCGCAGCTCTGCCCCGTCAAACAGCGCCTTTTCCGGCACGTTGCACATCAGGTTGTTCAGGTCCACGACCTTTTCCACCCAGTCACCAAAGGGCTGGGCAGCGGCCAGTTTGTCCTTAAGCTCGCGGTCGCGGTAAAGCCGCCCCTCAAGCATATCGACGGCGATCATCTGGCCGGGGCCAAGCGCGCCTTTTTCGACGACGCTGGCTTCGTCCACGGGGACCATGCCCATTTCCGACCCTGCCACCAGCAGGCCATCGCCCGTGACGACATAGCGCAAAGGACGCAACCCGTTGCGGTCCAGCCCGCCGCAGACCCAGCGACCATCGGTCATGGCCAGCGCGGCAGGACCATCCCAAGGTTCCATCACGGCGTTGCAATAGCCGTACATATCCTGCCAGGCCTGCGGCATTTCCACGGCCTGTTGCGACCAGGCCTCTGGGACCAGCATGGTTTTCGCCATGGGCGCGTTGCGACCGGCGCGGACCAGCACTTCGAAAACAGAATCCAAGGCAGCGGAATCAGACGCACCCGAGGGGATGATCGGCTTGATATCTTCGGCCTTATCGCCAAAAGCACCGGATGCCATGCGGATTTCATGGCTTTTCATCCAGTTGACGTTGCCCTTGAGCGTGTTGATCTCGCCGTTATGGGCCAACATGCGGAACGGCTGCGCCAGCGACCATTGCGGAAAGGTGTTCGTCGAATAGCGCTGGTGATAGATCGCAAAGGCGGATTCAAACCGCACATCCATCAGGTCGGGATAGAATTCCGCGACCTGTTCGGCCAGCATCATGCCCTTGTAGATCACCGACCGGCAGGACAGCGAACACAGATAAACACCCGGGATTTGCGCGGCAGCGGCGGCTTTTTCGATGCGGCGGCGGATGATGTAAAGCTCGCGCTCGAATTCTTCCTCGGTCATGTCCTTTTCGCAGCGGATCAGGATCTGCTCGATCTCTGGCCGTGTGGCATTGGCCTTGTCGCCCAGCACTTCGATATTCACCGGCACATGGCGCCAGCCATAGATATAATGGCCCATCCGCAGCACTTCGGATTCGACAATCGTGCGGCAGCGTTCCTGCGCGCCAAAATCGGTGCGAGGCAGGAATACCTGACCCACGGCGATCATCTTGTCATCATCGGGTTCATGGCCGGTGCGGCGGACCTGATCATAAAAGAACGGCACCGGGATCTGGACATGAATGCCCGCGCCATCACCTGTCTTGCCATCGGCATCAACAGCGCCACGATGCCAGATCGCTTTGAGCGCATTGATCCCCTTTTCGACGACATCACGCGAGGGCGTGCCGTCGATCGCGACCACAAGGCCGACACCGCAAGACGCATGTTCGTCATCATCGCGGTAGAGGCCGTTTTCGGCCATCCATTTGCGCTTGGCTTCTTCTGCCGCTACCCAGCTCTGGTCATAGCTTGTCATCATAATCTCCTTCGGTGGGTCGGCACCGCTTGCGCGGCCGAGAGTATTTTTCGGGGCTTGGCCTTAGGGCCGGAACCCGGATTCAATCACATTGCATTCGTAACGGGGCTGGTCGGCGAAAAATCCTGCCTCGCCGGGATAGATGAATTCGACAGGCGAGGAATCCATGATCTGATCCGGCGTCGCATCTTCCCAACCTTCGCCCAGAAAGAACAAACGATGGTTTTCGCTGACATATTGGCGACCGGATCCTGCATAGATCTCATTGCCATCGGCATCGGTTGTGCGGCCCTGAAATTCCGTCACCAACAGCGTTTCTCCGTCGATCACGATTGTTTCGCCGGTCAACATATCAAAGCCGACATGCCGTTCGGTGCCAGCATCAGTGTCCAGCGTGAAATCCCATGTATCCAGCTGCGTCGCGAATAATTCGTCCAAAGACGCCGGGTCGGGCGCAGGCAGCTGCAATATCTCGGTGCCGTTCAACTTGTAGCTTTCCAGCCATTGAAACTGGTCATCGACGCGCTGCACGCTGAACAGGCCGTTCTGTCCGATCAGCGCCAGCCATTGATGGCCCGCCGGATCCGCCGCACAGGTCCAGACATTCACCAAGACGCAATTGCGGTGCTGCACCGTCAGCTTGCCCGTGCAGCCCTGCGGCGGCGCAAAGCTTTGCTGCGCGGCGACAGGGGCCGCCAGCAGCAGCGCGATCAGCGTCAAAAGCGGCTTGGCCATCATTCTGCCGCGACCGAGGCTGCCTGCCCCAGATAGTCAAGGATTGCAGTCGCCGCATCGCGCCCGTCACGGATGGCCCAGACGACCAGCGACGCGCCACGCACGATGTCACCGGCGGCATAGACACCGTCCAGACTGGTCTTGCCGGTGGTGAAATCGGCCTTGATCGTGCCCCAGCGGGTCACAGCCAGTTCCGGCACACCCCAGAGTGTGGGGATATCCTCTGGCTCGAAGCCCAGCGCCTTGATCACCAGATCGGCCTCTTCGATATAATCGGCACCGGCGATGACCTCGGGCATCTGACGGCCTGTCGCGTCGGGCGCGCCAAGGCGCATTTTCTGCACCTTCACACCAGAGACGGCATCGCCCTCGAACCCAAGCGGCGCAGAGAGCCAGACGAATTCAACGCCCTCTTCCTCGGCATTGGCGACCTCGCGCTGCGATCCGGGCATATTGGCGCGGTCACGGCGGTAAAGGCATTTGACGCTTTCGGCACCTTGCCGGATCGCGGTGCGCACGCAATCCATCGCCGTATCGCCACCGCCGATGACGACAACGCGCTTGCCAACCGCATTCAGCGCGCCGCTGTCATATTCGGGCACCTCATCGCCAAAGGATTTGCGGTTGCTGGCGGTCAGATAATCAATCGCGTTCACGATGCCTTCGGCGCTGGAATCGGGCAAATCACGGGTCTTGTAGACGCCGGTTGCGATCAGCACGGCGTCATGTTTGCCCCGGATCGCGTCAAAGGACAGATCCTCGCCCACATTGCAATTCAGCACGAATTGCACGCCGCCATCTTCAAGCTGCGCCATGCGCTGCATGACGATGTCTTTTTCCAGTTTGAAACCGGGGATGCCATAGGTCATCAACCCGCCACCGCGGTCATAGCGGTCGTAAACCGCAACCTGCACACCCTGACGGCGCAGCATATCGGCCGCAGCCAGCCCACCGGGGCCAGCCCCGATGATACCCACGCTTTCGGGGCGTTCGGCATGCGGGCGGATCGGCTGGACCCAGCCATTTTCAAAGGCAGTATCGGTGATGTATTTTTCCACCGACCCGATCGTGACCGTGCCATGGCCCGATTGTTCGATGACGCAATTGCCTTCGCACAGACGGTCCTGCGGGCAGATGCGGCCACAGATTTCGGGGAAAGTATTCGTGGCCTGACTGATTTCATAAGCTTCCTGCAACCGGCCTTCGGCGGTCAGGCGCAGCCAGTCGGGGATATTGTTATGCAGCGGGCAATGGGTCTGGCAATAAGGCACGCCGCATTGCGAGCAGCGGCTGGCCTGTTCGGCAGCCTTGTCACGGGCATATTCGGCATAGATTTCGTTGAAATCCTGCTTGCGCAGGTCAGGTGGCCGTTTTTCGGGCATGTCCCGGTGAACGGTGGTAAATTTCAACATACTCTGGCCAGCCATTGCCGTCCTCCTCATCCTGCGCAGACCTCGTTCTAGAGCGGTGGTCTGGAAAAGAAAAGGCAGTATAGCTGACCTATATTGACAATTTTGCGCGCAAAGTGACGCCGCGACGTAATTTCTGCGGCAAATTAGGTAACATATGTGACCTATATCTGCACTTCCCTCAAATTTTCATGCGGATAGGGTGCGCAGAACGAATCACCACGGCGGTTTCCATGACGACATTTCACCTTTTGCTGGTGGCCTTGATTCAAGGCGCGACAGAGTTTCTGCCGGTGTCATCATCGGGTCACCTGATCCTGCTGCCGGGGCTGACGGGCATGGCCGATCAGGGGCTGATCATCGATGTGGCGGCGCATCTGGGCACGCTGACGGCGGTCATTGTCTATTTCTGGGGCGATGTGCGCTTGGCGCTGACCGGAACGCGCCGGCTGTTGCAGGGTAAGATCGATACCCAAGGCGCGTTTCTGGCGCTCTGCCTGCTGATCGCGACGATCCCGGTCATCATCGCGGGGTTCATCCTGAAAGTGACCGGATTGGCCGATACGCTGCGCGGGATCGCGGTGATCGGCTGGGCGATGCTGCTCTTTGGGATCGTGCTCTATATCGCCGACCAGAAAGGCGAAACGGTCAAGACCGCCGCACGCTGGACATTGAAAGACGCCGCGATCATGGGGCTGTGGCAGGCGGTGGCGCTGATCCCCGGCACGTCACGGTCGGGTATCACGATCACGGCGGCACGGATGCTGGGCTATGCCCGGCCCGACGCGGCGCGGCTGTCGATGCTGATGTCGATCCCGACCATCATCGCCTCGGGCGCATTGCTAAGCCTTGACGTCATCGGCACCGCCACGGCGGCAGACCTGCGCGATATTGCCATCGTGGCTGTGATGTCGGGCCTGGCCGCCTGGGCCGCGCTGGCGATCATGATGCGGCTTTTGCGCAGCGTCAGCTATACGCCTTATGTGATCTACCGGATCGGGCTTGGGATCGTGCTGCTGGTCATCGCCTATAGCTAGGACCGCAGGTTCTTGGCCGATTCCTTGATCACGTCATATTGGCCCGACGGACGGAACCGCCACAGATAATCGGGCAAAACGGCCATCATCGCGGTGGGGGTAATCCCCAGATCGGCAAAGCCCTTGGCCGCGTCGCTGACGACATTATCAACGGCCAGATTGGCGACCTGATCGCGCGTCACGGGCGGCACCACCAGACCCAGCGACACCACGCGCGCCATATTGAACCCGCCCGCCATGATCCGCGCAGCCCAGAACGGGATATTCACGATCAGGCGGCGACGGCGCACGACGGCCAGCATCTGCTGCATCAAGGCGCGGAAGGTCGCGACATCCGGCCCGCCCAGTTCATAGATCCCGCCGGGGACCTCGCCCAACACGCCTTTGACGGCGGCGGCGGCCACATCATCGACATAGACCGGCTGGAACCGCGTATCGGCACCGATGACAGGCAGCACCGGGCCAAGACGGGTCATGCCCGCGAAACGGTTGAAAAATTCATCCTCGGCCCCGAAAATGATCGAGGGGCGCAGGATCACGGCACCGGGCATATGGTCCAGCACACCCTGTTCGCCTGCAGCCTTGGTGCGGGCATATGCGCTGGCCGATGTCTCGCTGGCGCCGATGGCCGACAGATGCACCATGCGCGCCACGCCCATTTCCGCCGCGATCCGGGCGATCCGCGTCGCACCTTCGGCCTGGACGGCGGCAAAGGTGTTTTTGCGCAATTCCGCCAGAACGCCGACGCAATTGACCACAGCATCCGCCCCGTTGGTGACGGCAGCCACGCTGGCATCATCCCGGATGTTGCAGAAAACCGGCTCGACCTGACCGACCACGCCATAGGTGCGCACGAACATCGCCTGATTGGTGTTGCGCACGGCAACGCGCACGCGCCAGCCGTTTTGCGCCATGCGGCGGGCGATATACCGCCCCACAAAACCGGATCCGCCGAAGATGGTGACAAGCTTTGACATAAGGCAGCCTTTGTTCCCGTTCGCTTTCGTTTACCGCCCCTACCCGTGTCAGACAAGGCGCAATCAGGCGCTGCGAAAGATCCTGCGATTTTCAGATCGAAAGCCGTTGACACGCCCGCGCCGCAGCCTTATTGCCGCCCCAGCACACCTGCCCAGGTGGCGGAATTGGTAGACGCGCTAGCTTCAGGTGCTAGTATTGGCAACGATGTGGAGGTTCGAGTCCTCTCCTGGGCACCATGTTGACTTTCAGCATTTCCATCTCCTTGATTTCACTTTGATATTTTTCCGGTGCGGGCGTCTGGATTTCGGGTGCGGGCCGAGGGGGTTGGATTTTCATCGGCTCCACCCCCTGATCGCGAGCTTCTTTCGGTTGGCCGACTTCGTGTAGTGAATGGCCATTTTGCCGCCCTCCCATCCGAACATCGCTTCCAGCTCATTCACCGTAGCCCCGGCCTCTGCGGCCCGCGTGGCGGCGATCTTCCTCAGCCCATGCGCCGACTTCTCGACCCCCGCCTCGCGGCAGGCATCACGGAACATGTTGCCGAAGCTCTCCTTGGTCAGCGGCTTGCCCGAGGCCCCGACGATGAAGTGCATGTCGCCTGTCGGCCCTGCGTCGAGGCTCGCCTTGAGGGGCGCCAAGATCGGGATCGTCACTTCGGTGCCGGTCTTCTCGGTCTTCAACGTCGCCCAACCTTCGCGGATGTGCTGGCGGCCAATCTGAACCGCATCGCCACGGCGCAGGCCCGTGTAGAGCAACACGTCGATCCAGACCCGCTCCTTCGTACCGTGAGGCCATCGGGCGTGGTAGCGCTCGACGTCCTCGTCGGTCCAGACCGCGAAGCCGCCGCCCTTGCCGGTCTTGGGCGTCTTCACCCCTAGCGTCGGGTTCTCAGTCACGAAGTCCATTTCGACCGCCCAGTTGAACAAGCCGCTCATGGCCTTCCTGAAGTTTTCGGCCTGCGCCGGTGTCTTTGCCCGCTTCTCGACCCCCTTTGCGATCGTCGCCTTGGTGACCGCCGCGTAGGGCGCAGCTCCCGCGCTCTCGATGACGTGCTTCAGGATGTTGTTGCGCTGCTTCTGGGTGGCCTTGGCGAGGTCGGCGAAGGCGGTGGATCGCCGGTAGCGGTCGATCAGCCATTCGAGCGACTTCGGGTCGGCCTGCCGGTAGCGCGGCGCAGGCTCGACCCCTTTCAGCGCGTCCATGTAGGCCGCGTCGAAGCCCGGATCGAGCAGGTCCGGGAGGCGGATGCGTTTTCCGTGGTCGCGTCGGAAATACCAGTTGACGCGGCCGTGCCGGGTTCGTTCCCGTGACACATAGGGCGGGATATTCTTGCCCATCGTCAGAGCTCGATCTCAATCGCGTCCTCGGCCAGCTCGGCGCGGGGATCGTGAAAGATCATCGGTGCGCCTGTGGCGCGGGTGAGGCGGATGCGACCATCCCGTTCGAGGACGACCTCCATTGCGGCGCCGGTCTGCTCGACGGCCCGGATTGCCCGGGCAACGTCGGCCTGCCGGAACTTGGCTGCGGTCCTCGGCATCACGAAGCCTCTTTCTGGCTTTCGAGCTCGTCGGGCGACCAGCCGGAACCGTCTTTTAGGGTGCGGATGATCTGGCGGCTAAGCGGGCGGTCATTCCGGTTGGCTAAGTCCCGGAGGTGGTCTGCGAGGCTCAGCGGCATCGGGACCGTCATTCGAACAAGTTCTTCTTTCATTGCGGTGCTCCTTTCACGAATTTCGTGGTTGCCCTTGCAACATGCCGTTCACGAAATTCGTGGTCAAGTAGAACATTGACATTTTTCACGACTACCGTGAAAAGATCGCATGGCTAGAGACGATGGATATACTCGATACACCGTGCGCATACCGACGCCGCTCTATGAGCGCGTGAAGGCTGCCGCTGGCGAGAAGTCAGTCAACGCTGAGATCGTCGAGGCCCTTGAAGCGGCGTATCCCGCTCCGAACCAGCGCGAGGTCGTGCTGGATGTGATCGTCCTTTTGGCCGATTTGCAACGGCAGATGAAGGAGGCTGGCGGCGCTGAGGCTGACCTTCAAGCACTCAAATCCAAGTGCGACGAGGTAATCGCGCAACTTAAGAAAAACCCCGATTTAGCTGGTGAAGAGGGTGCGCAGACTGAGTTTGATCTAGCGTTGCTGTTGGCCCATTTCCGAACCTGACGGAGCGTGCAAGGCCTGCATGAAACGCCCGACCCTGCTGGCGACGATCCGGTCGCATCATCTTTACCTCGAATGCGCCTGCGGGCGTGGCGCTGAGGTTTCGGTCTTAAGCGCGATCGGGCGGATCGGGCATAGCGCCAATGTCGGTGACGTGGTGGACAAGGCTCGGTGCGCGGCCTGTGGCGCGAAGTCGGTCAAAGGGGTGCGGATCGTCTACAAGGGCGCATCGGACACCGCGATGGCGGGTGCGGCGGGCAAGGTTGACCACGATCGTGAGGATGATGGCGGGGTGTCGGACTGGTAACCCGCGTCGAGGGCCTCCTTGGCCTCCGGCGACAGCGCCGCGACCTTGAGGGACCGCTCGACCGTCTGGCGCGTCATGCCCAGATTGCGGGCGGCCTCGCGGGTGCCGCCCTTATTGCCTCGGCCCTCGACGATGCCACGTTCAGAAACCGGCCCGTCTTGGGCCAGTTTCCGCTTCCCTTTGATCCCGACCCTTCCGCGACGAGCCCTGCGCGGTTGCTTTCAATTGGCGCAACTTGCGCCGATTGATGCTCGCCCTTGTTGTGTCCTCTAGTGGCCCAAGTTGGGCCACTAAGGCTTGCGCCCAAAGGTTGCGCAACTTGCGCATCCAGCCCATGCTGCTCCCCTGTGATCCTGCCCGGCCCAAGCGCATTGGGTTATGGCCAACTTGGCCGAAACCTCCCGCCTGCCGGATCGTCTGAAACGTGCGCAAGTTGCGCAGGTTTAGGTGCCCAACTTTGGCATCCCCTGCCATCCTGTAAGACAGGTGGCCCAACTTGGGCCACCTGCCGCTCCTTAAGATCCGGACCTGCCCGAACTCCTTGGGGTTTTTGCGCAACTTGCGCAGAAACCTACTGCCGACCGGATCGTCTGAAACTGGCGCAACTTGCGCCGGTTTCCCATCGGTCGTGATCCGTACCCGGACGACCGCGACCTATTTTATGGCCAACTTGGCCAGAAATTCGCTCCCCTGTGATCCTGACCCACTCGGCCACCAGCCCGGCGCGTTCGATATGGCTGATCTCCCGGCGGTGCAGGTTCTCCGCGATTTCCGTCAGGCGACCATCCGCCTCGCGGCCGTCGTCACCGTCGACCGCAGGCATCTGTAGCGCGTCGATGCTCTCCCATTTCAGCTTGATTGCAGCGGCAAGTCGGTGCCGACCCGCGATCAAGAGCAAGCGCTGGTGCTGCGGAGCCTGATTTGCCAGCCCTGTCGAACAATCCACGAGCATAGATCGACGACGATAAGACTTTCGCCCTCCAAGATTGCTGCCTAGTGTCTTGGGAAATAGGACGGGAATATCACAACGATGCTTTTTAACCGAAAGACGCTCAGTCGGAATATTCAGCCTGCGACGATCCCCGCCGATCACTTGGCCACGCTGAACGAATGGGCTGATATGATCCGCTCGGGCCGCGTTTATGCTCTTAAGGAAACCGCCCTGCATGGGCAATTCGCGGTGAAGATAATCGAAGGGGTACTCGGCTATCACGGGCCTGTGGGAGGGACAGATTACACTGTCTCAGCCGAACAGGGAATTTTGCAGGGCAGTGTCGATCTGGCCCTTGGCCGGTTCGGTGGCAAGGTCCCGGAAATCCTCGCTCCGTTCGAGTTGAAAGGCGCAAAAACGAAAGACTTGGACGCCATCATGCCCGGGCGGAACAAGACCCCTGTTCAGCAGGCGTGGGAATACGCCATGAACGCGCGGGGTGTAAAATGGGTGCTTGTCTCGAACATGATAGAGCTGCGCCTCTACGGTTTCGGGGAGGGCACCTCAGCCTACGAGATGTTCCGCCTCGATCAGTTGACAGACCCGAAAGAATACGCGCGCTTCATGCTGCTCCTATCAGCGGAAAACCTGCTGTCTGGCCGCACGGCTGATCTGCTGAAAGATAGCCGCCGCGAAGACAAGGACATCACCGACAGCCTGTATCGGGATTACAAAGACCTGCGCCTAAATCTCATGAGCGCTGTCCAGAAGGCCGATACCTCGATCGCGCCCCTCGATGCGATCGCCGTCGCACAGAAGATCCTCGATCGGGTGCTGTTCATCGCCTTCGCCGAAGATACCGGCCTGCTGCCCGACAATACCCTGTCACAAGCCTTTGTTACCCGCGACCCCTACAACCCCCGCCCGGTCTGGGACAATTTCCGAGGCCTGTTCAACGCCATCGACAAGGGCAGTGATGCTCTAAAAATCCCCCGCTACAACGGGGGCCTGTTCCGGCAAGACGACACGATCAACGCCCTGACCCTGCCCGATGATGTGTGCGAGGGGTTCAAAAAGATTGGCGAGTATGACTTCGCGTCCGAAGTCTCTGTCACTGTGCTGGGCCACATCTTCGAACAATCCATCGCTGACGTTGAGCGCCTTCAGGCGCAGGCGCGGGGGGAGGAAACAGAAGAAACCAAAGCCACCGGTACCAGCGGGCGACGCAAGCGTGACGGGGTGGTCTACACCCCCGACTACATTGCCCGCTTCATCGTGGCTGAAACTCTGGGCGCGCACCTCGAAGAAGCCTTCAACGGTATTCTGCGAGCTCATGCCAAGGCCGGGGCCGATCTGTCTGACTATGCCGCCATACAGTGGCGCAGAAAATCGGCCGAGCTGGAAGCGTGGCAAGCCTACCGAGACCGGCTGAAATCGTTGCGCATTGTCGATCCCGCCTGCGGATCGGGCGTGTTCCTCATCATGTCCTTCGATTTCCTGAAGGCCGAACTGTCGCGCGTGAACGACAAGATTGCCGAGCTGCGAGGCAAAGATCAACACATTCAGGACATGCTCGATCCTGACAGTGAAATCCTGACGAACAACCTTTTCGGGGTGGATGTGAACTCGGAAAGCGTTGAGATCGCCAAGCTGTCGCTTTGGATCAAGACCGCCCGTCGCGGCAAGGTTCTGGACAGCCTGTCTGGCAACCTGCGCGTGGGTGATAGCCTGATCGAGGACAGCAACTTCGCCTATCTCGATCACGCTTTCACTTGGGAAACCGCCTTTCCCAGCGTCTTTGCCGAAGGTGGGTTCGACGTGGTTCTTGGCAATCCACCTTATGTGCGACAGGAAATGTTTTCTGGCCTCAAACCCTATCTGCAAAGCCGCTTCGAGGTGTATCATGGCGTTGGCGACCTATTCACCTACTTCTTCGAGCGCGGCCTGCGCCTTGTGAAACCGGGTGGGCGTTTGGGCTACATCTCCTCCAGCACCTTTTTCAAGACCGGCTCGGGCAAGCCGCTGCGTGAATATCTGTTGAAAGAAGCCACCATCGAAAGCGTAGTTGATTTTGGCGACCTACAAATATTTGATGGAGTTACCACCTATCCGGCGATCCTGACAATGAAGCGTGGGGCCGCGGCAATAGATCACGAGCTGCGCTTCTGGAAGGTTGACGCGCTGACCGACGCCAACTTCCAAGCCCGATGGGAAAGTGCGCAAGCGCCTTATCCACAAACAGCCCTTCGGGCTGGATCATGGGAGCTGGAAAATCCCGTCCTGCGCTCCCTGCGCGAGAAAATCCGTGCGGGCAAAAAGACGCTCAAAGAGGTTTATGGATCGCCACTGCGCGGTATCGTGACCGGCCTTAACGCCGCCTTTGTGATCGACACGCCCACGAAAGAGCGGATCTGTGCCGATGACCCGTGCTCTGCCGAATTACTCAAGCCCTTCCTAGAGGGCAAGGACCTGAAACGATGGCGCGCAGAGCCGCGCGGGCTCTGGCTGATCAAGATCGAAAAAGGATGGACGACACGCACCTATGCGGAAACCGATGAAGACAGAGCATGGGAAGCCTTCCGTTCCGACTATCCAGCTTTGGCCTATTGGCTTTATCCATTTGCAGAACGCGCGCGCAAGCGGACCGACAAGGGCGATTTTTGGTGGGAACTAAGAGCTTGCGCCTATTATGATGCCTTTGACAAGCCTAAAATCGCCTACAAAGATATGGCTGACCGCGCACCATTCCATGTCGATTATGCCGGTTCCGTTATGGCAAACACAGGCTATTTTATCTCCAGTGATGATCACCACCTTGCATCTTATTTAAATTCAAAACTGTTCTGGTTCACCTATCTAAATGTAAGCGCACAAATAAGGGGCGGGTTCGTTCGTTTCTTTTCCGATCTTCTCAAAGAAATGCCTGTCCCTGAATGGTCGGAGGAACAGAAAGAGGAGCTTACAAGGCTATCTGACAGTGCCCACAAGTCGGCAAAAACCTGCCTCAAACTCCAAACCGCTCTCACCCGCCGTATCCCCGACCTCTGTCCGCCAGACCGCGAGCCAAAGCTCACCACCAAGCTCAAGGAATGGTGGACCCTGCCGGACTTCGCCACCTTCCGGGCCGAGGTGAACAAAGCGTTCAAGACCGATATTCCATTGGGCGAACGCTCCGACTGGGAAGACTGGATTACCCGTGACCGCGCCGAGATCGTCCGCCTCACCGCCGAAATCGCTCAGGCCGAAGCCCAGATCGACAGTATCGTGTACGGCCTGTTCGACCTGACACCTGACGAAATCGCGCTGCTGGAAAGCGTGGTATAGCGTGAAGGTCGGCTTCAGGGCACCGCCGCAGACACGCGGCGGCCCTGTGCGCCTATGCACTTTGCATTGCATTCGGTTTTTCAAATCGAAAAAAACGCGCGGAGGTGGCGCGGCGGCGGCCCCGCGAGCGGGGGGTCTCCCGGAGGGGACCCAAGGGGTGGGGGTCTGGGGGCGCCCTGCGGCCCCCCCCTGTGCGCAAGGCGGTGCGCCCGCTCTGTTGTGGTGCGCTCCCGGGACAGGCGCACCAGCGGTGCACTGTGCGGCCCTGTGGCGATGGGGCTCAGCGGCGCGGTTCGATCATTCCGAGGGGGCTTCGCGTATCCGCTTATGCAGCCGCTTCACCTGCGCCTTCAGAGCGACGTTTTCAGCAACAAGCTCAGCGGCCTGCACGTCGGTCAGGATCGCGCGGGACCACTGGTGAAGCTCGACAGATAGCTGGATCATGGGCGCAAGGTCGGCGGGTGCGACTTTACCTGAGGTCCGGAGACCTATCACACGTTTCTGCAGCTCATGCGTTTCCTGCGCGGCAGCTTGAGCCCACTCAATTCTCGATCGAAACTGCATCGCGGCACCTCTGATCTCCGACTACCAGAGCGAAGCACCAATAGACAACTGATTGGAACACTCAGTAAGGTCGGGGCGGCCGCATCGCGGTCGCCATGTACTTCCTGTTCATTTCCAAGGTTATTATTTCCAAGGTTATGGGGGTGGGAAATTTCCACTAGGGGAGGTGGCGTTTCTCCACTAGGGGGGTAGGAAATTTCCACTAGGGAGATGTGGCGTTTGACAACATGGGCCTGTTGCGTTTCACCACAGGGGCTGTTGCAATTTACAACCGTGGACGTCTGCCAGTGGTTGTAGAAATGCCGTGGCAGTAGCAGTGTTTGAAACTGGCGAGTTTTGCGCAAGGCGCAGCACCCGCCGAACCTTTAAGTTTCAGCGAACAGGGCCGCGCGGATTACGTCGATGCCCATGCAGCGCACCGCGTCGGGGACGAGGCGGACGTTGCGTAAGCGTACCCTCGCGCCACACATTCTTCTCACAACCTGCTCGGCGTCGGTCTCTGCTGCGTTGTGGGGCGGATCGTCGGTCAGCTGCGGTGACCAGCCGAGCGGGCCGCGCTGTTCGGAATACCAGCGACCGTGGCGCGGTGCTGCGGCAAAGGCGTCAGCGATCGTGCGCGCCAATTCCATTTGTTGCGGGGTTCGGATGCGCAGCGTCATTGTGTGCCCCCTTCGGACAGTTTGTGTTCGTCTTTCAGCGTAGCAGGCGCGGCGGCCTCGAAGCGTGAGTTTGCTTCCTGAACAGCTTTCGCCCAACCGGTTGCGCCGCTGCGGGCACCGGTTGCTTCTTCCATTGAAATGTCACATGGCCCGAACTCAGCCTCGCCTGCGAGCCGTTCCTCAATGGAGGCTATCCTCATTCGTGGTGGTAGAGCTTTCAGGATGGCCAGCGCGGCCGCGACGGGTGTGTCGGTTTCCAGCGCGAGAACGAGCGCTTGTTCAACATGATCAGCTGCAGCGTCTGCAGTCACGATCTGCCGGATGCGGTCTGCCTCGGCCTTTGCGGCGGCATCTGCAATCGCCCTGGGCGGCAAGCCCAAGTCGGCTCCTGCAGGCAAGTCGCGCAGTAGTCCATTGATCTGCATTGCGGTCATGTCGGTCCGAAGCGCGAGTGAAAAGGCGGCCTCAGTCTTGCCTCGTGCCGTTGGGTTGCGCAGCACGGCCCCGAGCCGGGTGCGGAGGGCCTCTGCGGGGGTTGGGCCTGCAGCGGGCGTGGGCGTTGCCTGTGGCGCCGATGGGACCGCCTCGGAGGCAGTGCGACGTGACTGGAAGACAGGCGTGTCAAACCTCAGATCGGTGATCCCTTTCGCGCGAATTTCCGCGTTGGCGCGGGCGGCGATCATGTCAGGATGGTCTGCGATGTATCGCGTCATTTATTTCTCCCTTGGCGAGCCGAGCCTTGGCGGCCTCGGTCTGTTTTTCCATTCTGGCAAGCGACTTTTCGATCATCGCACTCAGGTTGGCGTGGTTATCGGGATCGTCCGGATAAACATTCGAGGGTATTTTGCGCATTTCCTCCACAACCATCACACCGAATTCGTCCATGACCTCTCCCGGCACATGGACCTCGATCAGTTCGTCCATTTTCCGCTTGATCCGGAGCTCCGTCTCTCGCGTCCGCGCCCGCGTGGCGGCATTCCCGCGCGCTTGTTCCAGAGCCTCGTCAGCTTTAATTTCATAGTAATTAATGGCACCGCGGATGACGGAAATGAGCGGATACCGTCCGGGCCCGTCCGTCTCGATGAAGCCCATCTCTCTCAATTTTCCAATTTGTCGAATGCTGACGCCGAGCAGCCGCGCGGCCTGCGATAGAGTGAGGTGCTGAACTTTCTGCATACATTCTCCTCTCAATTTGCCCTCGGCGAACGCGCCGCCGAGGGCGTGGGTGCGCCCGTCGATCCTTGGGCATTTCCCCCCTTGGGGATAAGGTGGCGCTCGCGGCTCACCAACGCGAGCGCCCAGCCGGGTGCGGGAGAGAGATCGCCCCGACCAACGCGCACACCGCCATGAGAGGTGCGCGCGTAATTCATCAGCTCAGCGCGTCGTCGCCTGCGAGGACGGCGCGAGGATCAGCGTCGGCGCGACGCTGAACATGCAGTCCGACGGCTTCGGCGGAGCGGATCGCAGCCTCTTCTGCCAACTCGAGGTCGAGAAGATCCTCGTCGATGCGGTGGAGGGCGGCTTCACGCTCTTCGGCCGAGATCGGTTTCGCCTCGTTCGAATATGCGGGTTCCAGCATCGCGGCGAGCTGGTCGCGGAAGGTTGCGCGGCTGGCGCCGATCAACAGGCCCATCAAGACGCCGTTCTGCGGAATGGTCCAAGCGGGAGCCTCCGCCCGGGTCAGGCTGCGGACATTCGTTTCCCGCATGGCAATCGCGATTAGCTCGTCAATGTCGCGGTCGAGTGCGGCGAGGGCTTCGTCCTTGGGCACCGGCCGCGACGCAAGCTCGTCGCGCTCGTCGAGCAGGCGCAAGCGGCGCATCCTGAGCTCTGCAAGGCCGTCGCTGATGGCAGCCGTGGCCTTCTTCTGCCCGGCCAGCAGTTTGCCAATGTCGCCAATGATGTTCATGCCGCGCCCCCTTGCTGGATCATTCCAAGACCGCCCGGCATCCGCGCGCCGGCATATCCTTCCGCGTCGCCAATCACCTCCTCCGGCACCGGGAGACCATGCTCACGGGCGAATTCGCGGCAGCGGGTTTCGAGGGTCTTGGCGGCTTGGAAGCCCGCGCTGGCGTTTTGCCGCCGGTCTTCGAGGTCGGTAATGGTCTCGTCGAGGTCGGCGATGCGGGCCTCAAGGCGCTTCACTTCCGCCTCCACACCACCACGGTCGCTGTAGTCGCGACCCGTTGTCAGCCTTTCCACCCGCTCCGCAGCGCGGTGGCGCTCGTCGCGGACAGTGCGCAGGCGGTCGGCAAGCTCGCGGGTCGCAAGGTGGCGGGAGGTGGCGATCTCGCCTAAATGGCGAAGGCGGTTGAGGCTGTTGAAGTGCATGAGATTTCTCCTGTTTCGCCAAAGATGCCCAAGTCGGCACAGCATTTCGACCGCCCCAAAACGCTGTGCCCCGTTTCACTCCTCACGAGTTATGATTTTGCGGATCGTTTCGGCATGTAAAACTTTGTGCCCTGCGCGATCGAGGAGGGCGAAGGTTTGGCCCTCTGCGTCCCGCTCGTGACGCGCTGCCCCCCATCGGGTCCATCGGGTGACGATTAGGCGTCCTGCTGCGGTCGCCGAAAGGTCGACGTATGGCGGAAGCCGCGCGACGTAGCGCAGCGCCGCATTCCGCTCCGCGATCCGGTGCGCATCCCGCGCCGACGCTCTCCCTCCCTCGGAAAGGCCCAGCCACTTTTGCAGCGAAACACCTTCGCCATCCGTGACCCACTGGGCAAGGTCACGGCCAATGGCCCGCGCTTTCGGGTAGGGCGCCATCGCAAGCCATTCCGCTGCCTCCCATAGGCTGCGCATTGCCTCGAGCCCCAGTGATGTTTCAGGAACGGGATCGTCGATCTGTTTCAAGACCTGTTCAAACGGCACAGGCGGCCCGAATGCCCGTGGGCGGTCAATCCCGTCGATGGCGCTCGGGACCGGTTGCATCACGTTTTTCAACGAGTTGTCGGTGTGATTTTTGCTCATACACAGACCTCCGCACAGATCACCAACGCCGCACCTGTGGATACGGCAGGAGTGAGGGAGTGTTTTCTTTTCAAATTGAACTTGAAGGTCTTCATCTCAATGCCCCCCCGGTCTTTGGGTGGGGGGAGCGGGTGTATAGTGATTGTGCCCAGAAGTGGGCAGTCTATCGGATAGCCGATAAAGCCCCGCTTGACGCTTTTCTTTGCTAGGTGAACGCACCTCTTCGATCAGCTTTCGCTCGATAAGTACGTCACGTGCCATCGCGATCCTGCGTCGAGACCAAGGCGGCGATCCGGCCTCACTCATTGCACGCGGGGCGATGGCAAAATGTTGTCGATTGCCATGCCAGCGACGAAAAATCTGGTACAAGACGAAAGCCTCAGGTTGGTCTAGCAGTTGGTCCATCAAAACGTCCTCCAGAGAAAATTGTGGCTTCCGAAGGCCGAGGAAGTTTCGGCCTGTCGCCTCGTATCGCCAAGCGCTGCGCGCGCACTTCTCGAGTTCAGATAGGGGCAGCGGGTCGGGCATCGCGGTCGCCCATGTGACAACGTCGTCGAAAAGTTGCTCTACGTCATCGCAGTGCCGCGCCATCGCCATTGCGTAGCGCCATGCCGCGTTGTTCCGCATCCCGGGCAGGACGCCCTCGGCGGCGCGAGTAGGGCGCAGGTCGAAGGCGCCCTCTCGTATCGTCGGGAGGCCGTCCAAGTCCGCCAGCGATCCGTGCAGGAAGCGGTAGGCCGTCTCCAGATCGTCCCGCGCGCTTGGCGGGCAGATCGAGAAGCCTTCGCCCAAAACGTCGATTGGCCAATCGTTGAAGGGGCGGATGTGCCGCCCCTCCCGATTATGTGTGTACCAGAGTTTGTGCTTACGGCTGGCTGTCTGGATCACCACCGGCGTGTCGCCGAAATGGTCGAGGGCAGCCCCGACCCATGCCGTACCGACGGCATCGACGTCGATCTCGACGATGCCCGAGCGCTTGCCCATGAGCAGCCCGAGCCCGTCGGCCGCGCCCAACTCAGTTGATCGCGCCCATGCTCGACTGTGGCGCAGTGTGGTTTCCTGCCACCGCTTCACGCGCGGCTTCTTGGCCCGGGTATCGACCGGAAAGGTGGGCAGGCCAGCGTCGGCGTAGACCGGCGCGTGATGGCCGAAGATGGCGGTCATGACGAACCTCCCACCGCACGACGGCCAAGGCGGGCGCGGAACCTACGTTCGATCTCAACCTCAGCGGCGCAGGGCGGTTGATGTCGGGCTGCGGCTTCGTCCCGGTCAGTCAAGGGGAAGGCCGCCACACGGGCCTGTCGTGCCGTCAGGATGCCCATACGGATCAGGCGAGCAGTGCGTTCGGGTGTGCCAAGCCCCGGCGCACATCTGCCGTGCCGTCGCCACCAATCCGCGAGCCAGCCGAGGATCGCCTCATCGTTATCTGGCATCTTCCGGCTTCGCTGAGCGGCCTGTGTGGCCTGCTGGGCGGCGTCCCTCAGCATGGTGGAGGTGGGCCACCACGGCCCACCCCACGCGCGGCGAAGGGCGCGACGGGTGCCTTCGAGAATGGCGTCGAGCTCCTCAGGCGCAACGTCATTCGGGAGGGCGTCGTCCAGATCGGAGATAAGGTCCTCTGCCTCGGCCGTCCGAAGACGATCGGGCAAGTGCGTGCTCGGTCGGTAGCGGCGCAAGAGGCCGTCTGGACCTGCCATGAAGGTGCGGATCGCGGCCGCGCGATGGCAGGTTTGATTGTCCAAGGCCATGGATCAAGCGACCTCGTCGCCGACGATTGCGGCGAGTGTGTTGACGAAGAACCTCCACACATCCTCGGGTGCACCCCCAAGCTGGGCGACAACTGCGTCGAGGGTCGCGCCTGTCGCGTCGGAGATTGCGATCATTTCGTCAAGCCGCGCGTCGATTACGTTTTCAGTTGTTCCGAGGTGTACCGATGCGTTATCGTACGGTGTTCCTTCCACGGAGCTGTCGAGAGACATTTCAAGAGCGCTCGGGCCTGCACGCCCGGCGCTCTTTTCGTTTTCAGGCTGTCCAACGGGCCAACTTCTGGCTTCAAGGGGGTTCGGGCGGGCCTGAAAATTCTCTTTTAAGATCAATGGGGACTTTTGCCCGCACCGCTCGCACAAGTTATTGATTTTCTGATCTCGGGATGCCTCTCTCCTGGGCACCATTCTCCTTCAGGTTTTGTTGTCTGCTATGCGCGATAGGCATGTCGCGCTTGGCGTGGGCTGGTTTCCAGGCAAATGCTGCTTTCGCGCGGGCTGACCGGAACCAACTTTCCATATATTTAATGCAGAGATACCCATCGCGCGGTTGACCGGCACGGCGCTGGCCAAGGGCGATTCCAGCGGGGCAAAGTGCCGTCGGGATAACATGGCAGAGCCGCACATCCTGCACGACGTGGCAAAGATGGTTGCAAAAGCGCTGGCTCTGGCCAGATCGTCGGTGAAAACCGTAAAATACCCGGCCCCGCTGTGATCCGCGGGACCGGGTGGATGGATCACTCCGCCGTCAGCAGCGGTGGTTTGTTGCCGCCGGTGATGCGGCCTTGCTGCGGGGCTTCGAAGGTCAGGTCCAATTCGCCGTTCTTGACGCCAACCTTGACGATGCCGCCTTTCACCAAAGTGCCGAACAGCAATTCCTCGGCCAGAGGTTTCTTGATGTGTTCCTGGATCACACGCCCCAGCGGACGCGCGCCCATATTGGCATCATAGCCCTTGTCGGCCAGCCATTCAGCGGCAGCTTGCGTCAGTTCGATATGCACGTTGCGGTCGATCAGCTGGGCCTCGAGCTGGAGGACGAACTTTTCGACGACCTGCATGATCACATCTTTGGGCAAAGCGCCAAAGCTGATGATCGCATCCAGACGGTTGCGGAATTCCGGCGTGAAGATCCGTTCGATCGCGGCGGTGTCTTCGCCTGTCCGGGCCTCGCGGCCGAAACCCAGCGCATTCTTGGACATCTCGGCCGCGCCGGCATTCGATGTCATGATCAGAATCACATTGCGGAAATCCGTCGTGCGGCCATTGTGATCGGTCAGCTTGCCATGGTCCATGACCTGCAACAGGATGTTATAGACATCCGGATGCGCCTTTTCCATTTCATCCAGCAGCAACACGCAATGCGGGTTCTGGTCGACGCCATCGGTCAGCATACCGCCCTGATCAAACCCGACATACCCCGGAGGCGCGCCAATCAGCCGCGAAACCGCGTGCTTTTCCATATATTCGGACATGTCAAAGCGCAGCAATTCCACACCCAGCGTATCGGCCAGCTGTTTTGCGACCTCGGTCTTGCCCACACCGGTGGGGCCCGCGAACAGGTAATTGCCAATCGGCTTTTCGGGTTCGCGCAGACCGGCCCGCGCCAGTTTGATCGCAGAAGAGAGCGCCTCGATCGCCTTGTCCTGGCCGAACACCACGCGCTTGAGGGTCTTTTCAAGATCCTTCAGCACCTCTGCATCGTCCTTGGACACGTTTTTGGGCGGGATGCGGGCAATTTTCGCCACGACAGCCTCGATCTCTTTGGTGCCGATGGTCTTGCGCCGCTTGCTTTCGGCGACCAGATGCTGCGCGGCACCCGCCTCGTCGATCACGTCAATCGCCTTGTCGGGCAATTTGCGGTCATTGATATAGCGCGCCGACAATTCGACGGCGGTCTTGATCGCCTCAGAGGTGTATTTGATGTGGTGATGCTCTTCGAAATAGGGTTTCAGCCCCATCAGGATCTTGATCGAATCCGGCACCGAAGGTTCGTTCACGTCGATCTTCTGGAACCGGCGCGACAAGGCGCGGTCCTTTTCGAAATGCTGGCGGAATTCCTTGTAGGTCGTGGACCCCATGCAGCGCAGCTTGCCGCCCTGCAAGGCAGGTTTCAGCAGGTTGGACGCATCCATCGCCCCGCCCGATGTGGCGCCCGCGCCGATCACCGTGTGGATTTCGTCGATGAACAACACCGCATCCTTGTGGTTTTCCATTTCGGTCATCACGGCTTTCAGCCGTTCTTCGAAATCGCCGCGATACCGCGTGCCCGCCAGCAAGGCCCCCATATCCAGCGAATAGATCGTCGCACCGGCCAGGACATCGGGCACTTCTTTGTTGACGATCTTATAGGCCAGCCCTTCGGCAATCGCGGTCTTGCCCACGCCGGGATCGCCCACCAAAAGCGGGTTGTTCTTGCGGCGGCGGCACAGAACCTGGATGCAGCGTTCCACCTCATGCGCGCGGCCGATCAGCGGATCGACATCGCCCTTTTTCGACTTGGCGTTCAGATCAACGCAATATTTCGCCAGCGCGCTTTCTTTTTCGGGGTCGGCGCCGATGGTCTGTTCCGTTTCATCGGCCGCACCTGTGACAGGACGGGTTTCCCCGAAAGCGGGATCCTTGGCCACACCATGGGCGATGAAATTGACCGCGTCATAGCGGGTCATATCCTGTTCTTGCAGGAAATAGGCGGCATTGCTTTCGCGTTCGGCAAAGATCGCGACCAGCACATTCGCGCCGGTCACTTCGGACCGGCCAGAGGATTGCACATGGATTGCCGCGCGCTGGATCACGCGCTGGAAAGCCGCCGTTGGCACGGCTTCAGAGCCTTCGACATCGGTGACCAGCGTGGACAGGTCATCATCGATGAAATCTTCCAGATCCTTGCGCAGGTCATCCAGATCGACCGAACAGGCGCGCATCACGCGCGCGGCGTCCGGTTCGTCGATCAGGGCCAGCAGCAGGTGTTCCAGCGTGGCCAATTCGTGCTTGCGTTCGTTGGCCAGCGCCAGCGCACCGTGAATCGACTGCTCGAGTGTCGTTGAAAATGATGGCACGTCTGTGCTCCTTCACATCGGGGTCGGCCAGCATGCGCTGATCCCACCTTGGCCTCTAACTCTTAAAGTTTGGTTTTCTTTCCCAACCTTCAAGGACTTTTTTTATTCTGCGCTTCACAAATCGCGTGAAGATCGAAACAAGGCCCGGTTTTCGTCAAGCACCGGTCTGTTCGTGGTTAAAATCTGTCCTTGCTTGCGCGGATCTGCGCAAACACCTCTGCGTCGGGCTGGTTCTGCATGCCCAGATGGGCCCTCAGGCCCGCATCGTCGGCGCGCAGAAACGGATTGGTGCGCCGTTCTTCGTCAAGCCCGGATGGCACTGTCGGCTTGCCTGCCGCACGTGCCGTTTCAATCGCCCTAACCCGTAACCTAAGCTCTGCATTGTCGGGGTCAAGGGAGACCGCGAAGCGCGCGTTCGATTCCGTATATTCATGCCCCGAACAGACCGTGGTTTGCGCTGGCAGCGCCCGCAATTTCAGCAAGCTGTCCCACATCTGCGCAGCCGTGCCCTCGAACAACCGCCCGCAGCCCAGCGCCATCAGGCTGTCACCGGTAAAGACCAGCCCAGCATCCGGCCCAGCATCCGGCCCAGCATCCGGCATGTGAAAGGCGATATGCCCGATTGTATGCCCCGGCACGTCGATCACATGGGTGGTCTGCCCGCAGATCTGCAACATGTCGCCTTCTGCAACGGCCAGATCCAGCGGGGGCAGCCGGTGCGCATCTGCCGCGGCACCGATCACCCTTGCGTCGCCGCGCAGGCTTGCCAGCCCGCCGACATGGTCGTCGTGGTGATGCGTCAGCAGGATGTCAGTCAGCCGCCAGCCCCGCTGCGCAAGCGCGGCCTTGATCGGGGATGCCTCGGGCGCGTCGATCAGGGCGGTCTGCCCTGTTGCGGCATTGTGCAGCACAAAGGCATAATTGTCGCGCAGGCAGGCCACGGTGACCAGTTCGACGGGGGATGCGGTGTTTGTCATGGCAAACCGTCCTTTCCTTGATATTGTTCACAAAGTGTCATCCAAGGAGGTCTGAACCGCAATGCACCTTGATGTGCTGGACCTGCGAAATTTTTACTATCGCAGCGCGTTGGGCCGCGCGGCGCAACAGGTGATCCGTGACGAGCTTGTCACGCTCTGGCCCGAAGCGAAAGGGCAGGTTGTGGCGGGTTTCGGTTTCGCCGTCCCGTTATTGCGCCCCTATCTCAAGGATGCGCGCCGCGTGATCGGCTTGATGCCGGGGCCGCAAGGCGTGATGCCCTGGCCTCCCGAAGGCCGCAATGTCAGCGTTTTATGCGAAGACACGCTCTGGCCGATCGAGACGGGGCATATCGACAAGCTGGTCGTGATGCATGGGCTGGAAACATCAGAACACCCGACGGCGCTGCTGGATGAGATGTGGCGCGTGCTGGGCCCCGGCGGGCGGGCGGTCGTTGTGGTGCCCAATCGCGCGGGACTGTGGTCGCGGACCGACAAGACCCCCTTTGGCTTTGGCCGTCCTTATTCGCTGACGCAGCTGGATGCGCAATTGCGCAAACACAGGTTCGTCACCGAACGCACCTTGTCCACCCTGTTCCAGCCGCCATCACGCAGCCGGTTCTGGCGCAGATCGGCAGGCATGTTCGAACGGGTCGGCCACAAGATCCCGGTGATCGCGGCAGGCGGTGTGCTGATGGTCGAGGTCACAAAACAATCCGCCGCCCCGACACGGCCCGGCTTGAAAGAGGCCGTGCGCCGCCCGCTCAAGGCGCTGGAAGGCATCGCCGCACCGCAGCCGAAACCGGAATCGGCCCGCCTTGGGGGTTAGTTTGATATTTGCCTGTTCACCCCAAAGGCCCTAAGCGGGCAGGATGACACAGAGATTCGAGATCTTTCTGACCGCAACCCCCGGATTCGAACCCGCCCTGCTGGCCGAGGCGCAGGCCGCGGGCTTTGCCGGTGAGCTGACCCAAGGCGGTGTGACCATGACAGGCGGCTGGTCCGATGTCTGGCGCGCCAATCTGGTGCTGCGCGGTGCGACCCGCGTGCTGGTCCGGATCGGCAGTTTCATGGCGTTCCATCTGGCACAGCTGGACAAACGCGCGCATAAATTCCCCTGGGCAGAGGTGCTGCGCCCCGATGTGCCGGTCAGGGTCGAGGTCACGACCAACCGCAAATCCAAGATCTATCACGCCGGGGCCGCCACCCAGCGGATCGAGACCGCGTTAAAGGCGAACGGCTATCAGATCAGCGCCGAGGCGGCATTGGTCCTGAAATTGCGGATCGACGACAACCGCGTGACGATCAGCGTCGATACATCCGGCGAAAGCCTGCACAAACGCGGGCACAAGCAAGGCGTCGGCAAAGCCCCCATGCGCGAAACGCTGGCGTCGCTGTTCCTGCGCGACTGCGGCTATCAAGGGACGGAACCCGTGCTGGACCCGATGTGCGGCTCTGGCACATTTGTTATCGAGGCGGCGGAAATCGCGGCCGGGCTTTGCCCCGGGCGCAGCCGCAGCTTTGCCTTTGAACAGCTGGCCAGCTTTGATGCCGCCGCATGGGACGCGCTGCGCCAGCATCAGCCGACACCAACGGACCTGCGCTTTTACGGCAGCGACCGTGATGCGGGCGCGATCCGGATGAGCCGCGAAAACGCCGACCGCGCGGGTGTGGCGGGCCTGACCACATTCGACACTTTGCCCGTCGATGCGCTGACACGGCCCGATGGCCCGCCCGGTCTGGTGATCTGCAACCCGCCTTACGGCGACCGGATCGGCAATCCCAAACTGCTGTTCGGGCTTTATGCCAGGCTGGGGCAAAGGCTGAAGGCCGATTTCGCAGGTTGGCGCGTGGGCATCGTGACCAGCGACGCAGCCCTTGCCAATGCGACCGCACTGCCATTCAAACCCAAAGGCGCGCCCGTCCCGCATGGCGGGCTAAAGGTCTGGCTGTTCCAGACCGGACCACTTTAAGGATCGCATCATGACCCTGTTCCACGGCCTGTCCGCCTTTCCGATCACCCCCGCAACGCCGGATGGGACGATCCTCGCGGATGATCTTGCGCGGCTTTTGCTGCGGCTCAAGGCGGCAAAGGTCAATTCGGTCGGTCTTTTGGGCAGCACCGGCACCTATGCCTATCTGGACCGCAACGCGCGGCGGGACGCGGTCACTATCGCCGCTGAAACGCTGGCGGGCGAAATGCCCCTGATCGTCAGTGTGGGTGCCCTGCGCACCGATGCCGCCGTGGCGCTGGCGCAGGATGCGGCCAAGGCGGGTGCGGATGCTCTGCTGATGGCACCGGTATCCTATACGCCGCTGACGCAGGAAGAGGCCTATCAGCATTATCTGGCGGTCGCTGCGGCGACCGATCTGCCGCTGAGCATCTATAACAACCCCGGCACGACGCATTTCACCTTTGGCACCGACCTGCTGGTGCGGCTGGCCGCGATCCCGACAATCACCGCCATCAAGATGCCACTGCCTGCGCAAGGCAATGTCGCAGATGATTTCGCGGCACTGAAAACCCACCTGCCCGACGGTTTCATCATCGGCTATAGCGGCGATTGGGGCTGCGCCGAGGCGCTGCTGGCAGGCGCGCAGACATGGTACAGCGTTGTGGGTGGCATTCTGCCGGAACCGGCGCTGCGGCTGACGCAGGCGGCGCTCGCAGGGGACACGGTGCGCACGGCGGAACTGAATGCGCAATTCGCCCCGCTTTGGACGCTGTTTCGGGCGCATGGCAGCCTGCGCGTGGCCTATGCCATCGCGCATTTGCTGGGGTTGACGCAGGCCCTGCCGCCACGTCCGATCCTGCCGATGCCCGACAGCGCATGGCCCGATCTGCGCACCGCACTTGCCGCGCTGGGCGTCCAGCCAGACTGACAGCAGGTCAGGCCGGGGGCATCACGCTTTTGCGGCCAACGCCCGTGTAATAGGTGAACCCGGCCGCCAAGGCATCATCGCAATCATAGACATTGCGCAGGTCCGCCATCCGCGGCGAAGCCATGCTGCCTGACAGGCGGGCAAGGTCGAGCCTGCGGAAATCATCCCATTCAGTCAGGATCACCACCAGATCGGCACCCTGCACGGCCGCATAAGCATCATCATACCATGTGACACCGGGCAGCAATTCTTCGGCCTCGCGAAAACCTTGCGGGTCCACGACGCGCACATCGGCCCCTTGCCCCACCAGCGCCGGCACGATCGTCAGCGAGGGCGCATCGCGCATATCATCCGTGCCGGGCTTGAAGGTCAGACCCAGCACGGCAATCGTCTTTTTGCGCACATGGCCATCGCAAAGGTCGATGATCTTGTCGATCATGACGCGCTTGACCTCTTCATTGACCTTGATGACGGTTTCCACGATCTGCAAAGGGGCGGCATAATCCTGCCCGATCCGCGCCAGCGCGCGGGTATCCTTGGGAAAACAGGACCCGCCATAGCCCGGACCGGCCTGCAGAAACTTTGGTCCGATCCGCTGGTCAAACCCCATGCCATTGGCGACCGCGTTGACATCGGCATCGGTTCTTTCGCACAGCAACGCCATTTCATTGATGAAAGTCACCTTGGTCGCCAGAAAGGCATTGGCCGCGTATTTGACCATTTCGGCAGTTTCGAGATTGGCGACCAGCATCGGAAAGCCCCGGTCGGTCAACGGGCGATAGATCGCCTGCATGACCGCAGCGGCGCGGTCGGTCTGCACACCGACGACAATGCGGTCGGGATGCATGAAATCGTCAATCGCCGCACCTTCGCGCAGGAATTCGGGGTTCGAGACCACGTCGAAATCCAGCGCCGGATTCACCGTCTTGACCAGATCCGCCACCTTGCGGCTGGTGCCGACAGGCACGGTCGATTTGGTCACGATCACCACATGATCTGTCAGCACTGCGGCCAGTTCGCGCACAGCGGCAAAGACATAGCTAAGGTCGGCATGCCCGTCGCCGCGCCTGCTGGGCGTGCCGACGGCGATAAAAACGGCCTGCGCGCCGGTGATGGCCTGTTGCAGATCGCTGGTAAACGACAGGCGGCCCGCGGCCATATTGGCGGCCATCAAAGCGTCAAGCCCCGGCTCAAAGATCGGGATCTTGCCGTCGCGCAACAGCGCGAGCTTGGCTTCGTCCTTGTCGATGCAAACGATCTGATGCCCGAAATCGGCAAGACAGACCCCCGACACCAGCCCGACATAACCCGTCCCGATCATGGCTATCTTCATCGCTATCGCGCCTTTCGTGACGGTATCGCAGCAGTCCGGGTGTTTCTATTGCGCCTGAACGTGCAGGTCCAGCAATCAATGCACGCAAAGGTTGTTTTGCCAATTGGCTTGGCAGTTGCCGCATCATAGCCAAGCAAGTATGAACGGAACGTTGCAACACAAAGGCCCATCAAGATGCAGGACCGCGCCGGGACAGTTTCGATTTCGCTTGGCGCGCAGCGTCCGGTCCTGGGGCTGGCGCTAGGGGCACTGCTGATCGGGGCGATCTATCTGGGCCTGACCGGATCGGGGCGGCTGGCCGCGCTTTGGCTGGTGGGCGCGGGGCTGGGCTTTGCGCTATATCATGCGGCTTTTGGTTTCACGGGGGCCTATCGCGCCTGCATTCAGACCGGCCATAGCGGGGCCGTGCGGGCGCAAATGCTGATGCTGGCGGTTGCAATCTTGCTGTTCTTTCCGGCCCTTGCCGCCGGAACCGTCTTTGGCCAGCCGGTGCGGGGCTTCGTCTTTCCCGCAGGCTGGGAGGTCGTGATCGGCGCCTTTCTATTCGGCATCGGGATGCAATTGGGCGGCGGCTGCGCGTCCGGCACGCTCTATACCGCAGGCGGCGGCGATACGCGGTCGGTGGTGACGCTGGTGTTCTTCATCACCGGCATGACGCTGGGCGCATGGGATGTCGAACGCTGGGACTCTTTGCCCGCCCTGCCGCCGGTCTCGCTGCCGGATCAGCTGGGGCTAGGGCCTGCGCTTGTGCTGAACCTGGCCGTGCTGGGCTTGATCGCATGGCTGCTGGGGCAACGAGAACGGCGACGGACAGGGCAGATCGCCCCCCTGTTCCGCAGGCCGGGCGCAAGCTTTTTGTCAGGACCATGGCCGCTGGCCTGGGCGGCACTGGCGCTGGCGGTGCTGAATTTCGCAACCTTGCTGATCGCCGGGCGGCCTTGGGGAATTACGCAAGCTTTTGCCACCTGGGGCGCGCGCTTTGCCGAGGATATGGGCTGGGCCGACCCGGTTTTCTGGCCCTATTGGGAAGACCCGACGCGCGTTGATCTGTTGCACCGACCCCTGACGCAGGATGCGACGCATCTGATGAACATCGGCCTGGTGCTGGGCGCATTTCTGGCAGCGGGGCTTGCCCGACGCTTCGCCCCCAGCTGGCGGATCGGTCTGCGGCCGCTGCTGGCTGCGGTGATCGGCGGCTTGCTGCTGGGCTATGGCGCAAGGATGGCCTTTGGCTGCAATATCAGCGCGTTCTTTTCCGGTGTGGCATCAGGCAGCCTGCATGGTTGGGTCTGGATCGCAGCGGCGATTCCGGGCAATATCCTGGGTCTGTGGCTGCGGCCATTGTTTGCGCTGCAAGCCAAACCCGCCCCATGACCCGAGCCCCTAGCCCCAAGCAACTCGGGCAAGGCATGGCAAGAAAATTGCAATGAAAGACGACCGGCTTTATCCTGCAAGATATTGACCCGCAATCGGTGGAGCGCGCTTATGAAATTATTGAAAAAAATGACCTTTGTTTTCTGCGCGGGGATGCTGTCCGGCGGCGCCCTTGCCCAAGAAAACGCGCCGATGCTGGCGCAAAGCTGTGCAGGCTGCCATGGGCAGGCGGGCGAAGGTGCCGGGTCGATCGCTGCGATCGCAGGCTATGACCGCGCCTTGTTCATCGCGACCTGGGAAGAGTTCCGCAATAACGAACGGCCCGCCACGATCATGAACCGGATCGCTCCGGGCTATAGCGTGGACGAGGTCGCCATTCTCGCCGATTACTTTGCATCGCTCGAATAAGGAGCCAGCCATGACAACATTCACACGCCGCAGCTTTGGCGCCCTGATCGGCGCAAGCCTGGCCGCACCCAGCCTTGTTGGCGCGCAGACAGCAGGCAGGCTGGTCATCATCGGGGGCGGGTTTGGGGGCGCGACCGCCGCGCGGTTTGCCCGGATCAATTACCCCCAGGTCGAGGTGACGCTGATCGAACCCTGGCCCACATTCATCACCTGCCCCTATGGCAACCTGATCCTTGGCGGCAAACGCAGGCTGCCGCAGATCACCCATTCCTATGACGGGCTGCGCGCACGCGGCGTCAACGTGGTGCAGGACCGTGCCGCCGATATCGACCCTGTCGCCAAGACGGTCGCCCTCGAATCCGGCGCTGTGCTGGGATATGACAAGCTGATCGTATCGCCCGGCATCGGGTTTCGCTGGGACGCCATCGAAGGCTATGACGAGGCCGCAGCGCAGCTGTTCCCGCATGCCTGGATGGGCGGCGACGGGTCACAGATCAGCCTGCTGCGCCAACAGCTCGAAGCGATGCCCCAAGGCGGTGTGTTCGGGATCGCCATTCCGGGCAATCCGTTCCGTTGCCCGCCCGGCCCCTATGAGCGGATTTCGATGGTCGCGCATTACCTCAAGCAGAATAATCCGACCGCCAAGATCCTTGCCTTTGACGCCAAGGATGGGTTCTCCAAACAGGGTCTGTTCCAGGATGCCTGGGGCGAGCTTTACGGCGACATGATCGAATGGGTGCCGCTGAATGCGGATGGCCGGATCGTGCGCGTGGATGTCGAAAACAAGCTATTCATCAGCGATTTCGGCCAGGAACATCGCGTCGATGTCGGCAATGTCATCCCGCCGCAGCAGGCCGCATCCATCGTGCGCGACACCGGTCTTGCCAATGACACCGGCTGGGTGCCCGTCGATGCGCGCAGCTTCGAAACGGCGGCCGCCGCGGATGTGCATGTCATCGGTGATGCCAATATCGCCTCGCCTTTGCCGAAATCGGGCTATGTGGCCAATTCGACCGCCAAGGTCGCCGTGGCCGCAGCTTTGGCGGATATGACCGGCACGGCAGCCCCCAGCGATCCGGTCTATTTCAACACCTGCTATAGCCATGGCGGGGAAGATTACAGTTTCTCGGTGGTGGGCGTTTACCGCACCACCGACGACGGCTTTGTCGAGACGCCGGATTCGGGCGGCATTTCGCCCCGTGGGCCGCTGTCGGAACTGGCAGAGAACCGGCGGCTGGAATCCGGCTATGCCGATGCATGGTACGACAGCATCACGCGGGACATGTTCTCTTGATGCCACAAGAAAGGACGCTGCATGACGATTGAACGGCGGACGATCATCACGGGCGCGGCCTCTGCCGCGCTGGTGCTTGCCAGCGGGATGCCGCTGCGCGCGGATAACCACAACGACTGGCAGGGCTGGCGCGACCAGATCCTTGCCGGGCGCGCGGTCTCGGACGGGACCATCACGCTTGACCTGCCCGCTGTCGCGGAAAACGGCGCGCAGGTGCCGTTGACTGTCCGGCTCGACAGCCCGATGACGGCTGATGACCATGTCACCGCGATCCATATCATCGCCACCCGCAACCCTGCGCCGCAGATCGGCAGCTTCCGGCTGACGCCGCAGATGACCCGCGCCGAAGCGATGACCCGCATCCGCGTCGCCGAGGAACAAGAGATCCTTGTGCTGGCCGAAATCTCGGACGGGCGGGTGTTCCAGCAGACCGCCAGTATCATCGTATCCGTCGGCGGCTGCGCGACCTGAGGGAGAAAGACCATGCCTACACCCCGTGTCCGCCTGCCCCGTTCCGCCAGCGCAGGCGAAGAAATAGAGATCCGCACGCTGATCGACCATCCGATGATCACCGCCGTGTCATCATCGGACCCGCGCGACATGCTGGCGACATTCACCGCCACGATGAACGGGCAAACCGTGTTTTCCTATGATTTCGCCAATGGCAGTGCGGCCAATCCGACATTCACCTTTTATGTGCGCGCAGCGGCGCCGGGCGACTTTCGCTTCGTGTGGACGCATGAGGATGGGACCGAATATGTGGCCGAGGAAAGCCTGTCTCTGTCCTGATCCGGCCGTCAGAAACTGCCAAAGATAGTCCCCAGCGTGATCAGAACGACCAGCGCCAGCAGCGGAACAATCACGGCGACCACCGCGATATCCAGATAGGCCTCGCGGTGGGTCAGCCCGCAAATCGCCAAGAGCGTGATGACAGCGCCATTATGCGGCAAGGCATCCAGCCCACCGGTGGCGACGGCTGTCACGCGGTGCAGCAGGTCGGGCGCAAGGCCTGCGGCAGTGCCCATTTGCAGATAGGTCTCGCCCAATGTCGCCAGCGCGATGGACATGCCCCCGGATGCGGACCCCGTGATCCCCGCCAAAAGCCCGGTTCCCGCCGCCAGCGAAACCAGCACATTATCCCCTCCGACCGTGACCACCCAGTCGCGGATCACCCCGAAGGCCGAAAGCGAGGCGATCACCGCGCCAAACCCCACAAGGCTGGCCGTGTTGAAAATCGGGGCGAGCGCATCCTTGGCGCCTTGGTCCAGCGTCTTGGCAAGATCGGCGGCCAGACCCCGCCAGTTCAGCGCCACCAATGCGACCACCGCAACCGTCAGCGCCGCGATGATCGACCAGATGCCGCGCAGCGCGTCAACATCAGTGGCACCGTAGATTGCCAGCGCCAGATAGCCCGTGTCCATGCGCGGGATGACCAAGACCGTAAAGCCAAGGTTCAACACCAGCACCAGCAATAGCGGCAGCGCCGCGATGACAAAGCCGGGGTCGCGCCCCAGCCTGGCGGGTTGGGTCACATCATCCGCCACCACCCCATATCCCGGCCCCAAGACCCGCGCCCGAAAGCGCAGCCATGCCATCCCCAGACCAAACATGATCCCCGCTGCGATCAAGCCCAGTCCGGGGGCCGCAAAAGGCGTCGTGCCGAAATAGGGCATCGGGATGGCGTTCTGGATCGCGGGCGTGCCGGGCAAGGCGGTCATCGTAAAGGTGAACGCGCCCAGCGCGATGGTCGCGGGGATCAGCCGCTTGGGCAAATCCGCCTCGCGGAACAGAACGGCCGCAATCGGCCAGACCGCGAAAGCCACGACAAACAGCGACACGCCGCCATAGGTCAGCGCCGCGCAGGACAGAACGACCGCCATGATCGCGCGGTCTCGGCCCAGCCTGCCGATGATTCCATCCGCCAGCACGCGGGCTGATCCAGAGGCCTCCATCAGCTTGCCGAAAACAGCGCCCAGCAGGAATAACGGGAAATACTGGATCACAAAGCCGCCCATCGCCTGCATGAAAACCTGCGTATAGCTGGCCAGCACCGGCCCGCCCTCGGCAAAGGCCACGGCCAGCAAGGCCATGGCGGGCGCCAGCAATAACAGGCTGAGCCCGCGATATGCCAGAAAGATCAGCAGCGCGAGCGCGGCGATGATCACGACAACGCCGGTCATCGGGCGTCACACGCGCATAGATCACCACAGCGCCGGCGGGCAAGATTGATCGGTTTGCCTGTCACTGATCCTGCACCCCATCGCTGCTGCTGCGTTGCAGCAAAACTAGCGCATATCGGGCCAGCCGACAATCAGCACCGCGCCCCCACAGCCAAGGCGCAGCTGCGTCGCGCGCAGGCAAATCGTACGGGTCAATCACAGCAATGCGGGATCGCACCGGCGGATTCTTCTGGAACATTCATCCACCGGCCCTGTTCAACGCAAACATACCGCAACGAAGGAAAGGAAACGAAACATGCCAATAATAGGTCTTTCTCGCCTCAAATCGGTGCGTGGCGCCTTGCTGTGCAGCGCTTTCGCCACCACGGCGCTCATCCCTGTGCAAAGCTTTGCGCAAGATCAGGACAACGCCTGCGCCGAACTACAACGCGCGGCCGAACAGATTGATTTTGAACAATCGGGTCTTTCCGAAGACCAATATATCCGCATGGTCGAGGCCAATGACTCCGCCCAATGCAGCGTGCTGCTGACCGAGGTGAACGCAGCACTCGGGCTTGAAGGCTCTGTATCGGAAACCGAACAGGCCCGCATCCGGCTGTCGGACGAGGTGGTGATCGAAGGGCGCGCCATCATTGATCAAGGCCCCGCCAATGTGCAGATCGACGAACAGGCCGCCGAAGTCATCGTCAGCGAAAGCACCGCCGATGTGAATGTCACGCAAGAGGCTTTTGACATCGTGGTCCGGCAGGACGCGCCCCGCATCACGCTGGATATGCCACAGCCGACGATCACCATCGAACAGCCTGCGCCGGAATTCATCATCACCATGCCTGATCCGTCAGTCGATGTCGCCAATGCCCGCCCCCGGGTCGAGGTGCGTCAGGCCCAGCCACGCGTGCGGGTGAATGTGCCGGATCCGACGGTCAAGCTTGATCTCTATCAGGCCGAAGATCCCGAAAACTCGCCCGGGATCGAAATCTCGCGGCGCGCGGCGGCAGATGGGACGACAGCGACAGCCGAACCGCAAGTGTCGATGACACGGGCCGAAGCGCGGATCGTCTATCCCGATACCGACCAGCAGCCACCCAATGTCACCATCGCGCGCGCGCAACCCAATATCCGCTTTGAACAGCGCGATCCGCAGATCGAGATCACCTCTTCGGGTGAACCACAGGTGAACTGGACCCAATCCGGCGATCCCATCGTGCGTTTCGAAGATGCCAGCGCAGGTGACGGACAGCCGCAGGCAGCCGGCAACAGGCAGGCCATGGCGGGCGGTCCGAATGTCCGGCGCGACGGCTATGAGATGATCGACGCCACCGAGGTTTCCACGGCCGAGCTTGACGGCGCACCCGTCTTTGGCGTGCAGGGCAACGACGTGTCGGAAATCGGCATGCTGAGCGTGGCAGAGGACGACGCCCAATCCGTGATCGTCGATATCGGTGCCTTCATGGGGACAGAACCGCGCGAAATTCGCGTGCCCTTGTCAGATCTGACCATCCTGCACAACGCCCAGGACGGTGATCTGCGCACCTATATCAACGCCAGCGAAGAACGGTTGATGTCCTATCCAGATGCTGGGTAAGGCGCGACCCTGACCCCGTGCCGCGCCGGATCATCCGGTGCGGCACCTGATATCTGCCAGCCTTCCAACCGCATGACGCGGGGAAGGCGGCACCCCATTCAGATTTGCAAGACAAAGGAAACCAAACATGGCCAATCCGCAAAGACCCGCCCCCGGCCAGCACGGCACGGGCACGTCCCGCAGGCAAAGCGGCAGCACCTGGATCTACGGCGGCATCGCCGCGATCATCATCCTGCTGCTGATCTTGTTCTTTGGTGGCTTTCTGGGCAATGGCACGGCATTGCAGGACGATGTCGCAACGCCAGCCGTGACAGAACCGGCAACACAAGACGATGCAGAGGTGATCACCTCGGACCCGCCGACCACGGCACCACCGGCAACAATCCCGGACAGCCAGACAGATACGCCCGCCCCAGCCCCCGCAACCCCCGCACCCCCCGAGGAGGATACGATTGAAATCCAAGGCGATGCCGAGGTCGAGGTTCTGGACGAATCCTGACCCCATCCAAACAGGCGGCGGCGACGGAATATCGCGCCGCCTGCTTACCCTTTAGCGGCCGCGCGGCGCAGCGGGTGTGTCCGTTTCATCTGCGGATGAAATGTCAAACTCGCTCAGCTCTGGTCGTTTGCCGATATTGATATGGGCGATATCCTCGGCGGCGAAGCCTTTGATCAGCGCGGGGATCATCATGCAGACCAGCACGAAGATCGGCAGCCCAACCACCGTGATGACCTGTTGCAGCGCGACCAGCCCTGCCTCGCCCGCCAGCAGGATCAGCGTTGCGGCGATGGCCCCTTCGGCCAGCCCCCAGAACACCCGCTGACGGACGGGACCGGGCTTTTGGGTGCCCGTGCACAGCATATCGACAACCAGCGAGGCGGAATCCGACGAGGTGGCGAAAAAGATTGCCACAACCAGCACCGCCAGCCCTTGCATGAACGTGGCCCAGGGCAATTCGGCGAAAAAGGCGAACATCGCCAGCGGCACCGATTCAGCGACGGCCTGACTGATCCGGCCCGCCTCTGCGCCCATCGCAAGGCGCTGTGCCTGCCCCAGCCCGTCAAGCGCGATGGCCTGCCAGCCGAAGATCGCGAACCAGATGATCGTGAATAGCGAGGGGGCCAGAAGCACGCCAAACACGAACTCGCGGATCGTGCGTCCGCGCGAAATCCGCGCAACGAACAGACCGATGAAGGGCGACCACGTCACCGTCCAGGCCCAGTAGAACACGGTCCAATCGCCCTGCCAGCCCCAATCACCGGTGCCCATATCGCTGCCGTGCAACATGTCGTTCCAGAAGGCCAGACGCGGCAGGTTCGACAGGTAAAGCCCGAATGTCTCGACGATGCCGCGCAGCAGGAACAGGGTCGATCCGGTCACCAGCACAAAGATCATCAGCCCGATGGCCATGCCGATATTGATGTTGGACAGGACCCGCACGCCCTTATCCAGCCCCACGACAATCGAAATCGTGGCGACAATCGTCAGCGATCCCAGGATGGCAAGCCGCAGGCCGGTATCATTGGACCAGCCGAACAAGGCGGACAGCCCCGCCGCCACCTGCGACGAGCCCAGCCCCAGCGACACCGCCACGCCGAACAACGTGCCGATGATCGCGGCGATGTCGATGGCCTTGCCGATGGGGCCATAGATGCGGTCGCGCAGCAGCGGGTAGAACACCGAACTGACCCGCACTGGCAGATCATAGCGGTTGACGAAATAGGCAAAGGCCAGCCCCGGCAAGGCAAAGATCGTCCAGGTATGCAAGGCAAGGTGGTAAAGCGAGATCGAAACCGCATCCTGCGCCGCCGCGAGCGTGAAGGGATCGACACCGGGCAAGGGCGGGTTGCTGTAATGGCTGATCGGCTCGGCCACGCCCCAGAACATCAGCACGGTCCCGATGCCACCCGCAAACAGCATCGTGAACCATGACAAATTGCTATAATCGGGCCGCGCATCCTTGGGCCCCAGCCGGATATGGCCATGGCGCGACATCGCGGCATAGATCAAAAACCCCAGCCAGAGATTCACCCCAAGGATAAAGAACCAGCCCAGATTGGTGACAATCCACGCCCGCCCTTGCGCAAAGGCAGTGCCAATGGTCACGGGGGCTGCGGTCAGAACGACGACAAAGACAAGGCTTAGCCCTGCAGAGATGAAAAAGATCGTGGGGTCGACCCGCAGGCCTAATCTATCTGCCAGATTTTGCAATGAAGGGCCTTTCAATCACATTGGTGGCGGCATGAAGATTTCATGCAGCCTGAACCGCGTACAGGGGCAGATGCGGCTGACCCCGCTGTCGCGGCATGGGCAGACCATCCATGATCCCCCCGAAATCCATCGGGGGCCACAGGTACGGCAGGACAATGCGACCCGGTCAGATTAGTTCCAGAAAACTTTGCCACATATCGCAGCACCGGCATGATCGGGCGGTGTCATCAGGGAAAGAGCTGTTGCAAAGCAGGACAGCCAGCGGGTCAATTTGCGAATTTATCGCCGATCCCGTCCATGACACCGCGCATGCGCTCGCCCTCGGCGCAATCGGCGGTCATGGTCATCTGCGGTGCGATGCGTTGCTTTTCGCCGCTGAAGCTGACGCCGTCATAGCGGTTGGCCAGGGCAATCTGCAGATAAGTACCCCTGTCACCCTCGATCCGCGCCATGCCGTTGGAAAATGGAATGCTGCGGCCGGTATCTGTGTTGCGCACAGCAAAGCTGCTGTCGGCAAGGGGGCATTGGTTGATTAATCGCACCTCGGCGCGGATCACGGCACCATCGCCGGTGTTCAGCGCATCTTGGATGATGGGAAGCACAAGCTTGACCAGCCCAAAGGCCACCACGGCGGCAAGGATCGTCAAGACAATGGCACGTCGGGTCATGGCTCTGGTCCAATCACAACAGGCCCGGAATAACCCGGGCCTGTGTTTCGCGTGGTGGTGCGCTTAGCCTTGCAGCAGGCTCAGCACGCTTTGCTTGGAGGCATTCGCCTGCGCCAGCATCGCGGTGGAGGCTTGCTGCAGGATCTGCGACTTGGCAAGGCTGGTCGATTCCGCCGCAAAGTCAGCGTCTTCGATACGGCCACGGCCACCTTCGAGGTTGATGGAGATGTTGGTGAGGTTGCTGACCGTGTTGTCAAGGCGGTTGGAAACTGCGCCAAGTTCTGCACGCTGTGTGTTGACTGTTGAGATAGCGGCATCCATCAAAACAATCGACGCCAAAGCTGCGTCACGAGTGCTGATGTCAAAAGCACCAGCAGCGGTGACTGCATCAGCACCAGCGGTAGTTTCAGTTACTGTGAGGCCAGTAGCATCAACGCCCGTAGTTGCTTTTGTCACAGCACCAGCAGCTACCTCCGTAGACTCAGCACCACCGCCGCCAAGCGTGAAGTTGCCTGCCTGAACACCTGGAGCAGTCGCTGTTAGAATAAGTTTGTCAGCACCCGATGAAACAGTAAAACCAGTGACACCAACAGCCTGCAAATCACTAGCAAGTGCGGCTACGTCAGCGAAACTTGTTCCAGTTGTAGTGAACGTTTCGCCACCAATCGTAAGAGTAACTGCAGCATCAATATCACCGAAAGTTATGCCATCAGTTGCAGCCTCTTGTACCTCAGCAGTACCAAGTGTTGTTGCGGTCAGGTCTTCAGTACCACCACCGGTCACTGTGAAGGTGCTGACAGTTGCCCCTTCTGTTTTGGCGGTAGCAATAAGGTCAGTGCCACTCGCGCTGAAAGTCCAATCGGTGTTGTCAGTATTCGCATTCAGTGATGTTACGATATCGTCAAGAGATGTAGCGTCTGCCGCATCAACAGTCAGGTCTACGCCGTCAATCGTCACGGTGACGTCAGCATCAACCGCGGTAAGGTCAAAATCTGAAAAGTCACCAGTCAGCACTGCCGTTGCTGCATCGGAAGCAGCTACTGTGGTATCCGAGGCACCAAGCGCCGCAGTTGTCATTGCAGAGATACTAACCGTAATTTTATCAACGTCACCAGTGTTGCCGCCAACCTGCAGATTGAAAGTACCATCGCTACTGCCGCCACCGGCACCAGTCAGCAAGTCTTGGCCAGCCCAAGTAGTCGCGCCAGCAATACGGTCTATTTCAGTTGTCAGCGCCGTAAATTCAGCCTGAAGATTGGACCGATCAGTGCTGTCGTTGGTATCGTTCGCAGCCTGCACAGCCAGTTCGCGCATCCGCTGCAGGATGTTTTCGATTTCCTTATGCGCGCCTTCGGCGGTGTTGATCAATGCCTGACCGTCCTGGGCGTTGCGGATCGCCTGGTTGGTGCCGCGGATTTCCGAGCTGAGGCGCGATGCAATGGCCACGCCAGCTGCGTCATCTTTGGCAGAGTTGATGCGCTTGCCGGTTGACAGGCGTTCCATCGAGGTTTCCATGTCCTTGTTGACGCTGGTCGCGGAAGCCGCGGCCATCAAGGCGCCGGTATTCATTGTATCGCTAAATACAATTCAACTTTGCGTTGATTTCAAAGTTAAAATCACGCCTGTCATCCCGTGTCGACAAAACTGCACACAAGACAGTGACATTTTATCTTAATAACAATATCTTGGAGTTTTATTTAGGCTTGCAAGGCGTGGCGGTATGAACCGAGACGCAGTTACAATACAGCCAAAATATATCCATTGTCCAGATACACAAAACTCGCTTAACGTGTGTAAAAGCTCAATGGTCTGGAAGCAATCTCGTGCAGTTCACCACTAAAAACATCGAAACGTGCACCAACTCATCAGACCATCGTCGGCTGACCTACACCGACCCAGCTATGCCTGGCTTGCAGCTTGAGTTGTTGCGAAAGTCCAAGAAGTTCCGGTTTCGATATCTATGGCATAGCAAGCAACGCTCAGTCGTGATTGGGGAATTTCCAAGTTTAAGCATCAATGATGCGCGCGCGAAGGCAACGGAATTCAAGCGCTTGCTGGCAGACGGCATTGATCCACGCGAAGCCAGACAACAGAAGAAAAGCACGCCAACTGTTGGCGAATTCTTTTGGGAACATTTTCTGCCAAACGCGCGACGATATAAAAGCAGCTGGGAGCTCGACCAGTCAACTTATGTAAATCACATAGGGCCGAGGTTTGCCGAAATTGCGATGGACCAAGTCACACCCACCAACATAGACGAAATCGTGGAGCGCTTGTCCGGACAGGGGTATGCACCCGGCACCATCAACCGCGTGCTGATACTGTTTGGATCACTGTTTACACTTGCGAACAAAAGGCGTGTGCCGTGGGTGCCGGCCCGACAGGATTTGCACATCAAGCTTTTGCCCAACCCGCTGAAACTGGAACGATATATTTCTCCAGAAGAAACACAGCGTCTATTTGTTGAACTTGAGCGCAGCCGCAATCCACTGCTCAAATACATCGTGGCTTTCCTGCTGCTGACTGGAGCACGTAAAAGTGAAGCTTTGAACGCAAAATGGGTCGACTTTGATTTTGCCGTTCAATCTTGGACAATCCCGCGCGCCAAAGGTGGTGGCCACCGCCGTGTGATGATTTCCTCAGCTATTGAATTGATCCTCGATGACGTACGCGATGTTCATCTTAGACAAAGCGGAACAATCAATCCTTTGGTGTTCCCAAATTTCAAGACTGGCGAACCATTCATCAACGTATATCGCACTTGGGATTATGCGCGGCGGCGTGCTGGCTTACCCAACTTGAGAATGCACGACCTTCGTCACAGCTTTGCTAGCGCCCTCGTCAACCGCGGTGTCTCCATTTACGAGGTACAAAACCTGCTGGGTCATTCATCAATCAACACCACCAAGCGTTACGCCCACCTGTCGCCTGAACGACTGCGTCAAAGTGCCGAAGTTGCGTCATCCGTGTATAGCGCACCAATGGCTGCATCAAAAACGATGATGGAACCCGAAGTACCAGATTTCTTGTTGTCGCTGCTGATTGAAACACAAGCGTCAAAGGCAGCCACTTCGGACTGCGCTCAGCATTCTACAGCTGTTCCACGAGGAACAAGCTAGGCGTTGTTGAAGCTGAACATATTGACCTGAGATTTCAGAGCGAATATGATTAGATCACATAGGGAGGCTGGAATGGCTAAAGCAACCTCAATCATTCTGGGTGAACACTTCGATCACCTGATATCTCAGCAAGTGCAGGCTGGGCGATATGGCACGGTCAGCGAAGTGATACGTGATGCATTGCGCTTGTTCGAGCAGCAGCAGACAGCAATTCAGCGGCTCAACGACGCAATTGAAGAAGGATATGCAAGCGGCATAAGTGAACCGTTTGATTGGGATGACCTGTTCGACGAGGCTGCTGCTGAAGCATAATGCCTGAAATCAAGTTCACAAACGCAGCACGGCGTGATCTCAAAAGCATCTTCACCTACAGCACGCGCAAATGGGGTCAGCAGCAAGCAAAACGTTACGCCGATCAGCTCTTTGTACACGTTGAAAAAATCGCAAGCGATGCAGTCTTCAGCAAAAACATACCAAGCACTCCGCGTGATTTGAGGCAAAGCTCAGTTGGAAGACACCTAATCATTTTCGAACAGACCGACGGCCAAATCCTGATTGTTCGCGTACTACACGAAGCGATGGATATCACACGGCACATCGGTCAATCTGACTAACCAGCTATAGCAACTCCACCGCAGCGCTCATCTGATCAGCGTTCACGTCGATGTATCTTTGTGTCGTCGAAATATGCGCGTGCCCCGCAAGTTCCGCCAACACACGCACGCCAATGCCTTTGTTTGCGAGCCTTGTGATGTAGGTGCGCCTTCCCGAATGGCTTGACGCATCTTTCAGCCCAACTGCCTTGTAGATATCCAGAAATAGCTGACACATCGTGTTTGCTGAAAACGCACCGCCCTTTTGGCTCTCAAACAGCGCGCGCTCAGGATTGTTGTGACCAAGTTCGGCGGCATAATCTGCCAGCACCTTTCGCATTCGCTGGCTCAGATATACTGTACGGGTCCTGCCCCCTTTGCTTTGGGCAGCGCTGAGTACGAACTGCTCGCGGGTCGCACCTTGTTCGTCAACTACGTCACTGTACTTCAGCGCAGCGATTTCACTGGCACGCAGCCCTGCATAAAAACTAAACTGAACGATGGCTTGATCACGTGAAGGATAACGCCTGCTGCGGCAGTATTGCAGCACGCGGCGCAGTTGAGTTTCGTTCAAAGTTTGGGCCTGGCGCATAGTAAAAACCTCATATTATCATATACTTGACTATACAGTCTGAGGTTTTGGTTGGGCTACCGAATTCGCCCCCAATCCGTTTGTTAAAAAAAACAATGGCTTACACTATAACCTCACAAAGCGCATATTCTCTGAGGTTTCATTTTGACCGCATTTGAGCACGGCTGAAACCGGCTCAGCGCTCGTCACTGCCACGTCATCTTGACCTTAGCTATATTAGCTAATATGTGTATATTATATAAAGGGAGCTGACCATGCGTAACTTCTCATCAACAGAACTGGCGAACAATACCGGTGACGTGCTGGCAGCAGCAGCGCAGGAACCAGTCAACATCCAACGACATGGCAAAGCCCGTTATGTGCTTCTGAGCGTTGAGCAGTTTGAACGGTTAAGCATGAGAGCAGATCAGCGCCGTACCATTCATGTCGATGATTTAGGCGCAGACGAGGCAGATGACCTTATCGCGCAGCTCGAGCACAGCATCGCACATGACTGATGTGCCACATGCAGGTCACGTGCTGCGCTATCCCTATTTATGGGCGCGGCAAGCAGGACAGGGCGAAACTGAAGGCCGCAAACCGCGTCCTTGTGCCGTTATTTTGGCACTGAGCAGTGGCAAGGGGCAAACTGAACTACGCCTATGCGCCATCACCACGCAGCCGCCGAGGCGGGAAACACACGCAGTTGAAGTGCCTGAAATTGAAAAACGCCGCGCTGGATTAGATAGCAGTGTGGCGCTGTGGGTGATCGTGGATGAGCACAATCTGGATGTGTTTGAGCAAAGCTTTTATATCGAGCCACAAAGCATGCTTGGCGCATTCAGCAGCACTTTCACAAAAGAGCTTCAAACGGCAATGATTGTGGCCTTGCGCCAACGCAAATCAAACGCAGTCCGCAGACGCGATTGACCGTATTTGAGCCGCTTATTTGCGCAAGTTGATAAATAAACTTGTAAGGCAAAACATAGGCTCAACAAACGAGATCAAGGCTGGCACGCCGATTATGACAGTGCTGCAAACCCGTTCTGATGTGAGACGGTGCGCAAACGGATTGCTCGTTATCTGCTTCAATCAACTACCCCATCGTCTGGTGGGATGCCTTAAGCTGTAGAGACGCAAATGTTCGGTCTGCCCTCAGCTTTGATTGTCGTAATGGTGTGCGGTTAATAAGGCAGTGCTGACGTGTTCAGTGCTGCTTGCAAGTGAGATGGATGACAACCTCGGCAACGAGACCCATCGTCATATAGGAGTGCCTGACTGTATAGGTCCTATATGTGTGTATGATACGCTGGTAATAGAGATGATAGCAAAACCTGCTCTTCCAATTTGGTTCAGTGATACAGTCTGACTGCGACGTGCAATGGATATTGTGGTGCGCAGTTTTTAGATCGACGCCTTTATAGGCGTTGATCTGACTGCTCCTTGCAATGTCAAAGAAAAAAATAATCAAAAAAAGATAAAACAAATCAAAGACGAAGAACAAAAGCGAAGCAGAGCTGAAGCTTCGACAGAAACGCAGTTGATGTCGCTGAACATCATACAAGATATCACATGCGTTTGAGTTCTTTGGAAAAGCGATGATGATTATATTGCCCAAACTATGGCTTGAACACAGAACAAAGCCACAGATGACATCGCAATATTATGTCAGTATTCGTCCACGAACATGATGGTCAGCACACGACAGGTGACGTTTGGGTCAGCTGGGTCAGGTGAGTGATACTGCAGGTCCAAGTCGAGATAATCCCATTTCCAAAACACCACGTCATCTTCGACCGCAAATGAGCCAAAGTCGTGTTCGTTGTAGCTGTCGTTGTCTGTGGTGAAACTGCTGTAGTGCTGAACATTGCACAGTATCTGATTGAGGCTGTCATGGTCGCGCACAGCGGGGGTGAGGTGCACTCGGCACTCAGCAAAGCTCTGTCGTGCGCGGTCATTGAGGTCTCGTATGCGGGTGGTTTTGCACTTCATCACCGCACAAGCAATATGGTCACTTATAGCGTTGGACGACCAAATTCTGCGTGCGTGATAAATACTGCCACAAGGAGAAGCCCATGAGCCAACAAACCCTACGCGAAGTACGCGACAGCCTGCTGCACTTGAACGCCGTCAACAGTGAGCGCGAGTTCTGTGAACGCTGGCTGTGCAAAAGCGAGTGCTATCTGCGCACACTCAAAATCAACCACATCGATGCCAGCGCCGATGCCCTTGCCACGCTTGCCAGTAAACTGGGGCATTATGCTGGTGAACTCAGCAACAGCCCCCAAAGCCATCACCGCCATCACGCACGAGAGTTTGCACGCCTCAAGCGATTATGTGAACACAGTTTGTTCGCGCAGGCAGAGCGCAAGTGGCGGAGGGTCACAGCGTGAACAGTTTGGCGAAATGGGTTTTGCGAAGGGAAAAATCTCTGCTGCAAAATCTTAGGGGCCAGTACTTACACATTTGGGCTGGTGATTTTACATCACCCCATTGCAGCAGGCGGGCAGGATGCGAATAAGCGAAGTGGTGGGCGAAGCTGTGTGGCAGCACCTCCCGCTACCCAAGCCAAAACCCTTGCCCATACCCAAGCACACCAAGTCCAAGCCACCAACACCCAAGAAGAACACAAAGCCCAAGCCATTCAACGAGCCAAAGCCAGATGAGCTGAGCTGACAGCACACGCTCAAGGCGAAGTGTTTGGAGGCGCTCAACCCTAATGCTGAAAATGTTCCTCGTGGAACACGTGCAATGTCAAACGGAGCCATTCCGCTATTGTCGCAACGCAAGCATCGGCTATCGTCTTACGAAACACGAAGGAGCGAGTGATGAACTATATTGTTTCCCCCAAATACAAGAAATCTGTGCGCTACAAAACAACTTATAAGCACTCAACAAGAGACAACATCTTCGCAATTCACGACGAATACTTTCGCTTCGAAAGTTTTCTCGTCGAATTCCGAGCTGGCATAGATATCGAAAAGGTCAAAGATTGGGATGTACTTGATTTGGACGAGGACACTGTGGTTGATAGCTATGAAAGCCAAGAAGATGGCACAGATGTGGGCTATGCCGAATGGAATTTTTCTGGGCTAACGGACGAAGAGCGTGAAGAACTCGAACAGTATATCGAAGAAGAGTATGGGCTCTACGATCACGAGGACTGGGAAGAAGTCGAACTTGAGATTTCGATAGAAGGTGGTGTGAACATAGAGCCTGCCAAATAAAAAGCCGCCCCGCAGTACGGGACGGCTGTGTAGGCTACAGATTAACTGCGCAGTTTATTTGGTGATGGCGACAGTCTGTGTGGCAGTACCTTCGATAGTGCGCAGCTCGGTGACATCCGCTTTGAGATTGTCCTGTGCTGCTTCTGTGCCGTAGTCCCACAGCGCAGGCTTGAACTCCACGTCCTTTGCGTTCTGCTTTGCCTGTGTATAACGGTGTGTGACTGTGTGCTGATAAGCTTGCTCTGCCGCAGCGACGAACTGAACCTTGATAGGCAGACGGCTTTCGATCTCCGCCAGTGCTTTTTTCACCGCCCTCCAGTCGTATGCGTCCACGAATGTCTTGTCGAACAACAGCTTAGCGAACACGAAATTGTTGCTGTCCTTGTCTTTGGGTAACAGCAGCGACAACTGCTTTACCTGAGGTCGCGTCGCATCTACCAAAGCCTTCAGCTGTTTGCCCGTCAGTCCACGGAAGTCCATGCCGTCGTTGACATAGCTTTCAAAGAACTGCGCAGGCATTTGTGTAAGCGTGTAAATTTTAGTCCACTCAGGCGGCATGAATGCGGCGTGGTTGACCAAACGCGGCTGCAGTTTGCCAATAGCGCAGAATTTACGAATAACCGAACTATCGTCCTTGTAGCCAACAGCCGCACAGAAATCCGCAAAATCATATTCTTCCAGCGATTGGTGTGCTTCGTAAACCACCCTGCACATCTGTAGGGTCGCACGTGCTGTACGTTCTTCAGTCTTTTTGAACAGCGCAACATATTGATCACGCGAGCGCGGTTTGATTGTTTCAATGTCCCCAAGCCCCTGCGCTGCTGAAACCTGTCCAGGCGCAAAGGGGTCGTAACGCACATTGCCTGCGTCAGCGCCCGCTGTGCCATAGTAGCTGGTCACAGTTTCGGTGGTGGTGTCTGCCGCGTCGTCTGCAGCATTAGTGATGATGTTGATATCGAGCATGTGTAGTTCCTCTTTGATTTGATGTCGGCAGCGACATTGCTTGCCGATAAACAAAAGATAACATGAAGATTGATGCCCAGAGATTTACACGATATCTATCTTTACATGGCATCAAACGAGCAAAGCATGGGTGTAAACACAAACCGAAGGCTTCACTTTGCGTATGCATGGCCACTCAAACGTTGGCCCAAGGACGGCAAGCAGCGAGTGATGCCGCCATTCCCTGAAGCTGAGCCATGGCAGTGCAGTGTGTACTATTATTGGTGGGAGTATTTGCGCAGGCATGAAGGTTATCGAGACACCTGCGCATGTGGCGGCAAGGGTGCCTATGCTGAACTGTTTGCGGATTTTGGCGATGTGCATGCCACTGACTTTTGGACATGGTGGCGGGCGCACAATCACATCTTCGCAGAACCACCAGTTCGACAGGTACGGCATGCGACAGAGGGGGAAACTGCGGACGAGCGTACACTGATCCTGTCTGTGCCTTTGGACACCAAGCTCGCGCTCACAGTTGGTCAGTTCAAACGCTTGGTGCGCCCACTGCTGAAAGAAGCCCCGCGTGCCAAGACGCAAAGCCGCGCACAATACCCTGTTGCTGCCAAGCCAATACTACCAGCACTGCATGAACATCTGATGGTTTGGGATGCACGGCAGGCAGACAACGACTGCAAGGACTGGGAACTGGCTGACAGGGTGGGACTGCGCATCAACCATGTTGTGGATGGCGAAACCATCGCCACACGCAAAAGCCTCAAGTTGGGCTATGACGATATTCTGCAGGTGCTGACACGCCGCAAGCAGTTGGCAGTGCAGCGTCACCTGCGCATTGCAGAACAGTACATCCACTATGTTGGGCGAGGACGCTTTCCCTACAGAGACAGCAGGTAAACACGCTTGGGGTGTAAACGCCTGAGTAGAACAACCCTGACCGTGAAAATGTTCCTCGAGGAACACGCCAAACTGTTTTATCGCACAACGCTGGCGTCAACGAAGCGCTGTGCTGCCCGTACAGCTATCCCACAGCCCTTGTCCGTGGACAGCGTAGCACTCAACGCCAACAGCGCGCTGTATGTGGGTTTTTGAACGATTTTGCGGCGAATATAGCAGAACCAATAATCCGTTGCGCACATCACCGACTGGCATAGTGATGCGGGTATAAAATAGTTTGGGATCAGTGACTTGGGTGTGGGATTTTATTGAAACTGAGTTTGCGCACAAGTTTTTAAAATGTGCACAAGATGGTGACATCATTGCGGCTCAATTACCGAATTTATCGCCGATCCCGTCCATCACGCCGCGCATCCGTTCGCCACTGGCGCAATCGGCGGTCATGGTCATCTGCGGTTTGATGCGTTGCTTTTCGCCGCTGAAGGTCACGCTGTCAAAACGGTTGGCCAGCACGATCTGCAGGTAAGTGCCGCTTTCGCCCTCGATCTGCGCCCTGCCGTTGGAAAACGGGATGCTGCGGCCCGTATCCGTATTGCGCACAGCAAAGCTGCTGTCGGCAAGCGGGCATTGGTTGATCAATCGCACCTCGGCACGGATCACAGCGCCATCGCCGGTGTTCAGCGCATCTTGGACGATGGGAAGCAAAAGCCTGACCAGCCCAAGCACCACAACGGCGGCAAGGATCGTCAACACAATGGCACGTCGGGTCATGGCTGTGGTCCAATCACAACAGGCCCGGAGTAACCCGGGCCTGTGTTTCGCATTGTGGTGCGCTTAGCCTTGCAGCAGGCTCAGCACGCTTTGCTTGGAAGCATTGGCCTGCGCCAGCATCGCGGTAGAGGCTTGCTGCAGGATCTGCGACTTGGCAAGGCTGGTCGATTCCGCCGCAAAGTCGGCGTCTTCGATACGGCCTTTGCCGCCTTCAAGGTTGATGGCGATGTTGGTAAGATTGTTAACAGTGCTATCGAGCCGATTGCTGATCGCACCAAGTGTAGCGCGCTGAGTGTTTATCTCCGAAATAGCAACATCGATAGTGTCCAGGGCACTAGCGGCTGCAGAACGTGACTGCACGCCAAAGTTAAGGGCCCCGATATCAACAGTACCATCGCTGTTATCCGTAGCCTCAATATCTGTGAAGCCCTGTGCCGCAATTTGGTCAAAAATTGCTGTAGCAATCTCCTCAGCGCTCTCGCCCCCAGCCAAAGTTGTCGAGATTTCTGTTCCATTCACATCGAAGGTGATGTCGCCGGCAGAGAAGACCCGCGCTAGTGCGACTGAACCGCCAGTCGCTGTAGCAGACGCGCCAACAGTTGCTGTGGCCGCGTTTACGGCCGTTTCAATCGCTGTTGCAATCTCATCGAAAGTGTCCCCTTTGGTTACTGTCACTTCGACGGGGTCACCACTTCCAATGGTAAGAGCCAGTTTTCCATCGACCAACGCAGTTTCACGGGCAAGTGTCACTGTACCTGCTGTTGCATCAGTAACGGAAGTTTGAGCACTAATTACATCGGCTGTCGCACTGTTACTGTCTGGATCTACGAACGCAGCTGCAATCTTGTCCATTATTTCTTCTACAGTGTCACCACCGGTCAAAGCCACATCTGTTTGCACCCCATCGACGAGTAACGATACTGAGCCACCTTGATCGGCAGCAAGACCGATTCTTTCCAGCGTAACCGCAGCACCAGTATACGTCGCACGCACGGATGAGCTACTTGTGCCTGTATTGATTGCAGCAGTCATCTTCGCTGCAAGAGTTTCGGTGGTGTCAACACCGTCCGCAACTTCTATCGTAAAAGCGACGCCATCAAGTGTCAAAGTTGTCGTTCCGTCAGCAGTTCCACCTGCCGCCGTGAAAGTAATGGTATCGTCGGCCAATGTGGCAGCCGTACCCGTAGTATCGGTATCTGCAAAGGCCATATCAGCAGCGAGAACAGCGCCAGCGGTAACGGTCAAAACACCGGCAGCGTCAGCCACAGAGATTGATGTCATAGCCACAGGGACCACCGTGTATACGTCATTGTCAACAAATGCAGCAGCACCAACAGAAATTACGCCATCGGTATCAGTAGTGGTGATACCCATCGCAGCGGATGCTGAACCACCCACTGTCTGCGCTACGACTACATCGTCATCAGTATAGCCTGACGCGACAGTCAGAACACCATCGGCAATGCTGACGCTGGCGTTCGTCGCACCAGTCAAAACCGCGGATGTGGTCACAGACGCAGCTGTATCAATCCCTAAAGCCAAGGCAGACATAGCATTGATCGAAACCGTCAGCGTATCAAAACCGTTTGAACCGCTTCCGATCTGCAAATTAAACTCTGCAGTGCCTTGTCCTGTTCCATCTCCATCAAGCAACTGCTGACCAGCCCAACTGCTCGCTTCGGAAATCCGATTGATCTCAGTAAGCAACTGGTCCATCTCAGCCTGCAGATTGGTACGGTCAGCGCTGTCGTTGGTGTCGTTGGCGGACTGCACAGCCAGTTCACGCATCCGCTGCAGGATGTTTTCGACTTCCTTGTGCGCGCCTTCGGCGGTGTTGATAAGACCTTGGCCATCGGCAGCGTTGCGGATCGCCTGGTTGGTGCCACGGATTTCCGAGCTCAGCCGCGATGCAATGGCCACGCCAGCTGCGTCATCTTTGGCAGAGTTGATGCGCTTGCCGGTCGACAAACGCTCCATCGAAGTTTCCATGTCCTTGTTGACGCTGGTCGCGGAAGCCGCGGCCATCAAGGCGCCGGTATTTGTTGCAATTGCGAGTGCCATCACATCTCTCCTATTATGTCATTAAGAGAACACGTTCAAAATCCGCGCTCTCAACCAACTGAAGCATGCTGTCGCTATCAACCGGCCTGTTAAGGGTAACGGTTGCCGCAGGGCCGCCTTTAGCCCCGAAAGCCAACATTCTTTGACAAGGTTGATTGCTGTAAAGCCGTGACCCGATTAGGATTGCAATTGACCGGCTGAAAGGTGCGCATCGCCATGACTTTCTTCTTTCGACTGCCCATTTGTTTTTGTCGGATCGCGACAGGCAGTTTTTGCGCATTGCTGTTGATCACCGGAACCGTGCTTGCTGCCGAAGGGTCAGATGCCAGCCCCGATCCGTTTGACGCCGCCGTCGATGCCGTGAAAGCAGAGGAATTCGGCCTGGCAAATGACCTGTTCTTTGCCTTGGCCGAGCAGGATGATCATGACGCGCAATTCAACCTGGCGATCTTGCTGGAAGCCGGCAAGGGCACGCCGCAGAATTACAGCCTGGCGCTGGAATGGGCCTGGCTGGCGCAGCTGGGCGGGGTCACGCGCGCGCAAGCTCTGGCCGACCGGCTGGCCGAGAAATTGCTGCCCGCCACGAAAGACATGATCGCATCGCGTATCGACAGCCGCCTGCAAGACCGCCTGTCCAAGGGCGATTCTGCGGCCATCATGCAATATGTTGCCTTCAATCAGACGATATTGGCGCGGCCGGATCTGGAAACCGCCTATATCTGGACGCTGATTGGCGCGGCGTTGAATATCGCCCATGCCGCCACAACCCGCAATGACATCGAGGGCACGCTAGAGCCACGCGTTATCCTGGCCGCCCAGGACACCGCGCGGATGATGTTTCTTGATCAGGATATGGCGTTATTATTCGCCGAGACCGGCGTCGCATCACGGTAGCTGATCGAGATGGCCAAGGCCTCGTCCTCGGTCAGGTCGTATCGCTGGGCGGCCTCTTGCACACTATGGCCCGCCTGACGCGCGGCGATGAAGGCCATGATATTGGCGGCTGATTTTGTCTGCGGGCCAGGGCTGGTGTCTGCATCTGGCGGCTGAACAATGGGTGTTTCTATCTGCGGGGTGATCATCTCGGGGTTTGTGCCCTGCGGCAGCGCCTGGATGATATGTTTCAGCGATGATCTGATATCCGACAGATCACGTTGGTTGCGCCTGACGCCGATAAAAACCCAGCCGACAAATAGCAGATTCAACAACAGCACCGCGATTGTCATCATCTGGCCCGTCGTCAAAATTGCCGCATCATTTGGTGTCAAAATATAATCCTCTGATGGTCAATATTTTGACGTTTGCGACGCCGTATTGCCGCCAAAAGCGGGTCTGCGCAATTCAGCACATTTTTCGGCATAAAGAAACTCGAGACTCAGTTGCTGATACAAATCCATCAGATCAGAGGATGCATCCAGCCCAAGCGGCCCCAGCTTGGTGATCTCGGCCAGCACCTCTTGGGATGCGGCGACATAATCCTTGTCCGTGGCGCGGCACGCTTTGAGGCGGTCAAGCGCCGCTGCTAGCTGTTGTGTCGCGTCACCGGCTTTTGACATCAGTTCATGGATTCAAAGGCGTCGGCCAGACCCTGCGCGATCTTGTCAAAATCGACAGGATATTCATTCGCCTGGATCGAGGCCCGGATCCGTTCGACCGCTTCGATATCAACCGGGACCGGCATGCTCTGCATCGACGCCAGAACCTCGGCCGCGGCGGAATTGATTTCGACAGCGGGTCGAGACGCGGCAGATACCGGGTTTACCGGTGCCGCAGCACCCAGCCCAGCCGTATCGCCGCTGCTTGCAGGCGAAATGTTGACTTTGGGAACCGCATTCACCTCTGGCATCTTCGCCGAAGTGACCGTTCCAGTCAGATTTTGTGTTGCATCAACCATTTTGCATTCTCCTGTCGAAGATAGGTAACGACTGTTCAGCGTGCCATTTTAGAGATGACGTGAACTTTTCTTTCCGCAGAGATCCGTCCCGTCACTTCGCTGCCACTGCTCAGGTTTCTTAGCCGTATGTTATCGCCAATCTGTCCGGGTTCCAAGGCAATCCCGGGGCTTTCGATTTCGATACCACCATTCACGATCTGCAATGTCACGATATCATCTGCATTGATAGCCCAGTCACGTTGCAGATGGCGCGGGCTGACAGGCACACGGGGCGTCAAGGATTGCGACAGCACCCGGCCCGCGACATCCTCGATCGCGATATAGACGCTGCTGACGGACAAAGGGTCGATCGGACGCAGTTCCAGATCATCGGGCTGGATACGGTCGCCACTGCGCAGCGGGCGACGCAGAAAAACCGCTTGGGTCACGTAGGATTCCCTGGCTTCGGGCACATGCGGAGCGGCACCTTGGACCTGCGCGCGCAAGGCAATGCTCCATTCCACCGGCGAGGGGCAGCGCACCGTCACACTGCGCCAGCCGCCAAAGGCCTGTTCCACCTCAAGCGGCGCGTCACAGGCATAGAATTGTTTTTCAGCCATGACATTGGGGGCGGCGACTTCACCCGCGCTGGCCAGCCGCTCGATGATCGCCTGCTGGACCTCTTGGCCCGAGACGATCCGCGTGACGGCCTGATCCTGCGCCCAAAGCGCGACAGGCCAGATCAGCAGGATGCACAACCAGCGCCTCATATCAGAACACATAAATATCATCAGGGACGGCTGGCAAGCCAGAGCCTGCAGGCAAGGTCAGGGTCTGTCCTGCCACCATCCTGTCAGGATCGCCGCGCTGAAATGCGCGCGGATTATCCTGAACGACTTGCGCGATCACGCTTTGCAGATTGGTCGCGCCATATTGATAGTGCCGCAAAATCCCCAAAAGATTTTCACCCGGCGCGATGACATGCTGCCGCGCTGAACCCGTAGTTTGGGAACAATCGGCCTGGCATAGCAAAACCCAAGGCTCTTGCGCCTTTGCGACACCCGGCAGCAGCATGGCAAGACTAGCGATGATTGCGTGACGCAATTGCATGAACATCACCCTCCGATCTCAAAGCGCACCTGCGCGCCGGCCATTTGCGGCCCCGCACGCCGCGCGTTCAGCGGGCTAAGGATCGCATGGCTGGGGCTTAATTCCACGATGCGGAACACGGTCCAAGGCTGGCCACGACCTTCGGCAAAGCCAAGGCTTTGATGGGTCAGCCCGTCCCGGCTGCCCAAGTCAATGCGGAAACGGCCGGTCCCTGCCGCCGTCAGATAGCCTTGCAACGGCGCGCAGGCATAGGATCCCAGCCATGCGGCAAGCTCGGCAGAGAATTGTGCGGCGACGCTGTTTGCGACCTCATGCGCATCCTTGCGCGCCAGGACATTGATCGTGCGCCAGGGCGTGTTGGCCGATACAGCCACCACATGATTGGTGGATAGCTGCTGTGCCCGTCCGGGCGCGGCAGGGTCAAGCAGCCGGGCATGCAAAGTCACCGTCAATGTCGCGGCTTGAAGACCGGGGGCCGTCGCCTGCCATGACAAATGCAGGCCCCGCGCGGTATCAGGTATCGGGTTGGCGCGCGATGTCTCTACCCGTGCCGGCCCGCTCGTCAGGCTGTTATAGTCAAAACCGGCGGGCAATCTGCTGCCGCTTTGGTCAGCTACCACAAGCGAGATATCGCGCGCCGAAATCTGGATCTGCGGCGTATTCCCCAGCCCCCGGATCGTCGCATCATGCGCCATCTGCAAAGCCTCTGACGCCCAAAGCGGTGCGCTCTGCCCGACATGGATCTGCGGGGTCCCGGCGATCAGATGAACCGCAGGCCGCACGGCACAGCCCAGCGCGGGCGCGGCGCCGACATAGGCATCAATGACGACCTCGTAATGATGGCCCGAACGGCCCTGACTGACGACAGAATAATCCAGAATGCGCGAATTGGGCCGCAGCAGAATGCTTTCACCGGTCAGCACACCGTTATCCGCCATGGAAAAGCCGGACACATCCGCCCCCCCTGCCAGAGCCGCAAGATAAAGCGCATCTTCCAAGGCAATCCGCTGCGCGCGGTCGGTGTTATTGTCGGTCACAGCCGCCCGCCCGGTGACACGGACCAGATCGGCAAAAACCGGCCCGCTGCCCAGAATGAACAGCATGACAGCCCCAAGCAGCCCGATCTGACGCGAAAGGATTTTGGGCAGCATCACCGGTCTTGCCTCCTGCCCGCTTATCGCACGGCCATCAGGATGCGCGCGATCATGTCGCGGTCCAGCTCTAGCACGACCTCATAAGTATCTCGGCCCACCGGATTGATCCGCACCGTGCGCGCGCCGCGAATGGTGCCATCGACAGCGGCGCGTGTTGTATCATTCTGCAAAACCGCATCAACCACGGTTGTTTGCGCGCTCAGCCGCAACCCATGCACCTGTTCGGTGATGTCGCGCATGGCATCAAGCCGGGCGACGCGGATCGCCATCAGGCGCTTTTGGTTGATGTTATGGGCAGGCTGCGCTGAAATCGTGGCATAGCCCGTGCCGATGATCGGCGGGACGGTTTGCTGTGCAACAGCGGCATCGGTGGCCTTCAGCGCATTTTCGATTGCAACGACTTGTTGTGCAGCAGGCGATATGCCCGCGTGACTGGATGATGTGTGGCCATTCATGTTGCAGGCGCCCAGCGCGGCAAAAATCGCAAAGGCCGCACAGGTCTTGATCAGATCGGTTAAGGCAAAGTCACGCACAGAAATATCCTCCGCAAGTCGCGTTTTGCCCTTGGTCTTGCATATGTCGTGCCAGTGCCGCGCAGAGCAGAGATACAATGCATTTTTTTACTGGCACAAGAATTGCCTGTCACTTGGGTGAAGTGGTGCCTTTCAGGCGCTGCAGCAGATGGAGCAGCAAGTCAGATGAGCTTGTCCGATACAACAGCACCGCGGCACCTGTTGGGGCGCAGCCTGACCAGCATCACGCTGCCGCTTGGCATTCTGATCCTTGTGGCGATGATGGTTCTGCCATTGCCAGCCTTCCTGCTGGATATCTTTTTCACGCTCAATATCTTCATGTCGCTGTTGATCTTGATGGTGGCATTGCACACTTACCGGCCGCTTGATTTTTCGTCCTTCCCCAGCCTCATTCTGGTGGCAACGGTCTTGCGGCTGGCGCTGAACGTCGCCTCGACACGGATCATCCTCAGCGAAGGTCACACCGGCACCAGCGCCGCCGGGGCGGTGATCGAAGCATTCGGCGCCTTTGTCATTGCGGGTAATTATGTTGTCGGGATCTTCGTTTTCGTCATCCTGGTGATCATCAACCTTGTCGTTATCACCAAAGGCGCGGGCCGGGTGTCCGAAGTCTCTGCCCGTTTTACGCTTGATGCGATGCCCGGCAAACAGATGGCCATTGACGCCGATCTGAACGCCGGGGTGCTGACCGCCGAAGAAGCAACCACGCGGCGCGCCGAAATCTCGCGCGAGGCGGATTTCCATGGCGCGATGGATGGTGCGTCCAAATTCGTCAAAGGCGACGCTGTCGCCGGCGTCCTGATCCTGGCCATCAACGTGATCGGTGGATTGACGATCGGGATGTTGCAGCATGGTCTGTCGATCCAGGAATCCTCCGAGCTTTATATCCTGTTGTCCATCGGGGATGGCCTTGTCGCGCAGATCCCGTCTTTGCTGCTGTCCATTGCCACCGCCATCATCGTCACGCGCGTATCTTCAAGCCAGGATATGGCCGAGCATATCAAGGGCGAAGTCAGCATGTCACGCGCATGGTTCCCGGTGGCCGGGGTGCTGCTGTTGATCGGCCTTGTGCCCGGCATGCCTACGGCGCTGTTCGGCGGGATGGGTCTTGCCGCTGGTGTCGCGGCCTATTTCTTTCGCAAGCAAGAGCAGACCGAGGGCACCGAGGACGAAGACGACGCCAAGGCAGATGTCGAAGACAGCAATCCCAATAGCCTGAAAATCACCGATGTCGCGGATCTGTCTGCGGTGACATTGCTGCTGAGCTATCCGCTGTTGTCCATGGTCGACAAAGACGATGGCGGGCCTTTGGCGCGGCGCATTGTCACCGTGCGCAAGGAAGTCTCGCAGGCTTTGGGATTTGTCCTGCCCAGCGTGCGCATCCGCGACGATCTGGGGCTGACGGCCAATGAATATAGAATAAAGATCGGCCAGACTGTCGTCGCCGAGGACAAGATCTACCCCGACCAAAAGCTGGCACTGCCCAGCGGCACATCGCGTGTCAAAATCGAGGGCATCGATGTCAAAGAACCGTCTTTCCGCATTGATGCCACCTGGATTCAGGCAGATCGCGAATTCGAAGCAGAGGCGAACGGCTATATCATCATCGAACCTGAAACGGTTCTGGCGACACATCTCAGCCAGATCTTGTATAAATATGCGTCAGAGCTGATCGGGCAGGATGATGTGCAGGAACTGCTGGACAATCTGTCGAAGGTGGTGCCGCAGCTGGTGCAATCCGTCGTCCCCAAACTGATGCCCTTGCATAACCTGACAGCGGTGCTGCGTCAGATCCTGCGCGAACGCATTCCGATCAGCGACCTGCGCCGCATCTTGGAATTGATTTCCGAAATGGCCGGTAAAAACATGAGCATCACAGAGACAGCCGAGGCGCTGCGCCCGCATCTTGTCGGCCTGCTGATCCAACAGACAACGCCGCTGAACACCGCCCTTCCGGTGGTGACGCTGGACAGCGCCTTCGAGCATCTGCTGATCAATGCCGCCAAGCGGTCCGAGGGCGATCAATTGCTGCTGGACGGATCATTGGCCGAACAGATGGTCAAATCGCTGGTGCGGATCAACGAAGAACAAGGCGAAGCCGACAAGAAACCCTTTCTGGTGGTCTCGCCGCAGATCCGCCGCAAGCTTTCGGCCTTTCTGCGTCAGCATATCGCAGATTTTCCGGTCCTTTCCTTCACCGAATTGCCAGATGGACGGCGGGTAGAGATCGTCGCGACCGTTTCTGGCGAAGAGCAATTGGCCGTGGAATGAGCATGGCCAGTTTTTTGATCCCCCCGATAAGGCGCAACGGTCATGACTGAATATATCTTCAGAGCATCCGATCCCGACACTGCGATGGAAAAGGCGGTGCGCGAGCTTGGCGATGATGCCATGATCCTGTCCGTCAAAAAGATGGGCGACATCACCGAAGTCCGCGCAACCCGCGAATCGAACATGGCCAATCAGCCGCCGTGGGATGACAGCAAGCCGCAATCCTGGCCCAGCGACGCGATGGATCTGGGGGCGGCGATGCGCAGCGCGCGGGCGCGGCGCAACGGATCCGATCCTGCCCCGGCTGCGCGACAGCCTGCCGATCTTGCCTTGGCGCGCGGCCGCAATAAGGCCAAGGATGCCACACGCAACGCGGGCCGTGTGGCGCGACCAGCCGAAGAGCCGGACAGCATATTGGATGCAACGCAATTCGAGGAATTATTCCGCCAACGCCTTGCCGCCACCCCTGATCCCGAAATCCCGGCGCAGGCAACACCGCCTGTCGCCAGCCCAATGGCAAAAGAGACGGCCACAGGCGGCAATATCGCGAAACCGGCCCCCGACCCCCTGCCCAATGCGGGTGAATGGGACCCGCGCAGCGCCGTGCCAGCCGCGCCTGCACCCTTGCCGGCCAGCCCGCACCGCCGGTCGATCTTTGATTATGGCTTCCCCGAAGATATTGCCCGATCCTGCGCGATCGCGCCCGATCTGCATAATCTGCAAGCCCAGCAAGACCACGCCTGCCGCCTGCTGGCCGCGCGGATCGCCGATGATGCCGAAAGCTCTGTTGTGCATGAAGATACGGTGTTGTTTCTGTTCGGCCCACCCGGTGCGGGCAAGACCACCGTCGCGGCGCAGCTGGCCTTTGAACGCTTGCGCACCACGGCTTTCCACCCGCGTCTGGTGCAAGTGTCGCAAAAGGGCTTTGTCAGCTGCGGTCGTTTGCAACAATATGCCACTTTGCTGAATTCTGCGTTTCAGAACCTGTCATGCGACGATGATGCAGAGATCGCATCCAACGACATCATTGATTGCGACCTGACCGAACCGGACGCCATTGCCGAGGCGCTGGCATGGGTCACTGACCGCATCCCCGACAGCAATGTCAGCCCTTTGCTGATCCTGCCCAGCACATGGTCCATCGCTGCCATCAAGCAATATACCATGATGTTCGAAGCGATCTGCCCCGCGACCGTTTTGACGCATATGGATATCGGCGGGATTGACATCGCCGGGCTATCGGCAATGGCCGATGCGAATATCAAACTGATCGCCGCCAATGAGACCCGCAAGATCACCGAGGGCCTGACGCTGGTGGATCGCGACTCCGTGGAACGCTTCTTGCAAGAGACACTCGCCGCATCAGCGGCAAATGACCGGTAATCTTGAACGCGCCACTAAACAAGTCGTGCAGTGAGTCGTTTCTACTTGGAGATCACAATGCCGACGGAGCCGTATTCGATGTCAATGTTAAGTCCCGCCGCAGTGTACAAGCGCCAGCAACAAAATCCGGGGTTCAATCCCGAAGACGGCCATCAATTGATCAAGGCGACACTGGAATATCTTGTGCGCAGCCTTGGCATCCTGATGCAGGAACCGGCGCGCGATAGCGAGATATTCAAGACCCATATCGCGCGCGTCTTGACCTCGATCTATGTGCTGCAATCAAGTCTGGATTTTGAACGGGGTGGGGAAATCTCTACCAACCTTTTCCAATTGTATGAATATTCCCGACAGCAGACCCTGAAACTGATGCGGAATGACGATACAGCGCAGATCGACAGGGCCTATCATTCGATTTCCGAAATCTTCGACGCCTGGCAGAAGATCAAGTGACGCCACGGCTGCATGACCCGCTTCTTGTCGCCTTGGAACAGGCCCAAGAGGCGCTGGAGGCCGCGTTACAAGACGCCGATTTTGATGCCGCAGAACGTATTGATCTGGACATGCAGGCATGTCTTGCCGGGCTGTCGGACGTTCCGGCAGCGCAAATACGCCATGACCTTGCGCGTTTGACCGCGATCATGGGCCGTCACAGGCAGGCGCGCGATGATCTGGTGGCACAGCTTGCGTGCTTGCAGCGCGATCAACGGCGGACCCGGGCGGTCCTTGCGGCCTATGCGAAAAACTGACGCCATCCGGGGCGGCACCGATGGCAAAAACCGCACTTGATTGTCTTTGTCGAAAAAGCCGCGGCTGGCTGCATGAATATTCCGGTTGTCTCTGCCACGGGACGCTTTATTGGATGTCGGAATATTCTAAAATCGCGCAGGCAAGGCTGGCTGAACTGATGGAATTGCAAGGCAGGCGGATGCCGCCTGCGACCCATCTGGCAAAAGCGGAAAATCAGGCCGGCGCAACACAATCGATCAAGACCATTCGTAACTTTTTCAATACAAGCCAATGGAAAACGGTCATAATAAAAGACGGTGACAGGCTCATTGGTTACATCACGGCAGACGCTTTGCTTAGGGCACAAAATCGAACGCAGGACGCGGCCATCCTCGTTTAAATTATGGTAACCTGACCAACAGAATGAAGGTTCTCCGATGTCTTACGCTCCAGATTGGATTTTGAACATTGTCTGCGCAAAAGTCGCAGAGCGTTATGTTCTTGGCAACTTGCCGATCGAAGCTTTTGCAAACCGCATGTCGCGGGAATTATTGCTGACCTATGCCGATTGCACCCCCGAAAAGCTGTATAGCGTGGCCGAAAACATGCTGTTTTTTCTGGCCGAAATCGAAGATGACAATGCGCTGGACCATTGCCATTCCTTCATCTACCGCGCGGTGCATTTCGACAAGGCCGACCGCCCCAGACGGTTGAAGGGCCTGTTTCTCGATCCTCTGGCCGCCGTCAAACAGCAAACCAGCAGCGATACCGTGTTCAAAAGCTTTCGGGCTTTCGTTTTCAGATCCCGCGCCGAGGGCAATCTGTCTGCCCCGGTCGAATGGAATGTGCGCAATCACAAAGAACTCATCTCGCTGGCCAATATTCTGGATATCGACGTGTCTTTTTCAGACGCGGTCTAGGCAAGGATCAGCGCGGGCGCACCAGCCGCACCGCGAAAGTCCGGTTTTCATGCGCGCGGCCATAGGCATGACCGGTAAAGAAATTAATGCTCCAATGCGCATGCGGCATCAGCCAATTGGTATCGCTGGTCCAGTAAAGGCCGGGATAGGTATTTGGAAAGACATTCTGATTGATCATCGGCGGTTCGGGGTTGTCGGCGATCAAGCGTTCCAGCTCTTCGCGGGTGGGCAGGCGCCAATCGGGACCGATATTGCGCTGGGCACGCTCGATCAACGAATCTACCGCGCCAAAGCGCACCAGCAAGGCTGACCCCACGCAGCTGTCATTTTCCCAGACCTGCCCGATGCTGCATCGCATCCAGTCCAGACCGCCCAGCACATCAATCACGATTGGCCCCTTGGCAACAAAGGTGGTTTCCTGCGCCTGCGCCGGGCGCAAAGCGAGGTTCACCATCCCGATGCTGATCATAAAGCACAGAATTGCGGCGTTGATATTGGCGATACCCGGCATCTCATTCCTTTCAAAGCGCTACTTGGCACCTTCTTTGCATGAAGTGTGCCGAACTGTTTTATCGGGAGACATACCATGGATATCGCATCCCTACTCGGACTTGTTGGGTGCTTTGCAATGATCGTCGGCGCAATGATCGTTGGCGGCGGTGTTGGCCCATTTTTTGATGTTCCCTCTGCGCTTATCGTGATTGGTGGCACGTTCTTCGCTGCCATGTATACCACGCCGCTTCCGACCTTTCTGAACAGCTTTGTCGCGATGTCCAAGGCTTTCTTGCCGCCGGTGAAAAAGCAGAATGTCCTGATCGAACGTATGGTCGAGCTGGCAGGCATCGCGCGCAAGGATGGCATGATGGCGCTAGAGGGGCAGGCTGTCCCGGACAAGTTCTTTGAAAAGGGTATGCAGCTTTTGGTGGACGGCGCGGATGAAACCAAGCTGGTCAAACAGCTGAACGCCGAATTGAAATCGATGAAAAGCCGGCATGAAGCCAATCAGAACGTTGTCAAAGCCTGGATCGACCTGGCCCCGGCAATGGGCATGATCGGCACATTGATCGGTCTGGTGCTGATGTTGGGGAATATGGAAGACCCCAAGGCGATTGGCCCCGCGATGGCCGTTGCCTTGCTGACAACCATGTATGGGGCGATCGTGGCCAATGTGTTGTTCGGGCCGCTTTTGACGAAGCTTCAGGGCTACACGGCCTATGAAGTCGCTTACCGCGAAATGGTGGTTCTGGGGTTGCGCAATATCGCGCGCGGGGAATCACCGCGCAATATTCAGGATCAGATGGTTTCGAACCTTCCACCAAAGATGCAGGCGAAAATCGACGCCGCGTAACTTTGCACCAACAAGAAGGTTTCCCCGATGTCCGAGGCAGTCGAAGCAGAACAAGACGAAGAGGACGAAGAATGTCCAAAGTGCCCCCCCGTCGGGGCACCTGCATGGATGGCCACCTTTGCCGATCTTGCGACATTGCTGATGGCGTTTTTCGTGCTGATCTTGTCCTTTGCCGAAATGAATGTCCCGAAGTTCAAGCAGATTTCCGGGTCTCTTAAGGATTCTTTCGGCGTGCAGCGGATCATCCCTGTCGTCGAACAGCCGATGGGCACCACCGTTCTTGAAATGAACTTCAGCCCCTCGCCTTCACCCTCTGTCTTGGATGAAGCAACGCAGGAGACGACCGAAATCCGCGAACCCGAGGTGAAACTTCCCACCGATAACCGGGATATGGATGGCGAAGACCAGCTGTTGGAAGGCGAGGTGGAATTCGAAGGGCTGGGCGGAGAAAACGCGCAGAATATCGCTGAAAACGAAAATATGTCGGATGCCGAAAAACTGGCTGCGGCGCTGGAACAAATCGGCAGCGCGGTCAACATCGACGCCGAGATCGTCGAAGGCAAGGTTGCCATCAACATGAATGCCGAGGATGCCTCGCCGCAGGAATTGATCGCCAAGTTTCAGCGCGTCGGACAGGCGATCGAAATTGCCGGACTTGCGACAGGCAAAGCAGAACAAGAAATTCTCTTTGGCGGCTTGGACGAGACATTGAATGACCTGATTTCCATGGTCTCTGAAATTCAGCGCCAGCAACAAGAAAGCGGCGGCGCCACCTTGGACGATGCGCTGAGCCAAGTGGCCCGCGCCACCCAAATGGCGCAAGAGGCCGAGGCGCAATTGCGCGCCAATCTACAGGATGAGATCGACCAGGGGCTGGTCACGGTGGAACAGCGTGACGGCACGGTTTATGTCAATCTGGGCGCGGGGGGCGCTTTCCCGTCCGGTTCGGCTGATCTGACCGCCCAGGCCCGGGGCATCATCGACGAGCTTGCCGCCGTCACCGTCGATCCGTCCAGCAAGGTCGTTGTTTCTGGGCATACGGACAATGTGCCGATCTCATTTGGCGCGCTCTACCGGGACAATTGGGACCTGGCCGCCGCGCGTGCGGCAAGTGTTGTCCAAGAAATCGAAGCAAGTATTCCCGCACCGGGCCGCGAAATGTCGGCGATTAGCTTTGGTGAAACGAAACCAATCGCAGATAATAACACGGCCGAGGGCCGCGAACGTAATCGCAGAATCGAACTTGAAATCGAATTTGGACAATAGCGCTGCGGGGCAAGCCGCAGCAGCGCCATTCATGAAGGGTAATCAAAGCGCAATGTTGAACAAGCTGAAACTTGCCGGGCTTGGCGGGGGCGCATCCGGTCAGCATGCGAAATTCACCAAACGCAAGTCGGACCAGGAAGGCTGGACCGCCGGCGTCTTTCTGAAATCGCGCGCCAATGGGGACCGGATCTGGCTTCAGCGGATCATGATCGACGGCAAACGGCGCGAAATAGAGCTGGGGTCCTTCCTGACCCTGTCACTGGCCGAGGCGCGGGCTGCGGCACAAGAAAACCGCAAGACCATTGCCGAAGGCGGCGATATCTTTGCAGAACTGCGGCGCCAACACCGGCAAGATATCCGCGACCGGATCAGGCGGCTGTCGGCCAAGCTGAATGAAAACACGGCCTTGCCCGCGCAACAGCCGATCCCGCAAGACCCGGCACCTGGGCCGAGGCCTGTTGCGATTGAACAGCCCGATGCGCCCATCGCTGATGCCGCGTCAGAAGAATCCGATATCGCCAAGGTGCGCGCGCTTGGGCCGCATATCGACGCGGCGCTCTCTGTCATCCTCGAAGCTGTCCCCGCAGATGTCGATTCCAGCTATGTGTCACAGGATATGCTGGCGCTGGCCACGGCCTGCGGCATCGACATGCTGGAACAGGCCTGCCGGGTGACGCTTGAAAAAGGCGACTGCACGCTTTTGTCGATCGTCGCAATTCTGGACGAAGATGCCGCCGCCACCGATGCGGATGAAAACGCCAACCCTATCGCGCATGGCAATATACGCGGGCCCGAACACTTTCACTAAAAAGGATTTCCAAATGTCGACAGACGCAACATATCAGGCGCTCCGCGCGTTGAAACTTGACGGCATGGCGGATGTTTTTGCCGAGCTGGCGGCCCAGAACGCCAAGGCATCTTTGGACCCGACACAATGGGTCAGCCATATGGTCGCGCGCGAAAAATCGATCCGGGATGCACGGCGTCTGCAAAGCCGTTTGCGCGCTGCACGCTTGCGCCAAGCTGATGCCACGATGGACAAGGTCGATTTCACCGCGGAACGCACCCTTGACCGCCCCGCTTTCGAGGCCTTGCGTGGCGGCGCCTGGATCGAGACGCACCGCACCGTTCTGATGTCCGGCCCCTGCGGCGTCGGCAAATCCTTTCTGGCCTGCGCCTTGGGTCACGAGGCCTGCAAACACGACAAAAGCGTCCTGTATTTCCGGATGCCCCAACTGTTTGCAGAGCTGGCAAATGCCAAACAGGCCGGGACCTATGATCGGCTGTTCAACAAGATCAAGCGCACCGATGTGCTGATCCTGGACGATTGGGGGCCAGATCTGATGACCGCCGCGCAACGACGCGATCTGATGGAAATCGTCGATGCCCGGTATGAACGCAAATCCACCGTGATCACCAGCCAGCTGCCGTTTGAAAAATGGTATGACATCATCGCCGACCCGACCTTGGCGGATGCCATTCTGGACCGGCTTGTTCACCAGGCCTATCGGTTTGACCTGGCTGGCGTGTCGATGCGCAAGGCACCGGTTGACGTCAAAAAGGACATCCCCAGCGCAAAACCAAGCTTTGGTCGCCTGCTCAGCAAGCCCGCGCATCCAGCAAACAGATAGCGCATATCACCCGCACCACAGGCGGCGGCTGTCCGGAATCGCCGGATTGGCCGCGCCTTTTTACACGGCCGCGCGCAGACGGTAGGATCTGCGCCGTTGCGACGATGACGGGATCTTGTCGAGTTTGCGATATTTGGCGATCGTCCGCCTTGCAATGTTCAGACCCTCGCATTGCAAGCTCTGCGCGATAAACTCATCGCTTAACGGCCCCGACGGATTCTCTGCCCCAATCAGATTGCGGATCTTTTCGCGCACCATACGCGCTGATACACCCTCGTCCGTGCCATCAAGTTCGATGGCCGTGCTGAAGAATGTCTTTAGCGGGAACGTCCCCTGCGGCGTTTGCATCATCAAGGATGATGTCACCCTGCTGATGGTGCTTTCATGCAGCCCGACCGCATCTGCGACGGTCTTCAACTTCAGCGGCCGCATATGTTGCATACCATGTTCAAGAAAGGCTTTCTGAAAACGCACGATCTCGGCGGCGACCTTGATACTGGTCTCGTTTCTCTGCGCAATCGCCCGCTTCAGCCAGCGCGCATTGCCCAGCGTGTCGCGCACATAGGCTTGGTCGCTGTCATGTTTGACAAGCTTGCGCACGCGGCGGCCTTCGATCTCATCGACTTTCAGAATGGGCAAGGTCGCGCCATTCAATTCCACGAACCACGCGCCGTCAGGGCCGCGCGCGGCAAGGATATCGGGCGCGCGCGCCGCCATCATTGCATCATCCGCCAGCGCAAGACCCGGCTTGGGGTTGAAACCGCGCAAACGGCGCAACAGGCGCTTTACCTCCTCTGCCGAACATCCGATTTTCCTGCGCAATTCAACGATGGCACCGCGTTCCACCAGCTGCAGGTTTTCCACCACGATCAGCAAGGCCGCGCGATCCGGGTCATCCAAGGCAATCTGCAAGGCCAGACATTCCGCGAGGTTTCTGGCAAACAGCCCGGCAGGCTCTGCCGTTTGCAATTTGCGCAAGACGGCGTGGACCGGCTGTTCATCCAGACCCAGATTGCTGGCCAGCACAGACAGCGGGACCGACAACCAGCCCGACGGCTCGACATGGCTGGCGATTGCATAGCCGATGGCGCGTTCAGCCTGTTCTGTCAAAATATCGTCAACCTGCGCGAAAAGCTGGGCAGCGAAACCTTGCGTTGAGGTATCGGCCAACAGGCTGATCGGATCAAAAGACGGGTCGCGCTGCGATGCGCTGATCAGGGGCGGCGTCGCAATGCGTATTTGCGGCAGCTCGACCTCTACAAACGGATTTTCTTCGGCAATCTTTTCGACGTAGTTCGACAGCTCGATATTATTGAAAAGCAGCAGTTTTATCGCCTGCTGAAGCTGCGGCGTAAAAACAAGCGACTGCTTTTGCGCAAGATGCGCATTGGGGGACATATACAACATGAGGAAACTTTTCTCTTTTTGTTAATACTAAATTAACGAAGAATAATTTCTGCGGGGACTATCTTTCAGACAGAATGAACCTCTTTCGGTCATTCTTGTCGGATTGGCCTGAAAATTGCTCTATTGGGCATATACGCGATGCGGTCAGCCTATGCGCATCGGATTTTCAGGCGATTTCTTATCGACGAAACCAAGATTTTGCATTCGCCCCGCCAGCCTGGCGCGCAATTCCATCAAATCACCCGTCACGATGGCCTGTCAGAATCATCAGCCCGCGTTGCCAGATATTCCGCAACGCTTTTCACGATCGCGATGATCCCGAATCCCGCCACAAAACAGATCGACAGGGTCAATGGACCCAGCCCTTGCAAGATCGCAAAAGTGCCGGGCGCGATTAACTGCAGGATGCCAACCCCAGCAGCCGCAATCAAAAACAGCCGGATCACCTGACAGCGCTGGCAGGGTTGCTTGGCTGATCGAGGCCGCCGTTGACGCGAATTCGGTGTCGATTCCGACATCTCTGAACTATCTGTCTCTGTCTTCATCGCTCACACAATCTCGACATCAATGGCCAGCCCGTCTGCCTTTTCCCTGCTCGTGAACTTGAATTGCAATTTGTCATTGAAATCCAACGCGACCGCCTGAGCATTATGTTCGTCACTGGCCGCAAAAACCATCCGCCGCCGCATGCCTTCTCTTTGCATCGACGAAAGCCCAAGTGGGACCTGCCTTATGCCAACATAGACACACATGAAAAAATACATCAGCAGACCCAAGAATTGATGGACCACGAATGCTGTCATAATCGCACAGGTAAAGGCCGCCAGCTGTTCCCACAAACGACGCGAAATCAGCCATAAAGGCGGGAAGATCATGGCCAGAAATGATTTGCGCATCTCGAACACATCGGCCGCATTTTCACCATCCGCCAGAATTACATAATTGCTCAGCGTTCGGATATAGGCGATGGACATCGCAGTTTTGAAATCACGAAAGGCCTGCGCCTCTTCTCCGGCCAGAATAATCGAATCCTTGGGAAAGGGTTTTGACACGAAAACAGAAAACATTTTCTGGTCGCGCACGATCGTCGCCAGAACAGGGCGTCCCGTTCTTTCAATCGCGGTCCTGACCGTGGCTTCGATAGATCCGATCTGCGACCAATGTTTGCCATTCACCGCGATCACAACATCATCGTTTTGCAGAAAATAATCCCGCTGCAAACCCGTCCCTTTGACCTTGACCAGTTTCAGCGGTCCGGGCGCTGCGACCTCGACAATTTTTTCTTCGGGCGGGCTGCTTACAGCCATCACGGAAACTTAATAATATCAGGGTCTTGCCGGGCTTGCGATGGGCTGGCACCCGATGTCGATGCGCCCGCCTGCAGCCTGTTGATCCGCTGCGCGATTTCCTGAAGACGCGTTTCCATCTGTTCTTTGATCGCGACCAATTCTTCTGCGCCCGCGCTATTGCCTGCGGCATCAGCCGCCTGGGATAGATCGGTGATCATATCGGTAATCGTCTCTGATTGCGCCGTGAATGTATCACGCATCACCGTGGATACATTCATTGCCAACTCTCCGTTTAATGTCGCTATTCTGTCGCCGATGTCCTGCGCCAGCGTCTCTGACCGCATTTGCGCCGCTTCCAGCGTATCAAACGCGGCCAGCATATCATTCATCGCCGCCAATTCGGATCGCAACGCGGAGGTATCATCCAAGGCCTGCGCCGCGACAGAAACCCTTTCGTTCAAGACGGTCAATTCATCACGCAACCGCGCCATCTGTGAATCGAGCGCGACAATGGGAACCAATTTGTCGTCCATCGTGGACACGTTTTCAGCCAGAATGGTCAGCAATTCGGTATTGGTCGCGCTCAGCCGTTCCAAACCGGACGCCGACCTTTGCCAGATCGTCGCCATTAGCAATATCGCTAAAACCGCGACGCCGCCGCCAGCCATCAAGGCCATGCGTGACATCTTTTCCAACCGCTGCGCGGCGGTCACCGTTTGTTCGAATTGCGCCGAGATCCGCTCGAATTCGGCGGTCACATCCATTGACGCTTCGGCCGCATCAAGAGCGATCTGAATGCTCTGATCGAGATCCGGGCTATCGGCAGTCTTGGGGGAACGTGCGGCCATGTTTCGGTTTCCTGCTACTTAGATTTGCGCACAATGGGCGCTTTAGGGGTGTAGAATGCACATTCTGTGCCAGTTGTCTGAAGAACGACCCGCGCTGGCAATTCTTTGGATTTGAAACCAAAGCGATCGCATTTCCACGGGTTTTGCCGCTGATAGGTCACGCCTAAATACTGGCAGTCACCACAAATCATGCGCGGTGGTTTGTTGTTTGCTGTCATTTGCGAAATTGCCTGACCCAGCGCCAAAGATTATGCAGATGAAACCGCAGCGCACCCGCCAGCGCCAGCAAACCGCACAGACCGATCATCACGGCGTAACCTGTCGCGCCCTCCTCTTGGTAAAGGCGCGCCTCGCCTACAAAGTAAACACCGGAAATAGCCAGCGCGAAAGTGCTGATCATCTCACCGCGTGTCTGGTGCTTTCGGCGCTTGAATTGGGTCATGACAGCGACTTTCCATTTGAATCAAACAGCATATCGTCGGGTAATTCGACATCCGGCGCGTCGACCTGCTCGCCCTTGTTCAGTTGGTAGATGAAAGCCAGCACAGCCGCGACCGCCGTATAGAGCGGCGGCGGAATCTCATCTCCGATCTTGCCTGCAAAGAACAAGGCGCGGGCCAGTAATTCGTTGGAAAAGACCGTGACGCCCGCGTCTTTGCCAAGGCGGATAATCTCTTGCGCCTGATGGCCGCGCCCCATTGCCAGAATTGTCGGCGCGCCACTGGTCCCAATCTCGTATTTCAAGGCGACAGCAAAATGGATCGGGTTGGTAATAATCGCGGTTGCGCTTGGCACTTGGTCCATGGCTTCGCGCCGCTGTTTCGCCCGCGCACCCGCAGTCATTTGAAGGCGACGGATCTTGGCTTTGACTTCTGGGGAGCCTTCCGTTTGCTTGCTTTCATCCTTCAATTCCTGAAGCGTCATTTTGAGTTTCTTGTTGTGATCATATTGTTGATAAACGACGTCGAACATCGCGATAATAGCAAGAACCAGAAGAAAGACGATGATCAGCAAAACAAAGACATCACCCAGACGGGACATACCACCAAACAGATGCGTCGCCTGCGACGTCAGCAATTTGTCGACTTCGCTGGTGAATACAAAAATGGCTGCGCCGATCAGCGACGCAACTTTGCCCACGGCTTTGAGCATTTCGACCAGGGCTTTGACCGAAAACATGCGCTTCAACCCGGCTGTTGGGTCGATACGATTGGGCTTGAAGGCCAATGCCGAAGTGGACCAGTTGATGCTGCCGGACATTGTCATTTGCGTCAGCACGATAATCACCAGCAAAGGCAGTGCGAAAATGACCGATTTCCAGAATATGAATGTGAAAGACGCACCCATATTGCGGTAGATTTCGTCTTGCAGCCCGTTTTCGCCAGAAAAGCGCAGCAGGGACGACCATTCCAGCAAGATCGTCGCGAAAAACGGCGACAGCCCAAAGTACAGCAGGAAACCAGCCAGTAATGTGCTGAGAACAAACAATTCCTTAGAGCTGGCGACCTGTCCATCTTCCTTGGCTTTTTCCAGCCGTTTCTGGGTTGGTTCTTCGGTCTTTTCTTGACCGTCGCTTTCAGGATCAGCCAACTTCTGCCTCCGCGATGGTGTCTTCGATGAATTCGAGAATAAATTCGACCAGCTCGGCTATGCCGTTGGCAAATGGCGTGGTCGAAACATAAAGCGCCACAAAGCATGTCAGGATCGTCAGCGGAAACCCAAATGAAAACAAATTCAACTGCGGCGCGGACCGCGTCACAACACCCACCGTGATATTCGCCAAAAGCAGGATCGAAACGACAGGCAGCATCAGTTGCGACGCAATCGTAAACATATGGCCCGCAGCGGCCAATCCTCCGCTGACAAAGGCGCTAAATTGGAACGGCTGACCGAGTGGCAGTATTTCGTAACTCATCCTGATCAATGCAATCATATGCAGATGCCCATTCAACGAAAGAAATGCGGCAATAGCGAAAAGATTGAGAAACTGGCTGACCACCGGCGTCTGTCCGCCAGAGTTCGGGTCCATCTGCGCGGCAAAGCCAAGTCCCGCAGAGGCGGCGATTTTCTCGCCTGTCAGGGCAACGGCAGAAAAGACAATCGTGAATGCCAGACCCAGCGACAGACCAATTGCGATCTCGATCAACGCGATTTCGATCATGGCCAGAAACGGTAAATTGGTCGGATCTGGTACCTCGATCATACCATAAAAGCCAAGGGCCATCACGACGCTGACAATCACCCTGACTTGCACGGGGATGGCCGCAGCGCCGAAAAAAGGTGCGGAAAGGAAAAACGCGCTCAGGCGCAGCGTATGCAAAAAGAAAACCAGCATAAAGTCGATCAGGAACTGAAGCTCGACCCCGCCCAGCCCCAGAACGTCGTCAAGCGTGGGGACCTGACCTATCATTTCAACAAACGGATTTGTTCGAAAATAGATGCAAAGTAATCTGTCATCTCTTGCATCATGAATGACGACAAAGCCGCCATCGCCGCCAAAACAATGACCAGCTTTGGCACAAAACTTAACGTCATTTCATTGATGCTGGTGGCCGCTTGCAGAATACCGATGACAAGCCCGACCGCCAGCGCGACACCAAGAATGGGGCCAGAGGCGATAATGATCTGCCAAAAGGCGGCTCTTAGACTTTCTATGTTGCTGTCAAACTCCATCGGTCAATTCACATATGTCGAGGCGATCGAACCAATGGTCATGGCCCAGCCATCCACCAAGACGAAAAGCAAGAGTTTGAATGGCAGTGCGACCAACATCGGGCTCAGCATCATCATCCCCAAGGACATCAGGATCGACGCGATGACGAGGTCGATCACCAGAAAGGGAAGAAATAGCAAGAAACCGATCTGAAACGCGGTTTTCAGCTCGGATGTGATAAACGCTGGCAAAAGAACAGCATATGGCACGTCTTCGTTCGTGGCATAGGGCGCATCGCCGGCCATTTCGGCGAACATTGCCAATTCGGCCTCTCTGGTGTTGAGGATCAGAAAACCGCGCATGATATTTGCCGAGCTTTCAACCGCCGCGATTGCCGATAATTCCCCGGCAAGATATGGGGAAATGGCCGTCGTATAGATATCTTCGAATGTGGGCGCCATGACATAGAATGTCAGAAAAAGCGCAATAGAGATCAGGACCTGATTGGGCGGCGTTTGCTGCGTGCCCATCGCCTGTCGCAAAATCGATAGAATGATGATGATCCGCGTGAATGCGGTAATACCCAGCAAAAACGATGGCAGGATCGTCAACACCGTCATCAATGCAAGTATTTGCAATGACAGCGAATAGGTGGTCTCGCCGTCGTCGCCGACCAGCACGTTCAATGCGGGCAGGCCGCCGCCGTCTTGTGCAAAGGCGGCTCCCAGCGGGAGGCTGCATAATACGATCATCCCGAATAGACGGGCGAAGACCGAAGTTAACCGCTTGATGCCTGCGCTATTCATTCGCAGGCTTTCGTGGTGGCAGCAATAGCATCGTCGCTGCCTTGCCCGGGCCATGGACAATCGCGACGGATTGTCCGTCCAATTCGAATAACGACACTTGCGTCGTGCGATCAATACGCTGCGTTTCGCATAGTTTGATGCTGGATTCAGCGGGCAATATCCGTTGACGCAAAACGCCAGCTTTCGACACGATAATCTGGCGGGCAATCAGCAAGACCGCCAGAAACACCACCACAATCACGATGCTGGACGTATCAAAGATGGGGTTTTGCATGATATTTCCCTTCCGCAGATCGACGGATCAAATGCTTCCGACGCGGTTTTCAGGGTCGACGATATCCGAGAAACGGATGCCGAAACGTTCGCCGACCATCACGATTTCGCCCTTTGCGATCAGCGTGCCGTTTACAAGAATATCCAGCGGTTCACCGGCCAGACGGTCCAGTTCCACGACCGATCCTTCGTTAAGACGCAGCAATTCGCTGATTGAAATCTCTGTCCGGCCGACTTCGACCGACATTTCGACTTCGATGTTTTCAAGCGCGCGCAATTTATCACTCTCTGGGCCGCGGGGGTCTTTGTCCTGATTTTCCATATTTGGTTCTTCCATCTTGTTATGCCGCGCCTAATCCAGCTTTTGGGTGATCGTAATTGCGCTTGTGCCAGCGACTTCACCGATATCGGCAAAGAACATTTTCTGGCCCTGCACCAGCACGCTTAATCCTTCGCGCAGTTGGATCGGGTAGACGTCACCCTTTCGCATGCTGATCAAATCCCGCAGCGAAACACGCGGCTTGCTCAGTTGCACATTGATCGGCAGGCGAACTTCGGAAACAGCCCTTTCCAGACGTTCGCGCCAGGTCATATCGTCGTCGATGACTTCGGATTGCATCCGCGAGCGCAGCTGCGCCGCAATCGGTTTCAGGGTCTGTAGCGGATAGAGGATGTCAATCCTGGCATCATCCGCCTTTGGCAATTGCACTGAAAAGCTGCAAACGATGACGATTTCGCCCCCGTCGACAAAGGATGCGAATTGCAGATTTTCCTCGCGCGATTCATCGCTAAAGGTCAATTGCATCAAATCCTGCCAGGCTGAAAGAAGCGTCCTGTTCAACCCGTCGGTAATGATCTCGATCACGCGCGTTTCGGTCGCGGTGAATTCGGCCCTTGGCTGATATTTCAACCCAAGATCCCCGCCATAATAAGCATTGATCAATGCCGAGATGAAACCGGGCTGGATCACCATCATCTTGCTGCCGCGCAATTCGTCGATGCGCGACGTTGTCAAACTCATCAACGCAGGGGCATTGTCGCAATATTCGTCAAATGTTTTGACCTCGGGCATCAGCGCCGTGATGCGCGGCTGCACGCGCAGCATCGGCTGGAAAACGCTGCGGGCCAATCGTGCAAATCGTTCATTGATGACGCGCAGGGCATAATAATCCCCAAGCAAGGACAAATCGTCAGAGCCAAATACAAAATCACGGATATTCTTGGACGCGGATACGTCGGCTTTGGCCTTGGCACTGGTGTCGACGCTACTGATCAGCGCGTCGACTTCATCCTGTGTGAGTTTCTTGGAGGACATTTAAATTTCTGCGCCTATTGCATCACGAATGAAGTCAGCAAAACGCCTTCCACACCGCCAAAGCCTTCGAGCTCTTCCAAAGTGGCATTAATCGCCTCTTTCAAATCCTCCGCCAAGATGCTGCGGGCTTCTCGGCCGACGACATCGGTCTCGGTATAATCGCTGAGCGTGGCAAGAATGGCAGCTCTGACCGCAGGCAGGTTGGATTCGACATTTTGCAGAATGGCCTGATCATATCGGGTCGATAACCCGATGCCGATTTGCAAAAACCGGCGCGAATCTTTGAGGTTTGTCGTCAATGTCCCCGGCAGCTCGTAGTAAAGTGTTTCGAAGACTTCGCTTTTGATGCTGTCTTTAGAAACTTGCTGCGGGGGGCCATCACCGGCGGCCTCTTCGGTTTCCACCTCGGCGATCTCAGCAGCAGGGGCCCTGTTTCTTTCGATGATTTCGGCGGCAATTTGTTCCGGAGAATTGCTCGCAGTGCCAAACAGGACATAACCCACGCCCAGACCGGCGCCCATCATGACCAAGCCAAGCACAGCGAATATCAGTATCTTAACAATACCGGATTTTTTCTTTTTTGGCTCTTCTTCTTCAGACATCTCTGCGTCTCCGTCGGGTCATTTATAATAAGATGTTGATGCGCGACAGATTATCCGCGCGCGCCATATCATCGCCATTTTCCACTGTATCAATAGCCAATTCCGATAAGGCCGGCTGGTCGGTGGGGCCGTCTTTCTGGCCACTTTCGCCGCCATTATTTCCGGTGCTTGCGGAATATGTCCCCAAGGTCAGGCCCGCGCTGTCAAAGGCCGAGGAAAGCTGATCCTGCACATCGCGGAGCATCGCGGCGGTGGCCGGCACATCCGCGACGATCCGCAGGTCGGTGCCGCGTTTGCCCTCGCTCAGCTTGAGCGTGATTTGCCCCAGATGCGCTGGCAGGATCTTGATGGTCAGCGCCCCGCCTGCCTGCGCGGCATTTATCGCGCGATTGACCAGAATTTTGGTCCAGCCTTGCTGGCGGACATCCAAAGCCGCCTCGATCTGCCCTTGCAGAGACGCAGCCGCCTGCCCGCCGACGCCGGACCCGGCCTGCCCATTGCCATTTTGCGATGCAGTCCCCGCCCCGCCACTGGCGTTATCGATCTGGGTCATGGTCGGCAGCACTGGATCAGCACCAAGGGTCGGTGGCACGGGCGGCCGCGACATATGTTGCGTGGCAATCACTGATGCCTCTGCGGTCAATGGCGCGGTCTTTGGCACCGCCATGCCCGTGACGGCCTGATCGGGCGCAATCGCGGGCATCATATCATTCTGGGCGCGGGCTTTCGCAATCCCAATCTGGGGCGCAGCGCCGGTGCCGGGCAGCATGGCCGCGCGCGCGTTCAGCAAATCCTCTGACCCATCTGCGGCCACTGTCGGCGATGGCGCGGTTTGCAGGGTCAGGACATCCGCAGGCTGTTGGGTTGGCGTGATCTGAACTGCGGTCTCGGCCATGGGGGCGCGGGCGGCCCCGGCAAATGGGTCCGGCCCCGCAACCGCCGCTGGCAAACCGGCCTGCACTGGCGGTAACGCTGACAAGGTCGCTGGCGATTGGTCTGCAGCGGTCAGCGCGACAGGCGATTGTTGCGGATCTGCGCCCTGCTGCGCCAATGTCAAAAGGCTGACCATCGTGCCGGGGACCGCGTCCATTTTCACCGCCGCGACCAAGGGCGGGGTCACGCGGTCACCCTGCAACGCCAAACTGCCCGGTTGCAGCAGGATCACAGGGCGTTCAGCCGCCATCTCAGGATTTGACAGCGCGTCCAATCCCAGACCCGCATCCGGCCCAGCAAGCGGAGAGGTCATTTGGTCAACTGTCAGCTTCCAGCCATCAGGCGTCATTTTTTTGACGCTATCGGCGACAGCCCCATCCGCCGTGGCCTGCGCAGACATGGGTCCAGCAGCCAGAACCGGCAAGATCATGCCTTCAAATCCGGGATCGCTGGCCGTTACCAAGGCTGCATCATCCTGCGGCACCACGGCCACCAAAGCCGCGCGCGCAAGGCCGATGTCGCCATGCGGCAGATCCAAAGGCACCCCAACCAGAACAACGGGCTGCAATGCGGTGGATTGATCGGCCATGATATCGGGATCGACGGGCAAGATCTGGATCTGGGTGATCTGCGTCACATCCCAGAAATCAGCGGGCTGATCGCCAAGGACGACCCCATCCATATCCGCAACAGGCAGGTCATCGCCCGCCGCCACAGCCGCCACAGGATCAAGTCCCGCCTTCGCGGACCCGACAGAGGCCGCCATCGCCAATAAAAACAATGCGCCGTCTTGGGCATTGGCGGGCTGATCCGGCCCAGCGGCACCTTGGGGCGTTGGCAGCTGTTCCAGTGCTTGATCTGGCATATCCATCTGGGACAGGATCGGCGTTGCGCCCTTTTCCAAGCTGGTCATCAGCTGCACGAAAGAATGCTCTACCGCGCTGACGCTGGCCTTGGTGGACTCGAGACCGGTCTTGGCCAGCCAATCTGTTGCACCAGCAACACCAATGTCGTTGGTGTTCAACAAAGCTATCATCCAACCAACCCATTCCAGAACCTGCCGGTTGTCTTTGCAAGCGCAATGCCAAGCGGGGTGTTGCCCGGCGTAAATCGCTGATTTCGCTTTCAGACCTGCCGTGTCGTGCGGATAAAATCCTGCGCTGCGGCCGATTGCGCCTCGCGCTCTTCGCTGGCCTGACGCGCGACCTCGTCAGCCTTGTTGGTCACGACCCGTTTCTTATGGCTCATCCGGTTGATCGCGGCGGTCAGATCACGCAGTTCGATTTGCAGAAATTCCAGCTTGTTGCGCAAGATCAGGCCTTCATCGACCAGCTGCAATTCATACCAGCGATCACTTTCCAACTGACGCGGATCAAGATCGCCGTGCTGCCTGCTTTTGGCCTGCAGATCGGTGATCCGCGCAATCAGATCAGTCAATTGGCTGATCTCATCCTGCAGAGCCTGCTGGCGTTTGATCAAGGCTGGCATGCCTGCATGGGCCTTGAGCGCCATATTCCGCAGCATTTTCGCCTTGCGTTCACCCATGGCTATTGGCCGACAATCGCGGCCAGCTGGCCCGAGGCTTTGCTCAGCTCGGCCTGTTCGTCAGGGCTTTGGCTGATGTAATCCACCAGTTTCGGCCAAAGCGAGACCGCCTGATCCAGATCCGTATCCTGCCCAGAGACATAGCCGCCCATCAGCATCAAATCTCTGTTTTCATTATACAAGGACACTAGCTTTTTGAATTTTCGTGCGGCTTTTTGTTGGGCGGGCGGAACGATGTCATTCATCACCCGACTGATCGAGGCCGGGATATCAATGGCCGGATAAACACCCAGCTGCGCGATGGACCGGCTCAGGACGATATGCCCGTCAAGGATCGCGCGGGCCGTATCGACCACCGGATCATTGCTGTCATCACCATCGGCCAAAACAGTATAGATCCCGGTGATCGAACCCGCATTGGGGCCGATACCCATACCGGCGCGTTCAATCAGGTTCGGGATCATCGAGATGACAGAAGCCGGATAGCCTTTCGAGGTCGGCGCCTCGCCGAGCGCAAGCCCGATTTCGCGCTGCGCATGGGCGACACGGGTCAGCGAATCCATGATCAGCAAGACATTCTTGCCTTGGTCTCTGAAATGTTCGGCCAATGCGGTGGCCCGCCGCGCGCCCCTGATCCGCAAAAGCGGGGACCGGTCGGCAGGCACGGCAATAATGCTGACCTTATCCTTTGTCGCGGGCTGCATGATGGCGCGCACCATTTCGCCGACTTCGCGGGCGCGCTCGCCGATCAGCCCGATCACCACCACATCGGCCGATGTATATCGCGCCATCATCCCCAAGAGCACCGATTTGCCGACACCAGACCCTGCAATGATCCCAATGCGTTGCCCGCATCCGATCGTCAAAAGGCCGTTGACCGCGCGCACGCCCACATCCAGCGGGCCGGGTATCTGTCGTCTGGCCAGCGGATTAACAAGCGTGCCGTTCAGCGGGGCCTGTGCCGACACCTGCGGCCTGGGCGCATTGTCCAAAGGCCAGCCCAGCCCGTCCACGACACGGCCAAGATAGCTGTCACCGACATCGACCATTGTGCCTTCGTCGATCAGGGCAACGCGCGCACCGGCCTGAACCGCGGCCCCCGATTGGTAAAGCACCAGCTTGTTGCGCCCCTCGTTAAAGCCGATCACCTCACCCAGCACCGCTTGACCATCGGTTGTCTGCACCGAACAGACCGAACCGACACAGACCGGAAAGCCGTCACATTCCAGCAGCAACCCATCGTAACGGGACACCCGCCCGCTGAGCATCGGCCCCTGCGTCGCGCCGCCGCGATCCTGTTTCAGCGGGCGCGTGATCTGGTCGGTAAAGTTCAGCATCAGGCCAGCTCTGCCCCCGTTTTGCGCAGCAAAGAGGTTGCCCGGTCGCGCAACAGATCCGACACCTCGGCCCCACCCACCCGCAGCCTTGCATCGCCGCGCTGCAATGTCGGATCGCCCCGCAGATAGATCAACGGCGGGTTCGGATGGGTATCAAGGCATTTTTGCAAAAGCGGGATATCATCGGGGCAGACAAAGACTTCGCGCGTGCCCAGAAGATGCGCCAGATTGTCCAACAGCGTATCCAACCGCACCAAAAGCGGCTCTGGCATATCGGTCAGGGCCTGGCCGATGCGTTCCGATGCCAGGGTCAGAACGGCCTCTTCGATACTGCGGGCGACGACATCCATATCAAAGACCTGTTCGGACCCCAAAGAAACCGTCAGCTGCTGCAACTGGGTGAATTGCTCCTCCAAGGCGACCTCGCGTTCGCCCTGCGTGATGGCTTTGCCAGCGGACAGGCCCTCGGCATAGGCATCATCGCGGATGCGCTGCAACATGGCCTCATCGACCGGTGGCGCGGGCGGATGATGCGGCTCTGGCACGGCCTCGGCAGGCTGCGGCACAGCCTCGGGCAGCGGAGGTGGTCCTTCTTGTGGCGGCGCCGGAGGGGGCGATAGCGTCTCTTCGGGGATGGCTGCACCCGGCTCTGCCGGCAGGGCGGGTGCGGACTCCTCCGCCTGTATCAGGTCGGTTTCCAACGAAATCTTGACCGCAATCTCGGCCCATGACAGCCGCCTGAAGGTCTGGTCAGCCTGCCGCGAGGCGGTATCGACCAAGGCAAAGGCGGGGTCTTTGGTCTTTGCAAGCAGATCCGCCAGATCCAGCTGCTGCGGATCGCGCGCCGGATCGCTGGCTTTCATGGGGAATAACCGGCCCTTCATCAGACCATTTCATCCCCGCCGCGGCCGGCAAGCACGATGGTGCCTTCGTCGGACATTTTGCGCGCCACTTCGATGATCTGTTTCTGGGCGGTTTGCACTTCGGTCAAACGCACGGGACCAAGCACTTCCATTTCGTCTTTGATATTGGCCGCCGCGCGCGACGACATGCAGCCGAACAATTTCTCTTGCAGTTCTTCGGTCGCACCTTTGAGCGCCATGATCAGATCTTCGGTTTCCACCGACCGCAGCAGGGTCTGCAAGGACCGATCATCCGACATGCCAAGGTTATCGAAGGTGAACATATTGTCCTGAATCGCCTGCATCAGATCCTTGTCGTTGCGTCTGATCGCACCAAGGATACGCTTTTCCATATTCGCTTTGGTAAAGTTCATGATCTTGGCAGCCGCTTTCACGCCGCCAACCTTGGTCGAGCGCAGGCTTGTATTTGCCTTGAATTTCATCTGCATCACCAGCTCCAGCTCGCGCAGGGCCTCTGGATCGACGGTTTCAAGAGTCGCGATACGCTGGACGATTTCCGGCTGCAAATCTTCTGGCAGCAGGTTCAGCACGTCAGACGCCTGACTGTAATCGAGATAGGACACGATCAGCGCGATGATTTGCGGATGTTCATCTTGCAACAATTCCGCGATGGACCGGCCATCCATCCAGTCGAGGATCTCGATCGGTCTTTCGCTGCTGGCGGGGGTGATGCGGCTTAGAACGGATTGCGCCTTATCTTCACCCAAAGCACGGTTCAGAACGTTGCGGATGTAATTGCCCGCGCCCAGCCCAAGGCTGGTCTGTCGCTTGATGATGGCAAGAAACTCGTCCAGCACGGCATTGACGGTTTCCTGATCCGTATTGCGCACAGAATACATCGCGCCACCAAGATGCTGGACTTCTTTCGGCGACAGGTTCTTGAGAATTTCCGCAGCCTCTTCTTCGCCCAAAAGCATCATCAGGATCGCGGATTTTTGCGTTCCGGTCAGGCGTTCGGTAATTTCCGTCGCGGTCAGTTCAGGTGTTGCTGCGCCATCCATCATATGTCCCCCCGGTTATCCCACTTGATCCAAATCGTTTTCCATCAAGGCCTTGAACACGTTGGACACGCGCCCGGCCTCATCCGCCACGATCATCCGGATCAAGGCGACCTTGTCGTCATAGCTGTTGGCAGTATCCAGCATTTCAGCCGAAATCGTGCTTTTCTTGGGTTTCAGCTTGGCCTTGATTTCTTCGAGCGTCTGGCCCTCTTCCATCTCGATCACATCCATGTCGATGATTTCGCCGTCTTCGGTGGTGATCACATTGCCATAGCCACCCGATTCACCGGTCGTTGCCAGGAATTGGGTCAGCAAAGGCTTGATCAATCCCAAAGTGACCACGGCCAGGACAAGCACCATCAAGGCATTGCGCACCATTTCCTGCACCCAGGGATCTTCATACCAGACCATCTCGGTGTCGCCGCTAAGCGCAGAGATCACGGCCTCGGGTGAAATGAAGGGCAGGCTGGACACGATCAGCGTATCGCCCCTGTTCTCGTCGATCCCAACGGTGCGAGAGACAAGGGATTTGACCTCTTCGATCCTGCTGGGGTCCAGCCCGACTGCGGGGGCGGCCTGGGGCTCGCCGTCTTCGGCGGCCACCACGGGCTGTAGTTCACGCAGCAACACGGCAACATGGACACCATTGATCCGGGTCATCGGGCTGGCTTCAGACATCACCGTCCGGCTGACCTCGTAATTGCGCAGATTGTTCGAAGACCGCAGGCGCGACTGTTCATTTCCTGACACTTCTGCGCCCGCTGCATCCAGGTCTTGGCCATCTGCTGCGTCGGTCTGCTGTTCCAACTCCGCGCGGGGCGGCGGCGTATTGCCCACCGCGCCGGGAACCCCCTGTGCGCTTTCGGTGATTTCCTCTTCCAAAGCTTCCTGCTCGCTCAAAAGAGCAGATCGATCGGGAACCACCATATCTTCGGTGCGCTCGGTGCGGGTAAAGTCGATATCCAGCGATACCTGCGCCGAAACATTCCCCGGCCCCACAATGGGCGTCAGCAAGGCCTCGACCCGCATGCGATAGATGTCTTCCAGCCGCAGCCGATATTCAAGCTGGCGGTCGGCCAGATCGGTCGCAGGGTCGTTGACGGTATCGGACAAAAGCTGCCCGTTCTGGTTGACGACGGTCACGCTGGTCTTTGGCAGATTGGCGACAGAGGACGAGACAAGGTTCACGATCGCCATCACTTGCTGGTCGCTCAGACTGCGGCCAGGCGCGACTTGGACGAAAACCGAGGCGGTCGGATTCTGGGCATTGCGCGCAAAGGCCGAACGCTCGGGTATCGCCAGATGCACCCGAGACGCCTGCACCACGTCAATCTCGTTGATCGACCGTGCCAGTTCGACCTCTTGGCTTTGCTTGAGGCGCATGCTCTCGACTGACCGGCTCGTGCCCATCGGCATATCGGTCAAGACGCTGTAGCCATCGGGCATGGATTGGGGCAAACCCTGCGCGGCCAGGGACATGCGCGACGTATAGAAATCGCCGGTCGGCACGGTCAGATCGCCGGTGACAGGGTCAACGCGCACATCCGTGCCATTGTTGCGCAGCACATCCAGCACCGCCGCCTTTTCCGCCTCGGGCAGCGAGGCGAACAGCGTCGTGCGCTGCGGTGTCTGCAAAACAAGATATAAAATCAGGCCAAGAACAACCAGCAAAGCCGCGGCAATGACAGGGAACGCACGCTGCACGGCGGGCTGCATGTAAAACGACCGCAGCTCCTGCATGGCATAGGACGTCCGTTGCATCACCCCGTTGCGAGAGGATGCCGCGCTCAGATTGGTCGAGCTATCGGTCATGTCTTGGTCTCATTCAGCACATCATTTTCCCAGATCACACAATGCCTTAAACCGGCATGTTCATGATGTCCTTGTAGGCGGTCAGCGCTTTGTTGCGCACGTTCAGCGTCATCTGAAAGCTCAGCGAGGACACCTGCTGCGCCACCATCACCTTGGTCAGGTCGGTTTCTTTGCCGGTCTCGTAATCCCGGACCAGCTGGGCGGCTTCGTTTTGCGTACGCGCCACATTATCAAGGCTGTCGCTCATCCGCTCGGCAAAGCTTGGGCCGGCGTTCGACCGGCCAACCGCGCCCCCGCCACCGGCCCGTTCCGCCATATCCGCAGCCCGATCAAGCGCGGCAGTGACGGTTGTAGATGAAACATTGCTGATCTGTTCCAAGGCTTTCATGTCATACTCCTCTGGCGCGCGGTCAAAGCGGGGCCTGCGCTGTTGTTGTCTGAGATTGAACATCCATCATCGAAGACTGATCGATCATAATGGCATCGGCCGTGATCACGGGGCCGTCTTTCAGGACCAAGGCCCGCTGGATCACGTTTTCCAACTCGCGGACATTGCCGGGCCAGCTGTGCGACATCAGCAGATCAAGCGCACATGGCATCATCAACGGCGTTTCTGTCACATCTTTGACATGCCGCATGACCAATTCATAAGCGATCGCGGCGATATCTTCCGGCCGCTCGCGCAGGGCCTGCGTCTGGATCGGGAACACGTTGAGCCGGTAAAACAGATCTTCGCGGAACCGGCCCATGCGGCATTCATCCGTCATATTCCTGTTTGATGTCGCGAAAATGCGCACATCGACCTTGATCGGCTTGGTGCCGCCAACCGGCGTGACGGTCAGTTCCTGGATCGCGCGCAACAGCTTGGCCTGAAGCTGCAGCGACATCTCGGAAATCTCGTCCAGCAAAAGCGTGCCACCATCCGCCGCCCTGATTACGCCGACATTCGACGTGGACGCCCCGGTAAAGGCGCCTTTCTCATGGCCGAACATCATGGCTTCGAGCATGTTATCGGGGATTGCCGCGCAGTTGATCGCGATGAATTCTTTCTCTTTGCGGGGCGATTGCAGGTGCATGAAACGCGCCATGACTTCCTTGCCGCTGCCGCTGGGACCATTGATGAAGACACTGACATCCGATTTGGCAACGCGCCGGGCCAGATCATATAGCCGCCGTGACCCATCCGACCGCACCAAGGCGCGCCCGGTGCCATGCAACAGCGTGACGATGAATTGCCGGGCAGCATCGCGCGCCATGTCTTTTGGCAATGACAGATGCACGATCCGCCCCCCCAAAGAGGCCGTGACGGCATAGGCATCGGCCCCCATATCGGCGATCAAGACCGATTTGGCACCAACAGATTTCGCCAGCTCGATCACCCCGGACTGACCACCCAGTTCCGCGGCCCGCTGCGCCGACAAGACCAGAAAATCGGTGCTGCATTTATTGGCATGAGAACAGCCCATAACCTCGACCGCATCGACCTCATGCAAAATGAGATAATCCAATATTTCGGCGCCCAGGTCGAAAGCGACCCGATCAATAACCACTCTATGTACGCTCTTCATCATGGCTCATGAAAGGCAAGTGCCATGCCAACTTTGACCGCTGCGTGAAATTCAATCGCGATCCAAGTTGCAATTTGCAGACAGCTGGCGCGCGGCCCACATCATTGCCTATATTCCATGCCAATGCGGCTGGCCAAACCCTGCCTGATTGTCAGGATTTTCGGTGCGCAACCTGGGCTAATATCGCAAAATCCGGAAATCCACGCGGATATGCCCGTTTGCCCTGCCTTCAAAAGCGGCAAAACCCGGTCACAGAATGTCGCGGTCACTGGATTAAAGTTTGACACATCGTCAACAAGGTTGTGCAGATGCGTGGATTCTTGTTAGGGGTTCGGTAAATAATTAATACCAGTAGACGCAAGTAACAAAAACGTATCGGCAGAAATAGGCGGTGACGAGACATGTTGATATCTGGATCATCTGAACGGATTCAGACACTCTTGGCTGATGTCAAAAATGCTGCGCCTTACAACGTCAATGTGCTTGTGGTCGGCCCGACCGGCTGCGGCAAGGAACTTGTCGTGCAAACGATTCACGACCTGTCAGGCCGCAAGGGCAAGCTGGTCAGCGTCAACTGCGCCGCAATCCCCCGCGATCTGCTAGAGGCCGAACTCTTCGGACATGAAAAAGGGGCGTTCACCGGCGCGGCCACACGCCGGATCGGCAGATTCGAAGAAGCCGCCGGCGGCACCCTGTTTCTGGACGAAATCGGTGACATGCCGCTTGAACTGCAAGGCAAGCTTTTGCGCGCCATCGAGGCCCGCGCCGTCAGCCGTATCGGATCAAACAGCGAACAGCCCATCGACTTTCGCCTGGTCTGCGCGACGCATCAGAACATCGAACACAAGGTCGACAAGGGCGAGTTTCGCCAGGATTTGATGTATCGGATCTCGGTGGTCATGCTGCAAGTTCCGTCTCTGCGCGACCGCATGGGCGATCTTCCCGAACTGGCGCAGGCAATTCGCACCAGCTCGAAACAGACGGCTCTGGGCTGGTGCCGCCCAAAGTCAGCACGGATGGTCTTGCAGAAATGATGGCCTATTCCTGGCCCGGCAATATTCGTGAATTGCGCAACTTTTTTCAGCGCGCAGCGGTTCTGTCAAAAGGCGTTCCAATAGACAGAGAGGCGGTTCGGAAACTTCTTCATCTTCCGCATAATCAATCCGAAGAACAAAGCTTTCTTTGGTCTGCAATTGCGCAGATGCCAGATGATGATGAAGAGCCGGAAATTGCACCCGATGCAATCGCCCCTTTGGAACGGAGTGATCAGTCGATCATGACAATCCTGAACGGCCATGAAGACTTTTGTTTGCAAGGTCACCTGAGCGCGCAGGAAGCAAAGTTCATCGCATTGGCGATGCAAATGTCCAATTACAATACCGCACAGGCAGCCAAACGGCTGTCGCTCAAACGCACGACGCTGATTGCAAAAATGCGAAAATACGGCATTTCGTCTGACGTGCCACCGGAAATCCCCGCCATCTGATCGCAGCCACCAGCCACGCCAGCCCGGATCACAGGATCGGGATGCTCCATGACAGGTCGGAAATCATGCAGCGATCCTGACCATCCACATCCAGATACCCCCCGGTCGTCAGCGTCAGACTGTCCTGCAACGCCAGAATAAGCGTCACGGGGCGCGGCGGGTGATGTTGCAGGCAATTCAGCAGCAGACTGAACTGCGCCACAGAGACACTGGCGCGCGCCAGCATGACCGGCCGGTTCTTTTCGATCTCGACCACGCCGATGGCACCAACCTGGTCAACCTCGATGGACTTGAGCGTCAGGACCATATTGCCGCGCGCGATATTCATCAGGCTGCAATTGATCACCAGATCGGGGACGGCCTCATGCCCGACCAAGGCGACCTCGGCGGATTGCACCGAAACCTGAATGACGTTTATCTTTTCTTTCATCGGTTCAGGACGCCCCCATCCCGACGGCAAAATCCTGCAACATGGGCTGCATCTTCTTGAATGCCATTGATTTAAGCTGCGAAACGCGGCCGGGGGTGACCTCTAGGATGGCTGCAATCTCGTAGATGTTCAGCTCTTCGACATAATATAATTGCAGGACCAAGGCCTCTCTTTGGGGCAAGGCTTTCAGCGCGACCAGCAATGCCTCTTTCAGGCGGCCACGGTCCAAAAGCTGTTCTGCGGGTGGGTCTTCGGTGGAAAACCACATCGAATATTCGTCATATTCATCCTGCAACGAATTCTGGTAACTGCTGTTCAGGCTTTGCTCCCAGCTGCTGAGTTCGCCAATGGTCATGGACACGGCCTCGGCCAATTCCGGACGGGTCGGCGCGCGGCCCAGTTTCTGCGACAGCTCTGCCTGGGCGAATTTGACAACTTTGGTTGTCGCAATCGTTTTGCGGCCCAGATTGGAATTTTTGCGCAGGTAATCGTAAATCGCGCCCCGGACGCGCAAGACGGCGTAATTTTCGAAAGACACGCCCTCGCGCCTTGTATAGCGCTGCGCGGCCTCGATCAAGCCGATCAGACCGACCTGCAATAGATCATCGAATTCGACAATAGAGCGCACACGCGAATAGATATGATGCGCCACGCGCCGCACCAAAGCCTCGTGTTCTCTGACGAGTTTTTCGACATTCAGCTTGGCCGATGGATAATCTTGCATCCGCCACATTCACCTATGGGACGGGGCTATGAAGCGTGACAGGATCAGGCTCTGTATAGGGCGGGTCCTTTTCAAACAGAGCAGTCAGAATGGAATCGATCCTGGGGAAAATACGCGCCTTCATGACATCGTGATCAATTGATCTTCCATGGACAGAGCTTGAATTGATTTCATTCATCTTTGGCAGATAACCCGTATAGGTCAATTTGACCGGCAGAAAGCTTGATACGGTCCGTTCGAAATTGTCAAAAATCGTTTTCGCCTGTTCCGCTGACTTGGCCATGTTAACGATAGCAGAAAATGATGTCACATCCTTTTCAAGATAAGCATTTTTGATCAAGGCATAGGCATCAACAAAGCTGGTCGCCTGCCCCAACAGCACCACCATCGTATGATCCGCCACAGAGACGGTATTCATCACCCCCGTCCCCGACCCGGCGGGCACATCAACGATGATGAAAGCGAATTCATGCGCGGTGGTTTTCAGCGTATGCAGCAAATCCTTAAGCCGCTCTGCATCGCTTTCGACCAAGACATTCGCGGCCGTCCTACCGGGCAGCAATGACAGACCATTTGGCAATTTATGGACAGCGGCGCGCCAATCGCACCGGCCTTCGAGAACATCAATCAGATCAGCCGTTGGGCGCGTGTTCAGCAAGACATGCGAATTTGCCATCAACAGATCGGAATCGACCAAAAGCGTCGGTCCGTGACCATCTTGCAAGCGTATTGACATGTTGACGGCCAAAGATGATTTGCCGACGCCGCCTTTTCCACTCGCAACTGAAATAATCGTAGGCATGACACCGCCCCCCTTTTGACCGTCTATGCATAAACAAGGCCAAGTTTAAAAATTTGTCTGAAAACAGATCAAAACGATGTAGAACGACCAAAATCAGGCACTCCAGCGACGATTATTGCCACTATCGATGTGGATGAACGTCGCATAAGTGCCTACCCCACCCCGACAAATGTCATTTGCGACAGCACCAAGCTGTCGCGGTGACACCCCCGGCAGTCCGAAATCAATCGCCTTGCCTTCGACATGCAGCGAATTGACAGCGACCTGGCGGCTACGTTGGCGCAGCATCTCATTTGTTCTTTGTGACCGGTAACCTGAATTGATCCTGACATCGGTCGGGATGCCGGGTGTGGCAAAAGACCGGCAAATCTGCAGGAAATCCTGAACAATCAAAGGATCAATTCTTTTGACCTGGTCTTCGCGCCAATCGCGCATGAAATGGTTCAATCGGCGGTGCTGTATCCAACCCAAATCCAACGAAGCGGGCACATCCAGAAAAAGCGCTTCACCGGTATTGGCATTTTGCAGCCGCATGGCAAAAGCCATCGGCGCGCGAGCGTTGTCGCTGCGCGGGCTGGCGGGCGGGCTGGGCGCCGGATCAGCCAGTGGTGGTTGCCTGTAAAGGTCCAGCATCGCGCGATCGGCGCTTTGTTCCGGGGATACAGGTTTATGCGAAAACAGCCCGCCACCTTTTTCAAGGTCAACAAGGGGTGCTGCGCTGACGCTGATCGGGGCGCATAAAAGGCCGGATAGGACAGTTCTGCGAGAGAACAAAACCGTGCCGCGCATCAGATGCTTTCCCCAAGTGACATGAAATAATGCCTAGCGGGTCAGTTTTTCGATCATGTCGGAATAGGTCTGCAAAATGCGCGACGATCCCGAAAACTGCTGCTGTGCGCGGATCATATTGGTCAATTCGGTTGTCAGATCGACGTTTGATGTTTCCAGAACGCCCGCCTGGATCATGGCAAACCCCTCTTGGCCGCCGGCACCCAAGATCAATTCACCAGACCCATCGGTCGCTTGGAAACGGTTCATGCCCAACTGGCGCAGCGCGGTTTCGTTTGGAAACGATCCAATCGCAATCTGGCCCAGCACGACGGCGGGTTGGCCACCATATGTCGCCAGGATCTTGCCCTCGGCATTGATCTCTAGCGCGGTCAGCTGGGCGCCGTCTTCGCTCTCATAGGGAACCACCAGACTTTGCAGATCCGTGCCGCCGACGCCATCATAACCAAGCACGAAATCATTGGTCGAGGTCCGCAAGATGCCGTCCTTGTCCAACGCAAATTCGCCATCGCGGCTGAAGGTCAGCGTTTCTGACGGCACCCCGTCAGCGGCGGGCGCGGCCGAAACAAACATGCCTTTGCCGATCAATGCGAGGTTCAGAACACCTTCACGGTTCAGCAAACCGCCCTGTTCGGTGCTTTGCTTGGTTCCCTCGACAAGACTGCCGACACCTTTGGATAGGCGCGCGACAGATTCAGGCGATGCACCGCTGTAGAGGTCCGAAAAGCTGGTATTGCTCTTTCGGAAGGCCGTTGTGCCAGAGTTCGCGACATTGTTCGAAACCACGGCGATTTCGAACATCGAGGTCGCCATTCCAGACTTGATTGTGCCGAACATTTACATCTCCTCAGCGTTCAATGACATAACTTTGCAGAAAGCGTGCCAAGATGCCGTCACTTCAGAAAATCGAACAGGCTGCTTTGGCTGATGCGCGAATAGGCCTGTAACGCCGCATCGCGCGACACCAAAAGCGCCTGAAGCTCGGTCACGACCTTTCCCAGATCAGCAGATCCAAGCTCGTTCACATCGGTTTCCAAGGCCACGGCGCGCGTTTGCAAGATCGCCTCTTGATCCTCTGCGCGTTTCAACCGGGCACCGATCTGGGTGCGCGAAACGGCGATATCCTGTCCGGCCTGCACAAGCTTTTCCAGCTGCGCATCAAGCGTTTGCACCGTCGGCACCATGGTTTGCGGCGGTGTGCCATCCGTCGTGATCGTGAAACGCGGCACCCGCACGGCCAGGTCGACACCTTCGATCTTGAGCGCGGACAGCGCCACCGTGCCACTGGCTGCCGACAAGACCAAGCGCCCATCAGCGCTGGTCGCGGTCACACCGGTGCGTGTTGTCTGTTCATTGATCGCGCTGATCAATTGATCATGCGACCCGCCGACGACATCTTTTGCCGTGATCGATACGCTGCCTGCCGGGCCTTGCAGATCAAAGGACACATCACGCGGTAGCCGGTCACCGTTGAAATGCAGCGACAGCCCGTCACTGGCCGGGGCTGAAAGGGTGCTGGCAAATTGCCCTTCGGTGGCCAGCGCGGCCTCGAAACTATCGACGATGTCGAAAATGCTTGCGATGCCGTCGCGCGTTTTCACCTGCATGAAAACCTCTGCCCCGTTGACCGATGTCGGCAGGCGCGTGGTTTCCGAGGCGGCCAAAGTATGCTGGCCACCATCACCGCGATATTGGATGCGGCCGGTTCCGTCCGGGGTAAAGGGTTCGACATCGGTGGCATAACCGCCGAACAGCGCCTGACCATCGGATGTGCGGCTATTGGCCAGATCAATCAATGCTTCGCGGTTTTGCGCGACATCAACCCGAAATGCGGCCAGATCCACCGGATCGACCGTATCTGTATTGGCCGCAACGGCCCGTTCGCGCAGCTGCGCCATGATGCTATCGACACTGGCCAGCACGGTATCGCCCAATGACAGACGCTGCTGCGCCGTCGTTGCATTGCGTTGAAACCCTTTCAGCTGTGTCAGATTTTCCTCTAGGGCGGACAGGCGGACAGCCTCAAGAGGCTTGTCAGAGGCTTGGGTAATTTCCCGCCCGGTCGCGATTTTCGTCTGGCGCAGTTCGATTTCGCTGTTGATCTGCGAGAACCGCGTCAACATCTGATCAGAGAACAGCTTGGTGGATATGGACATTTTCTACCTCATGCGATCCGGATCAGGGTGTCGAACATTTCGCGTGCCGTTTGCAGAATGCGCGCAGCGGCCTGATAGGCTTGTTGCTGGGCCATCAGTTTTGCGGCCTCTTCGTCAAGATTGACCCCGCTCAATTCACTTTCGGCGGCGACGGCGGCATCGCGCACGGCCTCGTTCGACATGCGCGTCAGGCGACCGGCCTCGAGGCTGGACCCGATGCCCGCGGCGATAGACCGAAAACTGTCTTGAAAGCTGCGCCTGCCGGCGCCTTGCTCGCCCAGTTTGATCATCATGTCCAGATTGCGCGCATCCCCCGAAGACCGTTGCCCGGTGCTAAATTCAAAGCTGTCGCCAGTGTCCGAGAAACCGGCAAGTTCCAAGGTTTGATCCGCCACGTTGAACCGCGCCAACCCGCTGGACATACGGGTCGCGATCGACGCGCCCGATGCGATGTCAAACAATTCAACGCGGCCTGACGCATCATCCATCATTTCCACGCGGAACTTTTCAGGTTCCCGCGTCTTGGCAGAAAGAGGCGCACCGATTTCAAATTCCGCGCTTAGGCGTCTTGCGCCCTCTGACCCCATCACGACGATCAGCTCTTCGTCGGGAAGATCGCTTAGATGCAGGTAAACCCCCGCAGCACTGGTGCCGCCCGCCTTGATATTGACGACGCTATCATCGGTGCTGCGCGCCAAAAGCTTGCCGCCTTCGACGCTCAGCTCGGCATTGGCAAGCTTGAAGCCAAGATTGGTTGCGATGGCAGATGGCGTGACGGCCATCATATCGGCACCCGCAGACGCCGTCAGCGTGATGCTGGTCAATCCTGCATCGTCCAGGGTGACCGCAGCCGACAATACATCCGCATCACTGACCGATTGCAGGCTCAGCACCCCGTCGCTGACGGCGAATGTCACGGTCTCGGCTGCGCCGCCGATGGTGACATCCATTGCGTAGGTGCCATCCTCCAGCAAGGTCGCATCAAGGCTGCGCCCCTGCAGGCGCTGCGTAGCCTGACTATCCGCCAGCCCGAAAAGCGCCGCGCCGCCATTGGCCACTGGCCGGGGGCCTGCACCGTTCAGCTGGCCATCCGTCACAATCAGCGACAGCGAAAACCCGTCATCGGTTTGCGTAATCCGGGGCGTGATCCGCCCGGCCTCGGGGCCGGTGATCATGAAATCGAGCGCGGTCAGCCGATCCGGATTGCCATCATCGACACGGGTCAACGTATATTCAGACCCCGCCAGAACGAAGGTTGCAGCGCTGCCAATCGGCGGGACCGCCTCGGGCGCCAGCACGGCACCTTGCAGCACCGGCACCGGTGCCTGCGCGCGCAGTTTTTCTGCGGTCACTTCCGCGACGCGATCCCCGGACATCAGCCCCAGCTCATTGGCTGAAACCTCGGCGGTGAACGATGTGCCGTCTGCCAGCGTCAAGATCGTTTCAAACCGTGCCGAGGGTGCATGCACGCGCGTTCCATCGACATTCTGCGACAGCCCGTCAACACGGCCATCGAGCGCATAGCCCAACGCAGCCAGCGTGCCGCCGTTTGAACGCTCTTGCGTGACCAAGCCGCCCTTCATCGGATCAGCCGCCGAATTCAACGCCACATCCGCGCGCCCTGCGCCACTTGTCGTCAGGGTAAAGCCGGACCCGCTGCTGAAGGCGACAGTGCCACTGAACCGCAGGTCAGCCGCAAAATCCACCGAGACCGCAGGGTCGGCCGTGTCATCCAGCGCCAGAGGATTATACGTTTGATCAAGCGCGCTGGCGCGCAAAGCAACGCCAGAGGAAATATTCGTCGTCACAACATCAAAGCCATCGCGCTGCACCAAGGTGACAGCATTGCCTGATAGTGAAAGCTCGGCTGTGACGCCGGTTTCATCGGATCGGCGGTTCACGGCCTGCATCAGCTCTGACAGGTTTCCGTTATTGACCTGCGCCGAGATCCGAAACGGGGTGTCATTCACACCTGTCAGGTCGAATTGCACTGCCCCGCTTGTCGCATCATCCAGCGACAGGCGCAGGGCCGTGCGTGCCAGCGCGCTGACCCCGACCGCCGCAAAGGCCTTGTTCGCGGCTTCGGCGACATAGGCCGCATCAACGCCCGCGGGAATGCCAAGCGTTCCTGTTGCGGCCGTGTCCATCTGCAGCGCGATGGTTTGCGCTGTGGTGCTATTGGCGGCGGGATTGGTTGAAATCGTGCCGACCGCAGTGCCGCTGAGACCGGTCAAGGACAATGTTTTGGATTGCAATCCGCTTTGCAATGGATCGAACCCGGCACTGCGCTGCGTCACATTTAATCCGCGATAGGTCCCTGAGCCGCTGACAGCGTTGTAATCGGACCGATATTCCGCCGATGCGTTAAAACCGTTCTCTTGCGTCAGCAGCTGCGCCACCTCTGCCGCTGCCAAAGGTGTCCCCGAAACCTGCCGCCCCTCGCGGGTAAAGATGCGGATATCGCTGGCCGGTTTGCCCGCGGTGATATCGGTCAACAAGGCCCGGCCCTGCGACGAGGAAGCACTGATCCCTGTCAGCGCAAGCGCGCCATCCGAGGCAAAGGTCAAGCCTGTCGCCGAACCGGTGACGGACAGGCCCAGATCAGCCAGCGTCAAATCGGTCGTCGTTGACCGGAAAATCCCCGCAGACAGGTAATTGGCGACTTCCTGACCCGATACCCATGCTTGGGTCCCCACCGTTTCAGGGTCCAAGGAAAAGCTGTAATCCACCCCGTCAACCGTCAGGGTCAGGCCCCGGATATCCGCCTCATCCTGCACCGACACTGTGGCCGTTGTCTGCGTGGCCAGACTTGCCAGCGTCATGGTCTGGGTGCCGCGCGGGATGCTTCCGACGACGCCGCCGCGCAGGAAATCCTTGGCCGCAACAGGGGACAGGTTGTTGGCCAGCACCGACGACAGCGCAGGCACGCCTGAGCCGGGCAAGGTTTCCTGTGTCGAGGTCAGGACAGCCGAGCCTTTGTTGGTGGTAGCCGGATAGATGGCAATCGTAGAGGCTGCGGCAATTTCCTCGCCCCGCGTCAGCAGAAAGGACATCCGCGATGCCTCGCCCGGCATCGGTTTGAAACTGAAGGAATCGCCGTCCTTGGGCGTGCCCTCGACAAGAATGACAGCGCTATCAAGCTGGATACTTGCGCGGCCCGCACCCAGCATTGCACCCGTATCATCGGTTAATTGCCATTGCCCACGACGCCCGTCAAAGGTCATTTGCAACGCGCCCAGACGGTCGGACAGGCCGGGCACCAGACGAATGGTTGCCTGCGCATCCCCTTGGTTGGACGGGCGCGGGGTGACGGAAAAATCCGCAACGGCAAAAAGCTCTCGTCCCAGCTGGCCGTCCAGATCAATGCCCTGCGCATGCTGATCATTGAGCTTCTGGCTAAAGTCGCGCGCCAAGGCGTCAAGCTCGCCCAAGGCGCGGCGGTTCGCGCCATGCGCATCAACCAGCCCACGCAAAGCCCCCGTTTCCAACTGCGAGACAATCTGGCCAGAGCCGATGCGGAACATGATGCTGCCGGATTCGCCATCGACCATCGACAGCGGCTTGGCATCTTCCCCGGTCAGGATCAGCGGCCCGGCATCGGATGTGCCCAGCCGCAATTCGGCGGTCAGCCGCTCGCCGATCTTGATGTTGACCGGGATTTTCTGCGCCAGCGTATCCAGCAGCCGATCCCGTTCATCCAACAGACTGTTTGGCGGTGCGGCACCGATATTGGATGATCGCAACTGCCCGTTGATGACACCCAGCGCCCCAAGTGTGCGGTTCACCTCATCCAATCTGGTGCCGATCTCTTGCGCGGTGCCATTCATCAGGCTGGTCAGCAGATTTGCCGTTGTATTAAAGCCATTGGCAACGGTCTTGCCCATTTCCAACGCCGCTTCGCGCGGCGCAAAATCGCCGGGGCTGGCGGCGACCTGCGTCAGGTTGTCGAAAAACGCAGTCATCACCACGGCCAAATCGCCATCATTGGGAAGGATCAGGTTTTCCAGCTGTTCCAGCTTGCCCACAAAGGCATCAGAGGCTTCGAACCGCGCCGTGGCGCTGCGTTTGCTTTCCGTCAGGAACACGTCATAGGCCCTGCGGATTTCGCCCAGCTTGACGCCCAACCCGGTTTGCGATGTCAGGGCGGTCAGTTCACTTTGAACGCCGTAAACCTCGGTCAGGGTCGCATCGCGGCGGCGATAGCCTTCGGTATTGGCATTGACGATATTCTGGCCAGTGACATTCAGCGCCTCGCGTTGGGCCTGAACCGCACTGCGACCGATGTCGAGCAAACTGGCCATTTATGCTGCATCTCCATTCCGGACTCTGTGTTGAAACTGCCGCACGATGGCATCGGCGATGCCGAGCGATTCCCGCTGTGCCAGTGCCCCGGCATATTCAGCGTCCAACATCTGAGTAAACGTCTTTTGGCCCTCACTATTTAGCAAAGGGTCCGACAATTCCGCCGACCGCGCAGAGGACAGGATGGCCTTGACGAAAATCGTCTCGAATTGTTCGGCAACAGCGGCAAGCTCTGCCGGCGTTCCCAGCCTTGCGTCAGATGTCGCCGCCTTGGATTGTTCGCTTTGAAAGGCGGCATCCGTCGCCAGGTTGAACGCGGATGAACTGATGGAATTCATGATATGGCCTCCTGTTCTGCGCCAAAGACCCTGGATCAGATGATGATAAGCTGCGCGCGCAATGCGCCTGACACGCGAAGCGCCTCGAGGATCGCGACAAGATCGGATGGCGTGGCACCGATCGCATTGATCGAATCGACCACATCGCTCAGGCTGACGCCCGGATCGAAAAGAAACGCCCGCGCCTCTTGTTCATCCACGGTGATTTCGCTGTCTTGGGTTTCAAGCGGCGCAACCGGTGTGTTGATCACAGCGCCATCCGTGATGATCGTCTCGCTTTGCGGCACGGCTTGCGGGTCTTCACGGATCCGCACGGTCAGGCTGCCATGGGTGATCACGGCGGGTGTGACATTCACATTGCCGCCAATCACGACCGTGCCAGTGCGCGAATTGACGATGACCTGCGCGGGCGGGTCGCCGGGTTGCACCTCGACCTGTTCAATCAGGCTGGCAAAGGACACTTTCTGTTCGGGATCGGACGGTGCCTGCACGCGGATGGACGAGGCATCAATCGGCACCGCCGTGCCACCGCCAAAGACGACATTGATCGCCTCGGCAACATTGCTGGCGGTCGAGAAATCGGGGCGGTGCAGGTTCAGCACCATATATTCATTGGTGATGAATTCATTCTCGACCAATCGTTCGACGGTGGCACCCTGCGGCACCCGCCCGACAGTGGGCACATTCACCGTCAGCGAAGATCCATCCTGTCCGGTGACACCCAAACCACCCACGACCAGATTTCCCTGGGCCAGCGCATAGGTTTCGCCATCAACCCCCAAAAGCGGCGTCAGCAAAAGCGTGCCGCCACGCAGCGATTCTGCCGGTCCCAAGGTTGACACAGTCACATCGAGCGTCTGTCCGGGCTTGATAAACGCGGGCAGGTCGGCGGTGACGATCACGGCGGCTGCATTTGATCCATTCAGACCTTCCAGCTCTGTCACCATGCCAAAGCGCGAGACCATGGATTGCAAGGATTGCAAGGTGATCCCAAGATCGCCATCCCCGGTGCCGGACAGGCCGACCACCAGACCATAGCCGACCAATTGGTTGGACCGCACGCCCGCCAATGCTGCGATATCCTTGACCCGGTCCGCCTGTGCGACGCCGGACAACAGCGAGAGTGTTACCGCCAAAAGACCGATGATAAATAATCGCATGCGACGCATCACGGCCCCCTAGAGCAGGTTCAAACTGGACACGGCGCGCGACAATAATCCACGTCTGGCCGTATCCGCGATATCACCCGCCCCGGTATAGGTGATCTCTGCATTGGCAAGCCGGTTGGAACTGACGATATTGGCCGGGCTGATATCGCTGCGCCGGACGATCCCGCTGACGCGGACATATTCATCCCCGCTGTTCAGCGTCAGCTTTTTCTGCCCCAGAATCTGCAGATTGCCATTCGGCAAGACCCGCACAACGCTGACCGTGACAAGTCCGGTGAATGTATTCGATTGCGCCGCAGCACCAGAGCCCGCAAAGGATTGGTTCACACCGAATGCCGGATCATCAGCACCCAGAAAACTGGGCAGCTGCGCGGTTGTGCTGTCCGATTTATCGGCAGTCGCGGTTTGCGATTTGGTCGCCTGAAAGGATTCGTTCAAGGCGACCGTCAGCACGTCACCGACCTTTGAGGCGCGCTGTTCCACGGCAAACAATCCGGACACGCCGGGGTGATAAATACTGCCATTGGACGGACGGTCCAGATAGGCGCTCTGCGGCATGACAGGCTGAAATTGGGCGCTGGCCTCGTTTTCGACATAGGTCGAACAGCCGGCAAGTATCGGAAGCATGAAAACAGTCAATAGGCGGATCATCTGCATCCTCTTGTCTTTACAGGTTGTTCGAAATGTAGCGCATCATTTCATCCGAAGAGCTGATCGCCTTGGAACTGACCTCATAGGCCCGTTGCGTCTCGATCATTTCAACAAGCTGCTGAACGACATTGACGTTGGACCCTTCCAAAGCGCCCTGCATCAATTTGCCCAACCCCTGCGCTTGGGGTGCGGCAACCGTTGGCGCGCCGCTGGCCTGCGTTTCGGTCAGAAAGCTTTCGCCGATGGGCTGCAAGCCACGCGGATTGGCAAAGGATGCCAGCGTCAGCTGCCCGACCTCTTGGGTCTGGTCCTGACCCGCCTGGCGCACGAAGACGAGCCCGTCTTGCGAGATATTCACCTCGATTGCATCTTCGGGAATCCGGATCTCTGGCTGGACCACATAGCCGCTGGCCGTGGTCATGGTCCCGTCAGCACTGCGCGAGAAAGACCCGTTGCGGGTGTAACCGACACGTCCATCCGGCATCAGAACCTGGAAGAACCCTTGCCCTTCAATCGCCAGATCGAAGGAATTATCCGTGTTCACCATTCCGCCCTGGGTATATAGCTTTTGGGTATTCACCGCCCGCACACCCGTGCCCAGCGCCAGGGCAGAGGTCAGCGCGGTTCCTTCGGATGTCTGATCCCCGCCAGACCGCTTGACCTGATAAAGCAAGCTTTCGAAATTCACGCGGTCGCTTTTGAAACCGACCGTGTTCAAGTTCGCGAGGTTATTGGCAATGACCTGCATGCGCGTTTGCTGCGCGTTTAACCCGGTCTTTGCGACATGCATTGCGTTGGTCATTGTCGGCTCCTGATTGATCGTTATCAGGATGTTTGCAATCAATGTGCCAACCCCGAAAACCGGGACGGATTTAGCCGGGCAGACGCATGATCCTTGTGCCGCCTTCGTCGATTTCCTGCGCAAGCGCGATGAACTTCACGCTCATTTCAAATTGCCGCTGGCTTTCGATATTCTGGATCAAGGATCCGATTGTATCGACATTGCTGTTTTCCAAGAAGCCTTGGGTCAGGCGCGCTCTTTGGTCGGGGGCGGGCAGGGCGGCTTCGTTGGCCGGGCGGATATGGCCATCGGGCGATTTTGCAAGAACGACACCCTCTGCCTGTGAGGTCGCGATGATCGGACCCGCCACAAAGGTGCCCTCGGGCGCATCGAGAAGTTCCATCTGGATCTGGCCGGTCTCTTCGACCACGATCCGCCGCGTCGCAGGAAGCTGGATTGGGTTCAAGCCGATATCCAGCAACCGATTGCCCGCGCCATCGACAACAAAGCGATCCAGATCGAACGACAGGTCGCCGCGCCGGGACAAGGCCGGGTCACCACCGCTGGTCGGGGCGATGTAGAAATAGCCCTGGCCCTGGATGGCGATATCCATCTCTGCCTCGGTGCTTTGCAATCCACCCTCATCGGTCGAGAACAGCGCTTGCGACGCTTCCTGGCTGTAAACACGCGACCGGAATTGGTCGAAGGGGGTCAGAAAACTCGCCTCGCGCGTGACGCTCAAATCAGCGCGGAAACCCGGCACATTCGCATTTGCCATATTCTGGGCATTGACGCGTAATTCGGACGAGATGTTGCGCAGGTTATTCAGCGCAATATGAATGTTGCGATCCATGCAGATTTCCTTAAATGCGGGGTCGGCCTATGGCATAGACCGACCCTCAGGCCCCTTAGGTACGGATGTTGATGATCGTCTGTGTCAGCTGGGTCGATGTTTCGATCGCCTTGGACGCGGCCTGGAAGTTCCGCTGCGCGGTGATCAGGTTGACCAGCTCTTCGGTGATATCCACGTTCGACCGTTCCAGCGCGCCGGATTGGATCGACCCGAAACCTTCGGTCCCGGCTTCGCCGATGATCGGATCACCTGATGATGCCGTCTGGACGAATGTCGCATTGCCGACCTGTTTCAGACCGTTCTGGTTGTTGAAATTGGCCAGCACGATCTTGCCCAGCGGCTTGTTCTGCCCGTTGGTGTAATTGGCACGCAACAGGCCCGTGGCATCGATGCTCAACCCGTCCAGACGACCCGAGGTAAAGCCGTTCTGTTCAAGATTGTTGACCACGAAAGGTGTCGCCAGCTGCGACGAAGCGCTGTAATCGATGTCCAGCGAGATCGAGAAAGTCTCGGTCTGGGCTTCATAGCGGGTCAGCCCCTGCGGACTGATCAACCGGCCGGTCTTGTCAAAGGTCAATTCACCTTCGTTCAGATAGAGCGGGAAATATCCCTCGACCAGGTTGTCAGGCTCTGAATCGACGATCTCGCCGTTTTCGTTCACGAACAGCGGCACGCCGTTTTCATTGGTGGCCTGAACAAGATTGGCAATCGTCGGCACGCTGCCGATACCCAGCGGCACATCATCCAGCCCCAGCTTTGCCGGTCCCCGCACCCGGATCGTTGAATCCGATCCTGTTGTGCCGGTGGTAAAGACAAAGTTGTTGTCATTGGGTTGATAGCGGACGGTGACGCCGCCGATGGTTCTGCCGGTGGCCGGGTCCTGCATCTGGTTGATCCGTTCCTGAAGCCGCTCGGCCAGGGTCGACCCGATGTAATTGCCGCCCGGAATCTCGATCACCGCGTTGATCCCGTTGACCGATACGTTGAATGTCGTCTCTCTATTCGCGGGGTTCAGGAAAACAGGGTTTGAATTCAACGGGTCCGTCGCCGGCGCACCAATCGCACGCGCGGGTGTCGATTGCAGGCCCGTGCCTGCCGCAAAGGCGACATTCTTGCTGCCGCCGACGCCCATCAGGTCGTTTTCACCCTGTGCCAGAACGCGCGATGCCAGATCGACGGCACCGGGCTGGATTTTGGCGGCCTTGGTGGTTGGGTCAATTTCATATCGGCCAACCTGAATGTTGGAGGCTTTCTGCGCCGTCGGCACGCCCAGGGCCTTGTCTTGTGCAATGGCCTCACCGGTTGTCCCGCTTTCAAAGGTAAAGGCGCGGGCCTCGCGGTCATAGCTGACCTTGGCGCCAAACCGCGTCGGGCCATCCCCCTGGTTTGCCCCGTCAAAGACAAAGGGCTGACCTTGGACACTGGTCGCGCTGGTGATCTCGACCCGTGGCGAGGAACTGCCCGCCAAGCCAAAGGCATTCACACCGGAATTGCTGGTGGACGAGACCTGAATCGCGGACAGGTTGCTGATTGCGCCGCCGGGGCCCAATGTCGTGTGGTCCACATTGAAGACAATGCTTTGCGTTGCGGCATCATAGGCAATTTTGATGGGCGGGTTCAGCTCGTCCACCCAGGCCATAGCCGTGACCGGGCTGTCGAGACCAAGGATAGAGGCTGTCGCATCAGAACCGGTCACATTGCCAACAAAGTCGCCAAAGATATTGACGTCAAAATCAGCATCTAGTTGGGCATCGGTATAGGCATGACGCGCGGCATCCGTTTCACGCACCACCAGTCGCTGATTGTTAAAGCTGGTGGCAGATCCCTCGACCTCTAGCGCGGCACCTTCGAAATAGGCTTCTACATCAGAGGATCGGCCGGACAGGACAAAGTAATCCGCGCCTGCAATGTCGATGTCATTTTCGGGCAGGCCCAAAGCACCGGTCGCGATTTCGATCTGATCACCGTCTATCGCCGTGATCCGGAAACTGCGGCCGTTCAACGCCTGTGCATCGTCATTCGCGCCCATCAGCAGGATCGTATCATCAACGCTCAGTGAGGCCCCAAGACCCGTGCCCAATGTAATCAGCAGGCGATTGTTCTGCGCATCCAAAGTGATGCTGCTATCCGCGGTAGCCACGCCAAGCTTTTGGTCAAACACTGCGACGCCAGGCCGGTTTCCGACATTCGTATAGGCTAGATGACGTTCTTTCTGGATGGCAAAATCTCTGGTTGGCGTCGATGTGTCATCTTCGGTCAAAAGCGCGGTGCCGAAATAGCCTGGATCACCCAGCTCGGTCTCAATTTCATCCAATACACTGGCTGCATCAGCGGCACTCGGGATTGCGACGGTCAGATCTGCCAGTGCAGTGTCAGAAAAAGTGATGGTGATCGTATCACCGACGGCAGCCGTGCCACCCAGATCCGAAACCGTGAATTCTCCGTTGCTATAGCCGATACCCCATTTGGCAGATGAGCTGGACACCGTGGTGATGCCAAGGTCGCGGGTGGTGTAATCAAAATCGAACACCTCCGGGTCTGCTGGCGGCACGGATATCTTGGCGCTACCGGTCAACTGCGCAAATTGCTTGTCGGCTGCTCCGGGCACGAAAGCCGGCTCGCTGTTCAATGCCGCGTTCAGGCGGGTCTGTGCATGGGCCAGAAAGACATCAAGATCGAAATTCGGTGATGTGCTTTCTGACAGATCCATCCCGGCCTGGATCGAAACAAAAGACGGTTGCAGCAGATCAACCTCTAGCGGCGTGCTGCGCACCGGCGCTTCGCCGGATGTGGTTGGCTGGAACAGCTGGATCGAAATCTTGTCGTCCACACCTTTCTGGATCTCAAGCTTGCGGGAATCGTCATGCGCCGCATTGATCGCACGCTCGACTTCGGCGGCCAATTGCTCGGCATTATAGCGGCCTGCGCGGACATCAATGCTGACTGGGCGGGTGCCGTCGTCGATATTGACCAGCAGGAAATCACGGCCCCAATAGACACCCTGATTGGCGTCCGGGTTGGCCTCATAGGTCGCCCCGAATTGCATCGGATCGGTGACAATCTCGATTTCACCGGTGCCCTCGTCGCCAAAGTTAAAGCTGCTTGCCTGGCCGGTCAGGGCCGCTGGCTGGGATGGCACCCGGTTATTCTGTTCATCAAGCTTGTAAAGCGGCGAGCTTTTCTGCTCGAGCGTATAGCTCGCATCCGGAACGGTCGTCGTCTGGTTGCCAAAGCGGTCGATGAAGATCTGTTCGTTGGACCTGGTGACAGCGGGCACCAGGTCAGGCGGCACCACCTCGTCATTGATGACAAGGCGGGTTTCGAATTTATTGGTCGGGTCTTCGGCCGTCGCACGCTGGGTCTTGATGAAATAGACGGTCGCAATCGTCGGATTGCCGAGGTCATCAAAGATGGTGAAGGATGTCGAATTGGTAAAGCTTTCGGGATCTTCGGGATCAAAGGCATAGCCATCCGCGAACTTTTCCTTTTCCGTCACCACATCGGCGCTGGCAGGCACGTTGACCGCCAGATCAACCTTGGACGTCGCCTGCGGGTCGCCCGATGTCACCGGCAACCGCAGCGGAGACGCGCTGTTGATATCCTTGGCCGTGACCGATCCGTCTTCGTTGACGGGATAGGCCAGCAGGAACTGCCCCGAACTGTCCACCACGTTGCGGTTATTGTCGACGTTGAACGACCCGTTGCGCGTATAGACCACCTGCGTCGATGTCAGGCTGGGCTTGAGCGCGAAAAACCCCTGCCCGGAAATCGCCATGTCCAGCGCGTTCAACGACGAGGCGATATTGCCCTGCGTGAACTGCTGCTTGACGCCCTTGAGGATCGCGCCAGAGCCAATCGAGGAAGAAGAATTCTGCAAGGGCGATGTTGCAAAGATATCGCCGAATTCCGCGCGTGAGCGCTTGAAACCTGTCGTGCCCACGTTGGCAATGTTGTTCGAGGTCGCCGAAATATCGGATTGCGCGCCGTTAAGTCCGGTCAAGGCTGTGTAAAAAGACATGCGTAGTTCCCTTGATTGAGGTTAGTGCTCCGCCCTAAAGGCGGAACCGCAGGACTTCTGCGGCGCTGACGTCGCCGTAGTCTTTGGTTTCAAGCAACCCAGCGCCATTGGTGGCCGTATTGGATGTGCCGATGACCTGTGCATAGACATTGGGCATCAGGCTTTGGACGCCTTCGCCATCGCCGTAATTCACAAGAACATCGAGACGCACGCCACGCGACCCGTCGCGATATTGCTCGGGCAGATCGGTCCAGGCAAAGCCGGACAGACCGCTTGCCTGCCCACCCATATCCAGCATGTGCAGGCTTTCTCCGGTCGTGGCGTCGAGGAATTCAATCCGCGTATCAACGGATGCACGTTCCAATTCGATCGCACCGTGGATTTCGCCGTTATCATCGGCTCGGGCCAGGTTTCCGGGGATCATCACCGAATGGCCAAGATAATTCACCGATGACGCAACCCGGAACTGCCCCATCTGATCGGCGATGCCTGACATTGTCTCGGACATCTTGCTGATCCCGGCAACAGACGAAAACTGCGCCATCTGTGCAATGAAATCCCCGTTATCCATCGGGGCAAAAGGGTCCTGGTTCTGCAATTGGGCGGTCATCAGCTTTAGAAAATCTGTCTGCCCCAATTCCTCTTTTGGTACGGCATTCTTGTCCTGGGTCGTGCTTATGCCCAGCTTGGACAGCAACGCGTTCTGCGCGGCCAAACTTTTGTTATCAACATCCATCTATTCCGCTCCCTTAAGACTTGCCCATATCCACGGTGCGCAGCATCAGCGTGCGCATCGTGGTCAGCACTTCGAGGTTGTTTTGATATTGGCGGCTGGCCTCCAGCATATCGACCAGCTCTTCGTTCATGTCGACGGGGGGCAGGTAAACAAAGCCCTCTGCGTCAGCCATCGGATGGCCCGGCTCGTGTACGCGCTGCGGTTCACGGTCCAAAGAGACGATCTCTTTGACATCCACCGTCGCGCGCTCGGCATTCTTTAGCCCACCCTCAAAGGCGGTGCGGAAAACCGGGCGCAAAGGGCGGAACGTCTCTTCTGGGCTGCCCGCACGCGTATTGGCATTCGCGATATTCGACGCCACGGTATTCAGACGGACCATCTGCGCGGCCATCGAGCGGCCTGCAATGTCAAATACGTTCTTGATATCAGCCATTATTCCCCCTTGATCGCGGTCATCAGGCCGGAAATCCGGCGGTTCAGAAAGGACAGCGTCGTCATGTAGCGCAGGGAATTCTCTGAGAATTCCATTTGCTCGACCGACAGTTCGACCGTATTGCCGTCCAAAGACGGGTTCAGCGGCACGCGATATTGCACGCCATTGCCTGAGACACCTGCAAGATTGTCGATATGACGGGCGCTTGTCTTGCGCACGGGGCTATCCCCGACCTGACGCGCAAGCTCGCGGTCAAAATCCATATCACGCGCCTTATAGCCCGGCGTGCCGGCATTGGCGATATTCGAGGCCAGCATGTTGTTGCGCTTTTCCCGCAGGGAAAGCGTCGATGCCTGAAAAGCAATATGATCTTTTATTGCGCTCACTTTTATCGTCCTCGCAGCCCGTGTTCTGGTCCGAGATTTGCAAGTTGGGTGCCAAACCAATGGCGGAGACGAAAATGGTTGAAAAATCTTCAAAGCCCCGGCGCGCGGCACCCAAACCCGGCGGCGCAAAGGCATCGGGCCAATCGGGCGCACAGCTTTCACCCAAAGCCCAGCCCGAGCGGAAACCCGAAACCCGGCGCAAACGGCTGACGCTGCAAGAACGCATCATGGAACATCTTGCCGACATCCCTGCGTTGCTGGCTGTCTCGACACTGTCCGAAATGCTGCGCGATACCGCGCATCGCCCGACACGATTGGCGATCCAGAAGGCCCGGATCGATGTGCTGCGCGCGCGCACAATCGCCTGCCGCCTTGGCAAGCCTGCGGATGGTTCTATCACGCTGGCGGCCTTGCTGAACCGCAATGCCAATGGCGATGCCCCCCCGGTGGAAACACCGCCACCCCCCGCAGAAGAGGCGCAGACACCGCCCCCAGCGCCAGAGACCGCACCACCAGCAGAGCCGCAACAGGACATGCGGATCGAATTGACCGAGGCGCATATCCACCAAGGCATTCAATTGCCCAAAGGTGCCACGCTTGTGGTCAATGCGGCGATCGGCGCAAACCTGATCGACATGGGCGTCGCCAAACTGGCCCCCGATCTGGCCCCCGATCTGGCCCCAGATGCGGCACCAGACGAGGACAGCGCCGACCCCGCCGAAGATGGCGCCGAACCCGATCAGGACGCGGATAAAACCGACGAGCTTGATGAGCAAGATAGACCATCATCCTGACTTTCTGCCGATCACCGCAACCGCAGCTTTCACCTTCACATCGTTCGGAGCTTTCCAATGCCGCTAACCACTTCTTTTCCGCTGACGGCAACCTTGCTGCTTTTTGCAGGGCTGACGGATTGTCAGGCGCTGAACAGGTTCACGCAGGAAAGCTATGATTGCACCGCGACGGCCGCACCCCTTGGCCGGATCGTCTTTACCAAGACATCACAGGGGGCGGTCGGCGTGATCGAAGGCGCAAGCCCCGACAAGATCACCATCACGGCAATAACGGATACCCAGATCGACGCCGATTGGGGCGGAGAGCCGGTCCAGATCCAACGGGGAACCGGCCGGGTGCTGTTCACCCGCAATGCCATCGTGTCTTCTTATGCCTGCAAGGCGGCGCAGTTTCGCATGTAATCGCCGCATGGCGTTAAACCTTGCGGCCAATCTGTCGTTTCTTGCTGTGATACAGGAGCAAACCAATGGCTGAAATCAAGCCCGATATTCTGTCCACGGTCAGCCGTGGCGGCAGCGGTATCGAGATCAGGCAGCTTGTCACCAGCCTTGTCGCGGCTGAAACAAGCGGCGAACGCTCGCTGAACCAACGGCGGCTGGACGATACCAATACGACGATATCCGCCATGGGCCAGCTGTCGCAGCAAGTTGGCACATTCAAGGATGCGATGGCCGCTGTTGCACAGGCCGCGTCGCGTCAGGCGTCCTCCTCGACCAATGCGATCACTTTCGAGGTGACCAACGCGGCGCTGGCCAGCGATGTCTCCGCATCGGTCAGCGTCGAACAGCTGGCATCCGAACAGGTGCTTAGCTTTCGGTTTGACGCATCGGTGACCCCGACCAGCGCGGTCAAGCAAGGCGCTGTGGCCTTGAATACAGACGCATGGGACGATGATCGCAATTTCACGATTGATGCCAGTAACGATACGCTTTCCGGTCTGACCAAGCAGCTGAATGCAATCGACGGCGTCACCGCATCGCTGCTGGACACCGGGACAGGCTATGCGCTGATCGTCAAATCGCGCGCGGGCGAAAGCAATGCCCTTGATGCGGATTCGATCACCGCGATCAAGACAGCGCTGAACATCGCCGATGGCGCGGCAGATGGCGTCACTGATGCCACCAACAATCCGCTGGGTGTGTCCAGCACTGTGGTCGCCGCGCAAGATGCGCTTTTGCTGGTCGATGGTGTCACCGTCCAGCGCAGCGAAAATACATTCGAGGATCTTTTTCCGGGCCATAAGGTCACTTTGAACGCTGTCGGCACGTCAACGCTGGCCTCTGCTGACACCAGCACATCGGTGCAAGAGCGGATCAACAGCTTTCTGACAATCGCAAACGACCTGAAATCCTACCTGACCGAGGCAACACAGCGCGGGCTGAACGGCGCTGAACCCGGCCCGCTGGCCGGGGATGTCGCCGCGCAATCCGTTTTGTCGCGGATCCGCAACATTGCCACCCAGCCGATCAACGGCTTTGGTGCCGAACCGGTCTTTCTGGCCCAGATCGGGATCCAGACCGAACGCGACGGCACATTGACGCTGAACAGCGCCCGGTTCGAACGCGCAATGGCGGAAAACCCCGATATCGTGGATGCGCTTTTTTCAACAAAATACAGCAGCAACGATCCGGATGTGACAGTCACCGGCCTCAGCTTTGCGCCTCCCAAGGTCGGGTCCTATGCTTTGGTCTATGATCCCTCGACATCGCCCGCGACCGCCACGCTGGACGGTCAGGCGCTGAGCGTGACAACCAACAGCGCAGGCAAGATCGTGCTGCGCGCATCGGAGGGCGATGCCAATGGGCTGCAAATCGTGCTTGGCAGCAACGAAAGCCTGACGACAACAGTGCGCTACGGCCAAAGCATGGCCGATCAGCTAAAGACCTATGGTGAAACCCTGCTGGGCGCGTCAGGCATCATCGCGCGGCGCGAAACAGAGCTTTCGAACAATCTGGCGGGATTCGAGACCAATCTGGAAGATATCGAAACCAAGGCCGCCGCCTTGACCGAACGCTACAATATCCGCTTTGGCCGGATGGAGGCGGTGATCACCAGCCTGAACAAGACCGGCGAATATATGCAAAGCCTGATGGATGCCTGGAACGCCGATAGATAAATGTGATGCAATCACGCGCCGTCCGACCCAATGGGGACCGGGCCGTGCTGCTGTTGCGATATCTTTTGACCGGAAAGTGGTGCCGCTGAAGGGACTCGAACCCCCGACCCCATCATTACGAATGATGTGCTCTACCAGCTGAGCTACAGCGGCGTACCGGAGCGGGACATAGCATCCCGATCAGGCGTCGAAAAGCGCTATTTTGCCGCGTCATCAGCCAGGCTGTCGTCCTGCAAAGGCGGGGACCCGACGATCAGCGGCAGCATCTCGGTGCTGGCGGGCATCGCCATTTCGCCGGGCGGTGGCCGTTTCCATGACAGCGTGTCGAATGCGGCACAATTACCGCAGACAGGCACCCAATGCGGATGGATATGCTGGCATTTGTCACAGATCCATTGCGGGCCGCGCGCGGCCGTCAGCGCGCGGGTCAGCCAGCCGCGCACCACGGCATCTTCGGCACCGGCCCCGCGTTCGATGGCGGCCATCAGCGCCAGGCTGCGCGCGGTCGGATCGGTGTCAACCAGATCGGCGATATCGCGGCGCGCGGCTGGGAAATCCTCGGCGGCGATATGCAATTCGGCCATCAGCATCTTGGTTTCGGGGTGATCCGGCGCGGCCTTTGTCAGGGTTCCGAACCGTTTGAGCCGGGCCGCCGCTGTCTCATCCGGCACGATTTCGGCAAAAGCGGTGGCAATATCGGGATGCGGTTGTGCGGTCCATGTCTTGACCAGCACACGCGACGCATAGCGCGCATTGCCCTGCGCAATATAGCCACGCGCAGCCATGACAGCGGCAGGGATCAGGTCGGGCGACAAGCGGTTCGCCTCGATCGCGGCCTCGCGGGCTTCGATCGGATTGCCCTCGTCCAGAATATCGCGCGCCTCTGACAGGGCCAGCACGGCATCGCGGCGTTGATGCACGTCGCGTGGCAAGGTGCCGGATTTCAGTTTCGCACCCAGCGTCTGGCGCGCGCCTTTCCAATCGGCCTTATCGGCCTGCAATTGCAGCAAAACATCCTGCGTCTCGGCATGTTTCGGCTTTAGCGCAAAAGCCTTTTGCGCCAGTTTGAGCGCAAGCTCTGTATCGCCTTCTGCCAGCTTCTGCTTCATGATACCGCGCACCCCGACAAAACGGGTGCGATCATCGGCCAGCAGTTTCTTATAGGTCTCTTCGGCCTTGCGCCGGTCGCCTGTCATTTCAGCAGCCTGCGCGGTCAAAAGATTGGTCAGCTGCGGCTGGTGCAGGTATTTTTCCGCGCGCGCGGCCTTGGTCATGGCCAGATGCCCCTCGCCCGAGGCCAGCGCCATCATGCCCTCAGACAGCGCCTCATATCCTTTGCGTTCGCGGTTGCGGTCGAAATAGCGCGAAATCGCGGTCTCGTCGCCATTCAGGAAATGATAGCTGGCCAGCAGAAAGGCCAGCATCCGCAGGCCGAGCCAGACCAGCGCGACAAGCCCCACCAGCACAAACACCATTTCAAGGGTCGTCAGCGTGAATTCGATCCCCGCGACCGCAATCGTCGCCCCGCCATCCACATCATAAAGCAGCGTGGCACCATAGGTCAGCGCGGTGACCGTCAGGATGAAAGCGGTGATTTTTATCAATGACCAGATCATATGCATCGCTTTCAATTCGCGTTCAGGGAAGCGGCGAGCATGTCGACCGCCGCAATGGCATCGGCCCGCGCCTCGGCCAGAGCCAGCCAATCGGATAATTCCGCGCGCGCGACCTCTGGCAATTGTGCGATTTCGGCCAGCGCGTCATCCAGCAGACCCGCGCGCAATGCGGCCTGCGCGCGCGACAGGATCGCATCGACATCATCGCCCGCGCGCGGATTGACCGACCGGACCTGAAACTGGTTGCGTAAAAACGCCCCGACACCGGTGTCATCCTCGCCCGCGACACCTTCGGCGCGCGCAATCGTCAGCGCAGCACGGGCATAGGCGGGAAAACTGTCCTGCAAGGCCATCAGCGGCGGCACGCCGTCCTGCACCGCCAGCAAGGCGGCGGGTGCGGGGGCGTCCAGCAGATCCTCTAGATCAGCAAGCACAGCACCCAGGGGCGCGCCACTTTCGACGCCGGTCTGCAACCTTGCCAGTGCGGCACGTCCGGCAGCGGCACGGGCGGCGGCAGCGGCGTTTTCTTCGATTGCGGCGGCCTCGGCGCGGGCGGCATCCAATTGTGTTTTTGCCATCTCGGTCAATTCGGTCAGCTCGGCGCGCAACGCGGCAACATCTGCCCCAAAACCCGCAGCGCTGGTGTCGGCAGCGTCACCCGTGGGCGGCGCGGCGGGCCTTGTCTCGAGCGCGGCAATCCTGTCTTCGAGCGCTGCAGCCAGCGCAGCAAGCTCGGCCTGCCCCGCGACAAGAGGCGCCAGATCGACATCTGGTTCTGCATTCAGCTGTTGCTGGATCGCGGCGATACGGGCGTCTTGTGCGGCCAGCAGATCCTGCAAATCCATCTGTGCGGATGGCAGCGTCAGGCTGGCCACGGCAAATCCGATCCCCCCCGCGACCAGCCCGCCCAGCAGCATCGGCAGCAAACCGCTGCGGGTGGCAGGGGCGGGCGCGGGCGGCAGCACGGCGGGTTCGGGTGCGGCTTGGGGTTGGTCCTTCTCGGGTGTGATACGTGCGTGATATTCCGGCGGAACAGCATCCGCAGCGGATGATGCTTCCTGCGCCGATTCGACCAATGCTGCCGTGTCAGCAGGTGCTTTGCGCGGCTTGGCAGCGGCCCGAGGCCTTTTGGCAGGCTGTTTCACCATTTTCGCCTCTTCCCATCCCATCAAGTGCCCATCGCAACTGAGGCAACATTAAACGACCTGTCACCGCTCCTCAAGCAAGGGGCGGATCAAACAGCTGTGCCAGACACCGCGTTCAGCCGTTTCAACGTTGCGGCGACCATCGCATCGGCATCCGGCGTCGCGGCCACGGTCAGGCTGCGGGTGCTGATTGTGGATGCTGCATTCTGAACCGCCGTGCTGATCACCACCACATGCACCGGCGCCGCAAAAGGTGCCTGCCCGGCAAGGATGGTCGCGGTCCGCGGGGAAAACAAGGGCAAGATCACCGCTGCGTCACCCTGCAGCGCCTTGCAGGCGGCATCATCCAAAGGTTGGGCGATCTGGTCATAGGCGATGACATCAATGCACCCGATCCCCACCGCTGCAAGTCTTTCAGAAATGCCACCGCGTGTGTGAACACCGTGCAGATGGACCAGCGGTCCATCGACCCGACGGGCAATGATCTTATCCGCAAGGCGCGTGGCGTCCCCCGGCCCGGTGATTGCGTCAAAACCGGCGGCGGTGGCCAGTTGGGCGGTCTTTTCGCCCACGCACCAAGCGGGCAGGCCGCGCGGCAAAGCGGCCGTGCGCGCGGCCGCCACACCATGGGCCGATGTCAGGATCACCCCTTTGACCCCTGCAAGATCAGCCGTGATCGGCACCGGGATGATCTCTAGAAGCGGCGACAGAATAATCCGCAACGGCCCGACCCAACGCGCAGTGATCTGTGCGGCGAAGGCCTCGGCCTGTGGGGCCGGGCGGGTCAGGATCAGCGCAGGAGTCATCGGGATCCCATTGTTTGCAGGCTGGTGCAGTGTTACCTGCGATTAACGAACACGCAACAGGATCAATGCATGGCGCGCGCGCTGACTGTCCTTGGCATCGAAAGCAGCTGCGACGATACCGCCGCCGCCGTGGTGCGCAGCCATGATGTGCTGTCCTCGGTGGTCTATGGCCAGACCGCGCTCCATGCCGATTTCGGCGGTGTCGTCCCAGAGGTGGCAGCCCGCGCCCATGCCGAAAAGCTGGATCATTGCGTCGAAGAGGCCTTGGGCCGCGCTGGTCTTGGCTTTGCCGATCTGGACGCTATCGCCGTGACGGCCGGGCCGGGGCTGATCGGCGGGGTGCTGTCCGGCGTCATGTGCGCCAAGGGTTTGGCCGCTGCGACAGGCCTGCCGCTGATCGGTGTCAACCATCTGGCAGGCCATGCGCTGACGCCGCGCCTGACGGACCGCGTCGCCTATCCCTATCTGATGCTGTTGGTTTCAGGCGGGCATTGCCAATTCCTGATCGTCGCGGGGCCTGATACATATCACCGCCTTGGCGGCACCATCGACGACGCGCCGGGCGAGGCGTTTGACAAGACCGCGCGTATCCTTGGCCTGTCGCAACCGGGGGGGCCTGCGGTTGAAACCGCAGGAACGGGGGGCGATCCACGCGCCTTTGACCTGCCGCGGCCCTTGCTGAACCAGCCGGGCTGCGACATGTCTTTCTCGGGGCTGAAAACCGCGATGCTGCGCGCCCGCGACGGGCTGGTCGCCGCCAAAGGCGGGCTGACGCGGCAGGATCAGGCCGATCTGAGCGCCTCTTTTCAGGCGGCCATCGCAGATGTGCTGGTCGAGAAAACCCGCCGCGCGCTGGCCCTATATCTGGCAATGACGCCCGCAGAGCCGTGTTTTGCCATCGCGGGCGGGGTCGCGGCGAACCAGGTGATCCGCGCCCGGTTGATGCAGCTTTGCGCCGGGTCAAGCGCGGCTTTCGTGGCCCCGCCCTTGGCGCTTTGCACCGATAACGCTGCGATGATCGCTTATGCGGGGGCTGAATTGCTGGGCGCGGGGTTCTGCGACGACCTGGGCCTGTCGGCCCGACCGCGTTGGCCATTGGACAAAACAGCCGCCCCGATGCTGGGGTCGGGCAAGAAAGGGGCCAAGGCATGACTATCGGGATCGCGGGGGCCGGCGCTTTTGGGACGGCACTGGGCGTGGCTTTGGCGCGCGACGGGCGCGCTGTGCAGCTCTGGGCGCGCGATGCGGCGGCGGTTGCGCAGATGCAGGCCAGCCGCGAAAACCCGCGGCTGCCGGGCGTGACATTGCCCGACACCATCACGCTGACCGCCGCGTTAGACCCGCTTTTCGCCTGCGAGACTGTCTTGCTGGCGATCCCGGCGCAGGCGCTTTCAGGGTTTTTGGGAGACTATGGCGCGCGTTTGTCGGGCAAGGCGCTGGTGGCCTGTTGCAAAGGGATCGACCTTGGCCGGATGACCGGCCCTGCCAGCACCATTCGCGATCTGGTGCCCGATGCGGGCGCCGCAATTCTGACCGGCCCCAGCTTTGCCACGGATATCGCGCGCGGCCTGCCCACGGCGCTGACCATCGCCTGCGCGGATGACGCCAGCTGTGCGCTGCTGCAACAGCTGCTGTCCACCCCGACCCTGCGGCTTTACCGCACAACCGACATCACCGGCGCGGAACTGGGTGGCGCGTTAAAGAATGTCATGGCGATCGCTGCGGGGGTGACCATCGGGGCCGGCCTTGGCGAAAGCGCGCGGGCCGCCCTGATCACACGCGGTTTTGCTGAAATGCAGCGGCTGGTCACCCAGCTGGGCGGGCAGGCCGAGACGCTGGCGGGCCTGTCCGGCCTGGGCGATCTGGTGCTGACCTGCACATCCGCGCAGTCGCGCAATTACCGCTATGGGCTTGCCTTGGGGGCGGCGCAGGATTTCAACACCACCACCACCGTCGAAGGCATTGCGACAGCAAGCGCGCTGCGGCAACTGTCGCTTGATCTGGACATCGACCTGCCGATATGCACGGTTGTCGCTGACCTGACGACAGGTCGGACCGATGTGAAAACCGCGCTGCACGCCCTGCTGTCGCGCCCTTTGAAAGAAGAATAGATGCGTTTCGCCCTGCTTGCCAAAGACAAAACCGGCGCCTTGCAAACCCGGCTCGACAACCGCGACGCCCATCTGGCCTATGTGGCTGAAACAGGCGTGGTGGAAATCGCGGGGCCGCTGCTGGATGCGGATGGGCAGATGTGTGGATCGCTGATCATCCTTGATGTGCCCGATCTTGCCGCAGCAGAGGCCTGGGCCGCCGCCGACCCCTATGCCAAGGCGGGGCTGTTCGGGGATGTCACGCTGAGCGCATGGAAAAAGGTCATCGGCTGATGGCCTATTGGCTGTTCAAATCCGAACCCGATGTCTGGGGCTGGGACCATCAGACCGCCAAAGGCGCGGCGGGCGAGGAATGGAACGGCGTGCGCAATTACCAGGCCCGCAACAACATGCGTGCGATGCAGATCGGCGATCTGGGGTTCTTTTACCATTCCCGCAGCGGGCTAGAGATCGTCGGCATCGTCGAAATCTGCGCCGAAAGCCACCCCGACAGCACCAGCGATGATCCGCGTTGGGATTGCGTCGATGTCCGGGCGGTGCGGCCTTTCGTCAAACCCGTCAGCCTTGAACAGATCAAAGCGGATCAACGGCTTCAGGATATGGTCTTGGTGAATAATTCGCGCCTATCGGTGCAGCCGGTCACGGATGCGCAATGGCAGATTATCTGCGCGCTGGGTGACACAGATCCCTGACAAGACAACGCCGCCCATGCAAAAAAGGGCCCGGCAAATGCCGAACCCTCTTTCACCCCGCGTGCTCCCAAGCCACCACACGCAATCAGTTATTAGGTCCGGCCATCCTGGCCATGACAAGCTCTACCACAGGTAGATCGCTAGGCCAAATCCAATAAGCGCATGATTTTAGGTTCATTTTAGACATCGCAGTCCGTTTTGCTGGAACATCAGTGAAATATAGCAAAAAGCGGACGCCAAGCCCTTTCGCCAGAACGGGTCACCTCCAGAACCGCACAGCCAGAACGCGAAACGCCGCCGCCCCATGTACAGGGGGCAGCGGCGTCATGATCATCCGCAGCCTGACGTCAGGCGCGATGCATCAATAGCGGTAATGTTCGGGCTTGAACGGGCCATCGACGGTGACGCCGATGTAATCCGCCTGATCCTTGCGCAATTCGGTCAGTTTGACCCCGATCCGTTTCAAATGCAGGCGGGCGACCTTTTCATCCAGCGCCTTGGGCAGGATAAAGACGCCGGGCTGGTAATCTTCGCCCTTGGTCCAGAGTTCGATCTGCGCCAGCACCTGGTTGGTGAAAGACGCCGACATCACGAAAGACGGATGGCCGGTGGCATTGCCAAGGTTCAGCAAACGCCCTTCGGACAGCAGGATCAAGCGGTTGCCGGATGGCATCTCGATCATGTCGACCTGTTCCTTGATATTCGTCCACTTGTGATTTTTCAACGCAGCGACCTGAATTTCATTGTCGAAATGGCCGATATTGCCGACAATCGCCATATCCTTCATCTCGCGCATATGCTCGATCCGGATCACGTCACGGTTGCCGGTGGTGGTGATGAAAATATCGGCGCTGTCCAGCACATCTTCCAGCAAGACGACCTCGAACCCGTCCATGGCGGCCTGCAATGCGCAGATCGGGTCAACCTCTGTCACCTTCACACGGGCACCGGCCCCTTGCAGCGACGCGGCAGAGCCTTTGCCCACGTCACCGTAACCGCAGACCACGGCGACCTTGCCGGCCATCATCGTATCGGTGGCGCGGCGGATACCGTCGACCAGCGATTCCTTGCAGCCGTATTTATTGTCGAATTTCGACTTGGTCACAGAATCGTTCACGTTGATCGCAGGGAAAGGCAGCTGGCCTTTCTTGTGCAGATCATACAGGCGATGCACGCCGGTCGTCGTTTCCTCGGACACGCCCTTGATCGCATCGCGGGTTTTGGTGAACCAGCCGGGGCTTTGCGCCATGCGCTTCTTGATCTGGGCCTTGATGACCTCTTCTTCCTCGGATTGGGGGACGGGGATGATTTCCTCGCCCGCTTCGGCGCGGGCACCCAACAGCACGTAAAGCGTCGCATCGCCGCCATCATCAAGGATCATGTTGGCGCCTTCGGGGAATTGGAAGGATTTATCGAGATAATCCCAATGTTCTTCCAGCGTCTGGCCCTTGATCGCAAAGACCGGCGTGCCACCGGCGGCAATCGCGGCAGCGGCGTGGTCTTGCGTGGAAAAGATATTGCAGGACGCCCAGCGCACATCGGCACCAAGTGCTGTCAGCGTTTCGATCAGCACGGCGGTCTGGATCGTCATGTGCAGCGATCCGACGATCCGCGCACCGGCCAGCGGCTTGGCCGCGCCATATTCTTCGCGCAGGGCCATCAGGCCGGGCATTTCGGTTTCGGCGATATCAAGTTCCTTGCGACCGTAGGCGGCCAATGCGATATCCTTGACGATGTAATCCAGCGACATGCGGTCTCTCTCATAATAAATGGGTTGACGGTCCATAGCATCGCGACCCGCTTGCCACAATCCAAAGTCGCGTATTATGCAGAACGCTCAAGATTCAGTTAAGGCGCAGTGATCATGAAGCAACCAAGAGCCTGGCAAAGAATGCTGTCGGGGCGCAGGCTCGATCTTCTTGATCCGACGCCGGTGGATATTGAAATCAGCGATATCGCGCATGGCCTTGCCTTTGTTGCGCGCTGGAACGGTCAGACCAAGGGTGATTTCGCCTATACCGTGGCCGAACATTCGCTGTTGGTGACGGATATCTTCATCCAGCAGAACCCCAAAGCGCCGCTGCGCTGGCAGTTGGCAGCGCTGCTGCATGATGCGCCCGAATATGTGATCGGCGACATGATCAGCCCGGTCAAGGCGGCGGTCGGCCCCGGTTACGGCGCGCTGGACGACCGGTTGACCGCGGCGATCCACCTGCGGTTCGGATTGCCCGCGCAGCTGCCGGTGCAGATCAAGCGGCAGATCAAAAAGGCAGACAAGCTGTCGGCATGGCTGGAAGCCGTGCAGATCGCCGGATTCTCGCGCCCCGAGGCGGATAAGTTCTTTGGCAAGCAGGACGCCGCGCTGTTGGATCTGTTTGCGATCCGGCTGCGCCCGCCGATGGCCGTGCGCGACGATTACACCCGCCGCTGCCAGGACCTGATGCAGGCGATGTGACCAAAAGGGCAGGCAGGCGCGCAACGCTCCCTTAATCAATCTGGATCAAGCTATCCCGGCCAAACCTGCGGGATTCGTCGGATGCTCTTGATCAAATATCTATCAGACCGTCTGACCGGGCATCTTGCACAGATCAGCCCCGAACAGCTTTGGCTGCGCTATATTCTTGGCCTGACAATCGCGCTGGCATTGCTGGCCACGATGCATGGCGTCAACCAGCAGATCATCGCGCATAGCGCCCCGATCAATGCGGCGGCGGAACTGGAAAAACTGCAAAGGCATCAACGCGTGGTCCTTGGGGCTGCCATGCTGGTGCTGCTGGCAGAGGCGTTGGTCATATTCTATCCCGCGCATCGGGCGGTGCAGACCCAGATCCGCGCCCTGCGCGACCAGTCCAAACGCCTGCTTAGTTCCAAGGTGGCGCTGAAACAGACGAATGCGCGCCTGCTCTACCTGGCCAATCACGACAGCCTGACCGGATTGCCCAACCGCAGCCATCTGATCACCACGCTGACAGACCGGATGACCAGCACCCCCGCGACGCCGCAGACCTTTTTGTTCATCGGGCTGGACGGGTTCAAATCCATTAACGATTCCGCCGGACATGAAAGGGGCGATGACCTGCTGATCGCGGTTGGAAAAGCGCTGCGCGCATGCGTTGATGACGACCAGATCGTCGCCCGGATCGGCGGCGATGAATTCGCGCTGATGACCGATGAACCCCCTGCGCTGATGCTGCGCCGTGTCATGGCGGCGCTGTCTGACCCCTGGGATGTGCGGGGCCGGCGGTTGAAGGTGCGCGCCAGCATCGGTTTTCTGGTGATTGACCCGGATCGGACCGAGCCTTTGTGCGTGCTTGCCGATGCGGCCATGGCGCTGCAGGTGGCCAAAAACGAAGGCGGCAACCGCGCGCAAGAATTCACCCCGGCGCTGCGCGAGGCTGCGGGACATTTGCTGGAACTGCAGATGCAAGTGCCCGACGCAATCCGCAATGGCGAATTGGAACCCTGGTTTCAGCCGCAGATCCGCCTGATCGACGGGGCCTTGCATGGTGTCGAGGTGCTGGCCAGATGGCGCCACCCGACCCGCGGCTTGATGACCCCGGACAGGTTTCTGCCCGCGGTCGAACGCGCCGGCATGAGCGTCGAGATGGATCTTGCCATCTGGAAAGCCGCCATGGTGCAAGCCGTGAAATGGCAGACGATGAATATCTGGGATCCCGTGCTGTCATTGAACGCCGCGCCAACCACCATTGCCGATCCCTATCTGGTCGAACGCTTTCTTCTTGTGCTGCGCAATTCAGGGCTGCGCCCGGAACAGGTGATCGTCGAGGTGCTGGAAAACACGCTGCTCAACGGCGCGGGCGATATGGCCGCTATCAATATCGACAGCCTGTCAGAATGTGGCATTGCGCTGGAACTGGATGATTTCGGCACCGGCTATGCGTCGCTGTGCCATCTGACGCAATTGCCGCTTTCAGGGATCAAGCTGGACAAATCGCTGGTCGCACCCCTGCCCGACCATGGGGCCGATAGTATCGTGCGCGCCATTCTTGCGCTATCAGCGGAACTTGGCCTGCATGTCGTGGCCGAAGGGATCGAGGAAAGCCACCAGGCACAGCACCTGCTTGACCGTGGCTGCACCATTGGCCAAGGCTATGGCTTTGCCCGCCCGATGCCGGCGCGGGAATTCGAAATGTGGCTCTCGTTGCACGCCGCCCATCCGGTCACGATATCACAGGATCGGCTGGTTCTGATCAACGAAGCTTGAGCATTGCGGACTTCCTGCGTATCTGGAACGGCGAAACCAGCGGATTGGAACGACGATGGCGAATTTTCTGTATCACAACGATCTGCCAGATGGGCTGAACCTGGGGCCGGTCGTCGCGATCGATTGCGAAACCATGGGGTTGAACCCGCACCGCGACCGGCTGTGCCTGATCCAGATGTCGGGCGGCGACGGCGATTGCCATCTGGTGCAGGTCAGCAAGGGGCAGGCCGCCGCGCCGAACCTATGCGCGATGCTGACCGACCCGGCCGTGCTGAAACTATTCCATTTTGGCCGTTTCGACATCGCGGCCTTGCTTCATGCCTTTGGTGTCGTGACCGCCCCCGTCTATTGCACCAAGATCGCGTCCAAGCTGGTGCGCACCTATACCGACCGGCACGGGCTGAAGGTTCTGTTGCAGGATATGCTGGGGATCGACATTTCCAAACACCAACAGCAAAGCGATTGGGGCGCGCCCAAATTGACAGCCGCGCAGCTGGATTACGCCGCCTCTGATGTCTTGTATCTGCACCAGCTGATGGCGGCCTTCGATCTGCTGCTGCAACGCGAAGATCGGGTCGCGGTCGCACAGGCCTGTTTTGATTTTCTGCCGACACGCGCCGCGCTGGACCTGGGCGGCTGGCCCGAAACCGATATCTTTGCGCATTGATGGCTGATCCTGTCCCCTTTCTGGCAACAGCCCGCCGCGTGATCTTGCAAGAGGCGGATGCGCTGACCGCCTTATCCGCCGCGCTGGATGCAAATTTCGCGGATGCGGTCACGCTGTTGTTGAACGCCAAAGGCCGGGTCATCGTGTCGGGCATGGGCAAATCCGGCCATATCGCGCGCAAGATCGCCGCCACCTTTGCCAGCACCGGCACGCCCGCCCATTTCGTCCATCCCGCCGAGGCGAGCCATGGCGATCTGGGCATGATGACGCGGGGCGATGTGGTGCTGGTGCTGTCGAATTCGGGGGAAACGCCCGAATTGGCCGATCTGGTCGCCTATACCCGCCGCTTTGGCATTCCGATGATCGGCGTGGCCAGCCGTGCCGATAGCACGCTGATCCAGCAGGCCGATGTCGGCATCACCCTGCCGCAATTGGGCGAGGCTTGTGGCCGCGGCATCGTGCCGACGATATCCACCACGATGACATTGGCGCTGGGCGATGCGCTGGCCATCGCGCTGATGGAACATCGCGCCTTCACGCCTGAAAACTTCCGTGACTTTCACCCCGGCGGCAAGCTGGGCGCGCAATTGTCCAAGGTTGCCGATCTGATGCACCGCGATGACATGATCCCGCTGGTGCATGTGGATACGCCGATGTCGGATGTCTTGCTGGTGATCACCCAGAAAGGATTCGGCATCGCCGCCGTGCTGGATGATGATCACCGGCTGGTCGGCATCGTCACCGACGGCGACCTGCGCCGGCATATGGACGGCCTGCTGGATCATAATGCAGGCGAGGTCATGACCACCAACCCCACCACCGTATCGCCCCATGCGCTGGCCGAAGAGGCGGTCAAGATCATGAACAGCCGCAAGATCACTTGCCTGTTTGCGCTGGACCCCGCCAATGCCGGACAGGTCGCAGGCGTTTTGCATATCCATGATTGCCTGCGGGCTGGTATTGTCTGACCATGAATGGCGGCGACAATCTGTATTCGCAATGGGTCGGCTGGGCCAAGATCCTGCTGCCGGTCGGCGGGCTGGCCTTGTTGTCGACGCTGTTCTTATTCGCGCGCGCGCCAAACGACGGCACCAATATCCCGGTGGCGCAGGTGATCGAGCTTGCGCGTGAGCAGCAATTATCCGCCCCCGAATTTTCCGGCCTGACCGATACCGGCGCGGTCGTCGTGGTCTCCGCGCGCAGCGCCCGCCCGCTGCCGGACCAGCCCGATACCGCCACCGTCGATAATCTTCGGATGCAGATGGACAATCCCGGCGGCGGCACGCTGAACGTCACCGGCGTCACCGGCGAGATTGACGGCCGCGCGCGCATCGCCCGGTTCTCGGGGCTTGTGCGGCTAGAGACATCGACAGGATATACGATGGAAACCAGCGGCCTGACCGTCACGCTGGACACAGGCACCGCCGTTTCGGACGGCTCGCTGGAAATCCGCGCACCAATGGGAAATCTGACCGCAGGACAGGTGACATTCCAGGTCGATACCAGCAATACTGGTCACCAGATGCTGTTCACTGACGGGGTCCGGCTGATATATACGCCGCAAGGATAGGCCGCCCGCAGCAAAGGATATTTCTATCGTGTCTCGATTTCTGGCCTTTTGCATGACGCTGCTGGCGTTGCTGTCCAGCGCCGCAAGCGCCCAAACGCAGATCGATCTGGGGGCTTTGGTCGTCGATCCCGGCGCGGCGATCGAGGTGACATCGCAAACCTTGTCCGTCGATCAGGACACCGGCATCGCCGTTTTCACCGGTGACGTGCTGGTCATCCAGGGCGATCTGCGCCTGTCAGCCCAAAGGGTCGAAGTGGTCTATGGCAGCGACACGGACGAAATCGCGCGGCTGATCGCCTCTGGTGATGTGTTGCTGGCCAATAGCCAGGACGCGGCCGAGGCGGATAATGCCGATTACGACATCACGACCGGCCTGCTGACATTGACCGGCGATGTTCTAGTGACCCAAGGCGGCACCGTGATATCGGCGCAAAACATGGTGGTGAACGTGACCGATGGCACCGCGACCATGCAGGGCCGCGTGCGGACCATGCTGCAACAGGGTGCGACCGAATGAACCCAACCCCCAATCTGATTGTGCAGACAGGCGATGTCGGCTTGCAGGTGATCAGCCTGCGCAAAAGCTATCGCAAGCGCCCTGTGATCCGCAACGTATCCATCAACATGGGCCGGGGTGAGGTCGTGGCGTTGCTGGGGCCGAACGGATCGGGCAAGACCACCTGCTTTTACGCCATCGCCGGGCTTGTCGCCCCCGAAGGCGGCAAGGTCATCATCGACGGGCGCGATGTCACGACCCTGCCCATGTATCGGCGCGCGCAGCTGGGCATCGGCTATCTGCCACAAGAGATGTCGATTTTCCGGGGGATGTCGGTCGAAGACAATATCATGTCGATCCTCGAAATCGCGGTGAAAGACCGGCACCAGCGGCGCGAACGGCTTGAAACCCTGCTGGCCGAATTCTCGATCGAGCATCTGCGGCGCGCCTCGGCCATGGCGCTGTCGGGGGGGAACGGCGGCGGGTCGAAATTGCACGCTGCCTTGCGGCAGGGCCGAAATATGTGCTGCTGGACGAACCTTTCGCCGGGGTCGATCCGATTGCCGTGGCCGAGATCCGGCATCTTGTTGCCGATCTGAAAAACCGCGGAATCGGCGTATTGATCACCGACCACAATGTGCAGGAAACGCTGCAGATCGTGGACCGCGCCTATATCTTGCATGATGGCAAGGTCTTGATGAGCGGGACAACACAAGACGTGGTGCAGGATGAAAACGTCCGGCGCGTCTATCTGGGGAACAACTTTCGGGTGAACTGATTCTTTTGATCGCCAGCCGACAGTATCATTGACAAGAGCTTCTGTTTTGCCGCCAAATATAGGGGATGACAGGCCATTGTTCATGCCCCGCAGACGTGCTGACACAGCGGTCAGCCTGTTGGGAAACATTGTTCTTACGCAATGGTTTAACATCATCCACTGACAGCGTGCGAAGCGGTCGATGCAGGCATGGCAACGCCATGATCCGGCATCTGACCCCCAGACCCTAGGAGAAAAGATGCGGTATCAAATCAGCGGAAAACAGATCGATATTGGTGAAGCCCTGCAAACGCATGTCCGCACGGAATTGGATGCTATCCTAAGCAAATACGCCGGACGGCCCACCGAGGCCTATGTCGTCTTTTCCAAGTCTGGCCATGAACATGTCTGCGAAGCGGTCGTGCATCTGTCCACCGGGTTGACGGCGCAGGCGACTGGAAAGGCGACTGAAATCTACGCCGCCTTCGACAGCAGCGCAGAGAAAATGGACAAGCAATTGCGCCGCTATAAACGTCGCCTGAAAGACCATCATGCCGGCCGTTCGACCCCGGTTGAACTTTCGGATGCCGGGTCCTATATCATCGCTCCAAGTGACGAGTCTGAAGAAGCCAGCAACGATACCGTCAACGCGATGATCATCGCCGAGATGGAAACCAAGATTCCGTCTTTGTCCGTGGGCGAGGCTGTGATGCAGATGGAAATCGCGAATGCGCCTGTTCTGGTTTTCAGGAACGAAAAACATAGCGGCGTGAATGTCGTTTACCGAAGAGACGATGGCAACATCGGATGGATCGATCCGCGCGCGGCCGGGTGATCCAAGGCAAAACAAGAAAGACGCATCATGCAACTGAGCGAGATATTGCAATCGAACGCCGTCAAGTCGATTGCATCCTGCACCAGCAAGAAGCGGCTTTTTCACGATATCGGCGAGATGGCGGAAACCTGTTACGGGTTGAAACTATCCGCCGTGATCGACGCATTGATCGAGCGTGAAAACCTTGGCCCGACCGGTGTCGGCCATGGCGTGGCCCTGCCGCATGCGCGGCTGGCCGGTGTGGACGAGGTCAAAGGCATCTTTCTGCGCCTGGAAAAGCCGCTGAATTTTGATGCTGTGGATCGCCAGCCGGTCGATCTGGTCTTTGCATTGATCGCGCCGGAAAATGCGGGCGTTGACCATCTTAAGGCGCTGGCGCTGGTGTCGCGGACCTTTCGCAGCCCGTCGATCTGCGCCAAATTGCGCGCCAACAGCGATCCGGTGACATTGTTCACGATCCTGACCTCTGTCGGGTCCAGCCAGGCTGCCTAACGCCAGTCGGTGAACCCGAAACTGTCATAATCGCGGGCATAGGCGATGCGGGCTGCCGCCTCGATCACGGGATCATAGACCGCCATCAGCCAATCCGCATGCCGATGCGCAATCTGGCGTGGCAAGGGCGCGTCCTCCCTGCCAAGCTGCGCCGCAAGCAGCGGCAGGTCGCGCTGCATAGCCTCTTCGCGCAGGATCACATCGGGCAGCGCGACCGGCGCCATCCCTTGCAAAAGCGTCAACTGGCTGGCCCAGGCCGTATCCACCCTGACGCTGGTCTGGCCCGCCAGATTGATGGACAAGAAATGCAGAAAGGCCAGAAACCCTTTGCGATGCGCCGCTTGATCGTAATCACCGGGATGGTCAAGGTCGGGGCCATCCTCGGGGATGGGCAATTGATGGACCTTGCGCAGCGTCGCGCGCAGACGCGGATAATGCCCCTGCCCGGTGGTCAGGATATGGTCGCAGAACGCCGCATGCGCGCGCGCCACCGGATGCCGCAGCACAGTGAAGCGGCGAAACGCGGCGTGATCATTCTGCCATTGGCGCAAGGATTTTTGCGAAAAATCCGTGATCGGCGGCGCATTGTCCAAAGCGGTCAACCAGGCGGCCACCGCATCCTGCGGCCCAGAGCGCAAAGGCATGTATAGCAGCCCGGTCCGCGCCGCCGCCAGATAGGTCGGGATCGCCGGCCCTTTGCGCGGCTCGAAATTCGGGCTGCGGCCAAGGCCGAACGGGTCCATCCCGCCCAGCGCGGTTTCCATCTCGGTCATATTGCTGATCTTCTCGGCCAGCGGGGCGGGATTTTGCTTTTTCAATTTGCGGTCAAGATGCGTCAACCGCGCAGGCGACCCCAGAAAGGCCGCAAGCCCATTCAGCACCGCGATATCATGCAAATCATCATAGCCGACAAAGAACGCCGTCTGCCCACTGGTCTGCAGCCGGTGCAGCAGCAGCATCTGGAAATCCTGCATCGCGCGCAGATGGTGGGCGAATTCATCGCCATCAAAAGTCACCCGCTGGGTCCGCGCATGGGTTGCATTGGTCAGTTTCCATTGCCCGGTCGCCTGCGCGATCTTCAGGCCGACATAGGTATCCAGTGGGTTGCGCGTCAGCACGATCTTGGCGCAGCGCGGATCGGCAAGGCAGATATCCAGCACGCGGGGGTCGTGGTTATGGAAAAACCGGAACCCGCAGACACCATCCGCCGCCTTGATCGCATCCAGCAAGCCGCGCGGATCGGCTTCGCGCTGGGCCAGCGAGATGCCCAATAGGGTCTCTTGCTGGGGATAGCCGATAAAGCCGGGGTTGAACGCCTCGCCCAGACAGGACAGCCCGTCCAGCGCATTAAGGTTCGATTCAAGGAAATTCGACCCTGTCCGCATATCTGCAAGAATGATGAAATAGTCGAAACCTGTCATTTTCTGTCGATCACATAGGCTTTGCGCGGCGGCGGCCGCGTCGATTTCACAGCATCGCCGGGGGCGAATTCGCCTGCAAGATAGGGATGCATCCCCTGGTTCTTGAGATCCTGAAGAAACGCGGCAAACCCGTCCAGATCCACCATCACCGGCGGTCTGGACAAGGCCTTGGCCCGGTGCCCGACCATGTCACCGGTGATGGCTTGCAGCACATCAACCGGCGATCCAAGAAATTCCGCCAGCGTCATGATATGCCTGCGCGAGCGTGCATCCGATGACCGCAGCGCGTTGATAAAGCCGCTTTCGACCTGTTGCAGGCGCGCGGCCTCGGCCCGCACGGCGCTTGCGGATCGGCCCGACCGGAACAGCGGCACCGCCCAGGCCCCCGTGACGACCCAGACGCTGGCTTGCGGGTCCTTGGCCAACATCCATTTGATCGCCTGGCTGTCGGCGGGTCCGAACTGAAAGCATTGGTGCTGATCGCGGCCGTTCCAGACCAGGTTGGTCAGAAACATCTTGGCATTGTAATCGCGCAGACGGGCGTTCGCTGACAGACCACCGCGATAGACCGCAGCGCCACCCGCAAAATGCGCCTTGTCGGTGGCAAACAGATGGCCATGGGCGATGACCCCCGTCTGCGCCGTCAACCAACCGGCCAGATCGGGAATGATGTCATCAAAACCCTGCAAGACCGTATAGGGCACAGCCGTAAACCCGTTTTCACGATCCATAAAGGGAAACCGGCTTTGCATGTAAAGGCCACGCCGCCCAATGGTGCGCCGGTCAACGGCCTGCGCGAAAATGCGGTCAATCGTGCCGGTATGCGGTTCTTGCGCGCAATGTTCCGGCTGCGCCTCGCCCGGAAACCGGTGATAAAGCGCCTTGGCCTGCGGCCATATCTTGCGCGCGACAAAACAGCCTGACCGGGCCAAAAGCTCGGCATGGTCATCATAGAAAATATGCGGCTTGCCCTGAAAATCGAACTTGGCCAGCGTCAATGACCTGCTTTCAAGCCGCCTTGTGTGCAGGCGGGCAAGGGTCTGGTAATAGCATTCATCCGGAATCCAGACCTGCCGGAAATAGCTGTCAAAGGCGGCGCGGCGCGGATCATCCAGGATCGCGGTCAGCGTCTGGCGCGTCAGGCACCACCATTGCGACCCCAGATGCGGCGTGATCCCCGCAGGTATCCGCCGCCGCATCCGCAACAGCCGCTGCAACCGCACATAGCCGTCGAACAGGCGGCGCTGCCGTTTCCACGAAAACGGGAACCGCAGGGTGAACCTTTCGCGGTCCAGCCCGCCCACTGTCCATTTTACATCGCTGGTGGTGACGCTTTCGATGAAATCGGTCTCGGGCCTTGTCGCAAGATAGGCTTTCAACGCGGCGACCGGGCGCAGCGGCAGGCAGGCGCCAGAGGCCAGATAGACATGCTGGATATCGGGGTGCCGGTCCAGCAATTGGCGCGACGCAGCCTGCGATGCCGCAATCAGCCCCCACATCCCCCATTCGCCGCGATACCGGCGGCTGAAACTGACATCCGCCAGATCGGCAAGCGCCGCGACAAAGGCATCATGGGTTGCCTGCCCGACATTTTTGTCCACATGCACCACGACCGGACAGCCCGCCGCAGCCCAATGCCGGATCATCTGTTCGGCCCGGTCAAAGGCGGTATGCACCAGCATCACGACACCCAGCGTCATGCCCAATTCCCCTTGGACATCAGCCCCAGACCTTCAAGCTGGCGCCAGTTGATGTAGCGCTCGCTCCATTCGCACCAGAAATCGGGGTCCGCACCTTCGCGGGTTTCATAGGATTTATATTCGCGGCCACTGGCATAATGTTCGGCGCGCCGGGCCTCTTCGGCGGCGCGGGTATTGAACGTGTCGATGAATTTCGCATGCAGCAGCACGCCCGAGGTCTTTTCGCCGCCATGCTGATCATAGACAAGGTTCAGCCCACGCGGCAGCATCATATGGGTCGAGCTGACATAGGCATAGGGGCGCTGCCATTTCACAAAGGGGATCTTGTTCAGCGCAGGGGCCTGTCGCGGTTTATCGGCAAAGAACATGCGCGCGCGCGGGCCACCCTGAATCCACAGATTGCGCAGCATCGCATTGCGCGACATGACGTAATTGCCCGCATCAAACCAACAGGCGATCTGGAACGGGTCATCGCCGCGCCGGTAAGGCTGGGCGCTGATCGGGCCTTTGGGATACATATCCAACAATAGCGCCCCAAAGGACCGGACCTCTGACGCATCCAGCCAATCGGCCAGCGCGCGGATCGGGCGGCTGTCGCAGAATGGATAGACAAAGAATTCATCCACATCGACGGTCAGCGCCCAGTGACCATGCGCATATTTGCCCTGCAGATAGGTCAGCCAATCCACACCGTAGCGCGCCGCGCCATAGCCTGCCTTGGTCCGCCACAGCGACACGTCAGGCTGGGCTGCGACGAAATCGCGGCCGCCATCATCGCTGTCGTTATCGACAATCAGGAAATGATCGATGCCCAGATCGCGGTAATATTGCAGGAAATAGGGCAGCCGCTGATCCTCGTTGCGCAAGGTACAGAACAACAGCACGTCATCGGGCCTGATCTTGCCGGTGCGATCCTGCACCATTTTCAGATCGCGCGCCTTCAGCTTGGCCCGCAGCCTCCATTGCTGGCGGTACCAGCGCAGCCGGTATGATGTCAGATAGCCCAAGCGGATCCGGCCTTTATCTGCTGTTCACATGGCGTCATCTTCATCCCAATCACCTTTGGACATCAGGCCCAGCGCCACCAATTGCGCCCATCCGTCGTAACGCTGCGATTGCGGGCACCACAGATCGGGTCCCTGCGCCAGCTGCTGATGATAGCCTGTATAAAGACGAGAGTTTTCGAAATGCTGACGCCGGATGCATTCCTCTTGGGATTTGGCCATGATGTCCGGCAGAAACTTGGTATGCAGCAAGACACCCGTGACCCGCCGGTCCTGCGCGCGGTCGAAAACATGGTTCAACCGGCGTGGCAGCATCTGGTGGGTCGAGCTGACATAGACATGCCGCCAATGCCAATGCACCAAAGGCACTTTGCTCAGCGTGGGCGCACGCTCTGGCTGCGCTGCGAAAAACACCCGGTCGCGCACGCCGCCCTGTATCCAGAGGTTCTGATATATGCAGTGGATTTTTTCGCGGTAATTGCCCGCGTCGAACCATGCCAGCGTGTCCAAAGGGTCACTCTGCGGATCATGGCGTGCCTTGGCGATAGGCCCTTTGGGATACAGATCCAGCATGATCGCGCCAAAAGACGTGATCCCGCCTGCCTCTAGATGTCTGGTCAGATCGCCCAGATCGCGGCTGTCGGCATAGGGAAAGGTCAGCAATTCATCCGCATCGACCGTCAGGCACCAATGCCGGTGGCCATATTGCCACTGCAGCCAGCCCAGCCAATCCATCCCGAACCGCGCAAGCCGGTAGCTGTGCTGCGTTGACCAGAGCGAGACATCAGGCTGCGCGGCAAGATAGGCGGCGCTGCCGTCATCGCTGCCATTATCGACGATCAGGAAATGCCCGATCCCCAGCTGGCGGTAATGCTGCAAGAAATAAGGCAGGCGCGCCATTTCATTGCGGATTGTCGCAAAACACAAGATCATCTTGGGCCTGATCGCGGCTGTGCGGTTCTGCACCAATGCGATCTGGCGGCGCTTGCGCCAGATGCGCAACAGAAAGCGCCGCCGCTTCCAGCGCATCCGATAGGCCATCCACAGCGCGCCGACCGGCATGCGGGTAATCCTGCGGCCTATTGTGCGGCGCTACGCTGGGGCTGTAGATCTGCAAGAAAGGCAGACAGCTCTTCGCGCAGATCGTCGCGCGCCAGTGCAAAGGCAACCGTGGCCTGAAGAAAACCGGCCTTGGACCCGCAATCAAAGCGCTGGCCGTCAAAACGATAGCCAAACACATTGCGCCCCGCGCTGATTTCCTGCGCGATCGCATCGGTCAGCTGGATTTCCCCGCCCGCGCCGCGATCGACGCTATCGAGGCTCTGCATCACGTCGGGGGTCAGGATATACCGCCCGATCACCGCCAGATTGGATGGCGCATCCCCGGATTTGGGCTTTTCCACCATCCCCTTGACCTGAACGATCTGGCCCGTCTGATTGCCGGTATCCAATATGCCGTAAGACGATGTTTTCGCGGCCGGCACCTCCATCGTGGCGACCATGGACCCGCCGGTGTCCTGATAGGCCTCGACCATCTGCTGCAGGCAGGGTTTTTCGGCGGCGATCACGTCATCGGGCAGGATCACGGCGAAAGGTTCATTCCCGATCAGCTTGCTGGCGCAGGACACGGCATGGCCCAGCCCCAAGGGTTTATGCTGGCGGATATAGGCGATTGCCCCGCTTTCCATATAGGTGTTGCGCAGGATCTGCAGCAGCGCGGTCTTGCCGCTGTCGCGCAGGGCATTTTCCAGATCGGGGGCGTGGTCGAAATAATCCTCCAGCGCAGTTTTCCCCCGCGAGGTCACGAAAATGAAATCCTCGATCCCGGCGGCGCGCGCCTCGTCGATTGCATATTGGATCAGGGGTTGATCCACCAAAGTCATGATTTCCTTGGGAACGGATTTTGTGGCGGGCAGAAAGCGGGTGCCCAGCCCTGCAACAGGGAAAATGGCCTTGGTAATCTTACGTTTCATCTTGTTGCCTTTACTGATCCGATCACCGAGCCTCTGGCCCAGTATCGGGGCTATAATATGTCATAAATGCAACAATAGCGTGCCTGAGCGGCTAGGGCTGGCCCATTTGCTGCAACATTGTTTCTATCTTCAAAACGTCCTCGGGGTTGTTGAGTTCCCAGAATTCGCGCCCTTTTGCCGCAACTTCAACGCAGAGCATCGGGACGCCGCGTTCCAGAAAACGCAGCTGTTCCAATCCTTCGAGCTGTTCCAGCGGCCCCTGCGGCCAGCGGGCATAGGCGCGCAATGCAGCCGGGCGATAGGCATAGACGCCGACATGGTGAAACACCGGCGTCGGATCGGTCAGCCCATAGGTGCCGGGGGTGAAGGGGATCACCTCTTTCGAGAAATAGAGCGCGTTACCATCTACCCCAAAGACGGCCGTTGTGCCGCCAACCCGCCCTTCGCGGCGGTCCTGCAACAAGGCGGCCAGCATCTGCCCTTGGGTGCGCAAAACGGGTGTGGCAACATCGGCCTGCGGCTGCGCGCGCAGCCTTGCGACCAGATCGCTGATGAACCAGGCCGGTGTCAGCGGCGCATCGCCCTGCAGATTGACGACGATGTCGTAATCACCCCCCAGATTGTCCAGGGCTTCGGCACAGCGTTCGGTGCCATTGGCACAGGTGCTGGCGGTCATGACGACCTTTGCCCCGAAACCACGCGCGGCATCGGCGATCCGGTCATCATCGGTGGCAACCACGACATCATCGACGCCCTCCACCGCCATGGCGGCATCCCATGACCGGCGGATCAGGCTTTTCGCGACACCGGACGCACCGGTCAGCGTCACCAGAGGTTTGCCCGGATAACGGGTCGACGCATAGCGCGCGGGAATCACGATCAGGACAGACATCAGGCAGGTTCCAAAACCACGCCGGGGGCGGCGGCGATGAAAAAGGGGTTATCAAATCCCGGTTTCCCATAGGTTAACGGCTGGTGGTCATCAAAGCGCACCACCAGACCGCCCGCCCCGGTCAAGACGGCATGGCCTGCGGCAGTGTCCCATTCCATGGTCCGGCCCAGCCGGGGGTAAAGATCGGCCTCGCCCGTCGCGACAAGGCAGAATTTCAACGATGATCCCGCGCTGGTCATGTCGCGGATCTGATATTTCGCGATGTAATCATCGGTCGCCTGATCGCGGTGGGATTTCGAGGCCACGACCATCAAGGCCGCATTATCCGGTTCCGACACCGCGATCGGGCGCAGCTGTCCGACATGGTCCTGCGCAAAGGGGCCGGTTTCCTCGACCGACTGGCCGCTGGCATCGGTATAGAACAGCCGGTTGCGCGCCGGGGCATAGACGATGCCACGCAGGGCCACGCCATCTACGACATAGGCGATATTGACGGTGAAATCCCCGCGGCGCTGCACGAATTCCTTGGTGCCGTCCAAAGGATCCACGATCAAGAACGTGGTCGCGCGCAATTTATGGGATGCGGCCTGTTCCTCGGTCACCAGCGCGACATCGGGAAAAGCCGCACGCAAGGCGGCGCTGATGATGGCATCGGCGGCTTCGTCGGCGGCGGTGACAGGGCTGTCATCACTTTTGGCGCGCACCTCGAAATCGGCGGCGGCATAGACCTGCATGATCGCCTCGCCGGCCTCTAGCGCGGCGCTGCGCATCACATTGGTCAGCAGTTCATAATCCATCGCAAGGCCTTGTGTTGAATTGGTATCATCACTGTCTTATGGTTCGCGCTTAAGTAATCGGCAAGCTTGTCATGGGATAAGTGGTCCACGCTCCGTTTAAAGGTTTCGCATGTTTCGCGTCCGCACGACAAAGTCGCATAGCCGCACCCTCTTTGCCATGGCAGAGGTGACCTATCATTCCATCGTCCGCAACCTGCGGTCCAGCCACCGCAGCGCTGTCATCGGTCTGGCGCTGACCACGTTGCAAAGCCTTGTGATGGTCGGGGTGTTCTTGTTGATGTTCACGCTTTTGGGGGTGCGCACCGCGGCGATCCGGGGCGATTTTCTGCTGTTCATCATGTCCGGCATCTTTCTTTACATGACACATACCAAAACCGTTGCGGCCGTCGCGGGCGGGGGCAATCCGCTGGGTGCAATGATGCTGCATGCCCCGATGAACACGTTGATTTCGATTGCCGCCTCGGCCTTATCGACGCTGTATCAGCAGATATTCGCCATCACGGTGATCCTGACATTCTATCATATCGTGATCACGCCGATCACCATCCACAACCCGGTCGGCGCGCTGGGCATGGTGCTGTTGGCCTGGTTCTTCGGGATCGCGGTGGGCATGGTGTTTCTGGCGCTCAATCCGTGGATACCCGATTTTGCCGGGCTGTTGCGCTCGCTTTATATCCGGATGAACATGATCGCCTCGGGCAAGATGTTCGTGGTGAACACGCTGCCCGCCGTGACGGTCGCGCTGTTCGATTGGAACCCGTTGTTCCATATCATCGACCAATCACGCGGCCATGTCTTCTTGCATTATAACCCCCATGTCACATCAGTCAGCTATCCGATCTATGTCTCACTGGCGCTGATCATGATCGGCTTGATGGGCGAATTCTATACCCGCAGGCATGTATCACTCAGCTGGTACGCCGCGCGTTAGACCGCGGGGCGCGCGCGATCTGCCCGGCTGATCACGCTGATTCCCGCGCCGCTTGGCCGATTGTTTCCAAAGCCAGCATGCAGGCCAGTGCCAAGACGGCCGCATCCGGCCTTCGCCAGCGGTCAATCGATAGCCTAAAACTGTGGCTTTTGCACTTTTGCAGCCTCTGGGACTGTTGCAGCCCCCATATGGCACACCTATATACAGGCCAACGTCGGATCAGCGGGTTGCGCTGTCAGACGCATGAAACTGGCGCGGGTGCCGGAATGGGTTCGCGCTGCTCAAACCGCCTAAAGTAGAGGGATTTGAAAAATGGCCAAAGTGATTGGTATCGACCTTGGGACGACCAACTCCTGTATTGCGATCATGGACGGGTCAAAGCCCCGCGTGATCGAAAACGCCGAAGGCGCGCGCACGACGCCGTCGATCGTCGCGTTTACAGATGACGAACGCCTTGTCGGGCAGCCTGCGAAACGTCAGGCAGTGACCAACCCCGAAAACACGATTTTCGCCGTCAAGCGGCTGATCGGGCGCCGGTTCGACGATGGCGACCTTGCCAAAGAGAAAAAGAACATGCCGTTTACCATCGTTGACGGTGGCAATGGCGATGCGTGGGTGCAGGCGCGCGGCGAGAAATATTCGCCCAGCCAGATTTCCGCCTTCATCCTCGGCAAGATGAAAGAAACCGCTGAAAGCTATCTTGGCGAAGAAGTGACGCAAGCCGTCATCACCGTGCCCGCCTATTTCAACGACGCCCAGCGTCAGGCGACCAAGGACGCCGGCAAGATCGCCGGACTTGAGGTGCTGCGCATCATCAACGAACCCACCGCTGCGGCGCTGGCTTATGGTCTCGACAAGAAAGAAAGCAAAACCATCGCGGTCTATGACCTTGGCGGCGGTACTTTCGACGTGACCATTCTGGAAATCGACGACGGCCTGTTCGAGGTGAAATCCACCAATGGGGATACCTTCCTTGGCGGTGAAGATTTCGACATGCGGATCGTCAACTATCTGGCTGACGAATTCAAAAAGGAAAACTCGGTCGATCTGACCAAGGACAAGATGGCGCTCCAGCGGCTGAAGGAAGCCGCCGAAAAGGCCAAGATCGAACTGTCCTCGTCCTCCAGCACGGAAATCAACCAGCCGTTCATTTCCATGGGGTCGAATGGCCAGCCGCTGCATATGGTCATGAAACTGACCCGCGCCAAGCTGGAAAGCCTTGTGGGCGATCTGATCAAGGCCTCGCTGAAACCTTGCCAGGCTGCGATCAAGGATGCCGGTCTGTCCACATCCGACATCGACGAGGTTGTTCTGGTCGGCGGGATGACCCGCATGCCCAAGGTCAAGGAAGAAGTGTCCAAGTTCTTTGGCAAGGAACCGCATCAGGGTGTGAACCCCGATGAGGTCGTCGCCATGGGTGCCGCCATTCAGGCCGGTGTTCTGCAAGGTGACGTCAAGGATGTGGTCCTGCTGGACGTGACACCTTTGTCGCTGGGGATCGAAACATTGGGCGGCGTGTTCACCCGCCTGATCGACCGCAACACAACGATCCCGACGAAGAAAAGCCAGGTCTTCTCGACCGCCGAAGACAACCAGAATGCCGTGACCTTGCGGGTGTTCCAGGGTGAACGTGAAATGGCCGCCGACAACAAGATGTTGGGTCAGTTCAACCTTGAAAACATCCCACCAGCCCCGCGCGGCATGCCCCAGATCGAGGTGACCTTTGACATCGACGCCAACGGCATTGTCGAGGTTGGCGCCAAGGACAAAGGCACCGGCAAGGAACAGAAGATCACGATCCAGGCCTCTGGCGGTCTGTCGGATGATGACATCGAAGCAATGGTCAAGGACGCCGAGGCAAATGCCGAGGCCGACAAGTCCCGCCGCGAATTGGTCGAAGCGAAAAACCAGGCCGAAAGCCTGATCCATTCGACCGAAAAATCGATGGAAGAACATGCCGACAAGGTTGACCCCACCACGATCGAAGCGATCGAACTGGCGATTGCCGCGCTCAAGGACGACCTTGAGGGCGACAATGCAGGCAAGATCAAATCCGGCGTGCAAAACGTGACCGAAGCCGCGATGAAACTGGGCGAAGCCATCTACAAGGCCAGCCAGGAAGAATCCGGCGATGCCGAGCCTGATCGTCCCGGCGCGGATGACGACATTCTGGATGCGGATTTCGAAGACCTGGATGACGACAAGCGCCGCAATTGATAAGGCGGCGCAGGAAATGGACCGGCCCCACACCGGGCCGGTCTTTTTCTGTTCCCAAAGGGGAAAACGATAATGGCAAAACGTGATTATTATGATGTGTTGGGGATCGCCAAAGGGGCCGATGCCGATGCGATCAAAAAGGCCTATCGCCAAAAGGCCAAGGAATTGCACCCCGACCGCAACGCCGACAACCCCAAGGCCGAGGCCCAGTTCAAAGAAGCGAACGAAGCCTATGAAGTTCTGAAAGACGCCAATAAAAAGGCCGCCTATGACCGTTATGGCCATGCCGCCTTTGAAAATGGCATGGGGTCCAGCGCGGGTGGGCCGCGCGGTGGCGGGCAGGGCGACTTTGCCAGCGCCTTTTCCGATGTCTTCGACGACCTGTTCGGTGATTTCATGGGCGGGCGTGGCGGTGGCGGGCGACGCAGCGGCGCACAGCGCGGCAGCGATCTGCGCTATAACCTGCGCATCAATCTCGAAGACGCCTTTGCCGGTCTGCAAAAGACGATCAGCGTCACAACGGCCGTGTCATGCGGGTCCTGTTCCGGCACCGGGGCCGAGGGCGGGTCTGAACCACAGGTCTGTCCGACCTGTAACGGCATGGGCAAGGTCCGCGCGCAGCAGGGCTTTTTCACCGTCGAACGCACCTGCCCGACCTGCAGCGGCATGGGCCAGATCATCAAGGATAAATGCAAGGTCTGCCATGGGGCCGGTCGCGTCGAAAAAGAAAAGTCGCTGTCCGTGAATATCCCCGCTGGCGTCGAAACCGGCACCCGCATCCGCCTGAGCGGCGAAGGCGAGGCTGGTGTGCGCGGCGGCCCGCCCGGCGATCTCTATATCTTTATCGAGGTCAACAGCCATCCGCTATTCGAACGCGAAGGTCTGAACCTTTATTGCCGCGTGCCGGTATCGATCGCGACCGCAGCGCTTGGCGGCGAAATCGAGGTGCCGACAATCGACGGCGGCCGCAGCCGCGTCAAAGTGCCCGAAGGCTCGCAATCGGGCCGCCAGATGCGTCTGCGCGGCAAGGGGATGCCCGCGCTGCGGGGTGGCCCCAGCGGCGATATGATGATCGAGCTGGCCGTGGAAACGCCGGTCAAGCTGACAACGCGCCAACGCGAAATCCTGCGCGAATTCGACAAGCTCAGCGAAGAGAACAACCCCCAAGGGACCAGTTTCTTTGCCAGCGTCAAATCCTTCTGGGATTCGATGAAAAGTTAACCATACGGTAACCGGCGATCCGGCAGGGTGGGGCATGACCCGCTTTGCCGAATCCCGCAGCCTTTTTCCCGAAATAGACAGCCCGCCCAGGGCAAAACTGCCGTCCTATCTGCGCGATCACCGCAAACGGCTGCGCGACAGGTTCCTGGCGGGTGGCCCGGCAGCGGTGCCTGATTACGAATTGCTGGAACTGGTGCTGTTCCGCGCCATCCCGCGGCAGGATGTCAAACCGCTGGCCCGCGCGCTGATCGATCATTTCGGTGATTTCAACGGGGTTTTATCGGCCAGCGTCACCCAGATCGGCCAGGTGCCCGGTGCCGGCCCCGCCGTTGCGCTGGAACTGAAAATCGTCGAAGCCGCGGCCCACAGGCTGGCACGGGCGCGGGTGATGCAGCGCCATGTCATGTCCGGCTGGGATGCGCTGCTGACCTATTGCCACACGGTGATGGCGCATCGCGACACCGAACAATTCCGCATCCTGTTCCTGGACACCAAGAATGTTCTGATCGCGGATGAAGAACAGGCCAAGGGCACGCTGGACCATGTGCCCGTCTATCCGCGCGAGGTGGTCAAACGCGCGCTGGAACTGAACGCAGCATCCATGATCCTTGTCCACAACCACCCATCGGGCGACCCCACGCCGTCACAGGCCGATATTGCAGTGACCCGCCAGATCAGTGATGCAGCGCGCACTTTGGGGATCACGGTGCATGACCATCTGATCATCGGCAAATCCTGCGAAATCAGCTTTCGCGCGCAGGGTTTGTTCTGACAATCGCGCGTGGCGCGCGTGGCGGGCGACCCCGCCAGCGCTGTCTTGATCCTTTAAGCAAGACGCCCGTGACAATGCTTGAATTCATTTGGTGAAGGTTAAACTATTGTTATTGAACACTATTAACGCACCAAGATTATTGTGCCTAACATTTGCCTAACAGCCAAGTCATTGTTATCATTGTATTTTACTATTGGACAATCACAGTCAAATTTCTCGTTGAAAATGGCTGTGACTGAACTCTGTTCTACTCACTTTGGCAGTGGCTTTGTAATGCCAACTTGCTGTGTGAGTATCGTATCAAATTCACCACTCAGCACTGCAAGCTTTAGGTTACGAAGAGTAGGTTCAACCTCCTCTTTGCTGTTCAACGCAATAGCAGTCTTGCCCTTTCCCAACTCCAATGGCTTTGAGCCGTAGCGCACTGTGAGTTGCACACCACCATCTGTGTGCTCTGTCCACCAACAGCGCATACGCTTGGGTTGTTCTACTTTGTGTTGATTGCCGTCAATGTCCCTATTCCACACTATCTTTGTTGGACGATAGGTGCTGTCCACAGCCAAACGGATTTGTTCTTCCACTTTGAACGCAAGCTTGCTGCGTCGTCTCACAATGGGATTACTTTGCGTGTTTGATTTGAACTCTGTTAGCTTCTGTTGTTGTAGGAATGACATGATAACCTCCTTATTCTACTCACACATTGTGCTTTCGAACAAGGCAGGTTGTCAGCCGAAAATCAACTTGGTTCAACACAAACAAGAAGGCTTTGTTCCTCAGAAGCACCCAAAGTTCGTGTTGTCACGAATCCAGAACCAACATCAGAGTAGTCAAAAACTTGCGAAGTTCCACTATCTCTTTGAATAAGAACAACCAGTCCTGTTTCACTTGATACTGAAATTTCACCTTTAACTGGTACATTTATATCTAAGTCGCATGGAAAACCAAAATGTGCGTCACAATCATATTTTGCCTGTCCAATTATATTTACCCATGTGACTTGCCTTCTATCAACACCAAAGAAGGTACCAAGTACTTGGACGTCGCCTGACGCAGAAGGTGTCGAGCTAAGAGTATGAATGACTTCACTACATGTACCCCCAACAAGTGTTTCATAGTCGTAGCTGACTGTCGGTTGCAAAAAGCCAAAATAGGAAGAAGAAAGCATTTCGTCTATGATTTCAGCGTTTAGCTGCTCTGCCTGTTTAAGCTGTGCAGCCGCTTCTTCTGCTTTCCTTGCAGCCTCCGCAGCAGCTTCTACTTCCGCAAGCTTAACTGCTTCTTCCTCAAGCGCTAAACGTTCAGCTTCTGCTTCTTGCAGTGCCTGTTGTTCAGCTAAGTGTTGCTTGTATCCCTCATTTGTATCAAAGCCAGCCGCCTGCGCTGCTTTCATCTCTGCTACACTTTGAAAACCACCCTCTTCCACTTGTGCCTGCTCTTTACGACCAGCCTGATATGCAGGTAACGATAGTGAAAGAATTCCCAGTGCCATAACCCCAAAGCCAATCAAAACAATCCGCACAAGTTTTTTAACCATTTTTATTCTCCGTTCATGCTATCAATAACTACCTAACTTAGTTCTCTGTTTTTGTACGCCGCTTTCTACCTTCAGCTAAAAAACCTTTAAGCATACGTGCAGTGAAGCCATGTGCCTTGCACAGTTGACGCACAGTCTTCAAATCTTCAGTTTTCTGCTGCTTCTTTGCTTCTTCAATCTGCATTGTAATCTGCTCTTGCTGTGCAAGTAGTTCTTCAAGTTTGCTCATATCAAATTCCTCCGAATTGCATTAGTCTTTTAGCAATACTTTTCGCTGCGTCAACTACCTCAATATGAAAACAAAAAACGCCAACGCAGACTGCGTTGACGTTTGAAACAGTAGGTTGAATCTACCCCTTTATACCACTGTGAGCTTAGGCTTGCGTGGCTGAGGCTGCTGTGTTGTGCTAAGCTGTAGCACCAGCTTGTCCACTGTGCGTCCAATCTGCCGCAAGCTCAGCTCAGTTTCGTCACTAATCAAGCTGCGTTCAAAGATTGCCAATAAATCACTGTCAGTCACTGCTACGCTGTATTGATGGAGAACACGCTGCGCTACAGCCACTGCTTGTATTGGTTCAAAGCCTCGCACTCTAAACACGTCGCTTCTGTCTACAATGCTGCCATCAATGTTTGACAAGTGATTTGTTGTCATAATTACAAGCAGACGTTGTGTGTGTTCGTCCAAAAAGTCTCTCAGCACGTACTGCTTGTCTTTAAGCCTATCCACTTCGTTTATGATAACGATTGGTATTTCTTCGCATGTCCTTGCTAAGTTGAAAGTCCCACACAGCGTCTTCAGTGTGTCATCTGTCCAAGCATCGCCATTTAACTCATACACTGAAGGTGTGCTGCCTAAGCGTTCTTTGGCAATAATAGCAGCTATGGTTGATTTGCCACTGCCATATGCCCCTTCCAATATTATGTTCCCACACATCTGTGGATACTGAACATAGTCGTATAAATCTTGCCTTGTGTATTCGTCAGCGAATACTAAGTCTGAGAACGTTTGAGGTGTGCTAACTGCCCAAGCACTAGGGTTTTGTGTAATTTTCATATCTGTTCCTTTTGATTTGAGAGCAAAGGAAGGCACAGCACAGACGCTGCGCCTTCACTTGAGTGCTTAGGCTGCTTTGTCTGTCAGCGAAGACACTTGTGCGAGTTGCTGTTGTAGCTTGCGACGTTCACGCTCCACGTCTGCACGTGTCTCAGCTGCTGCTTGCTGTTCAGCGTAGTCTGCAACACTTGCGAGCACTTGTTTAACAAGCGATATATTTGCGCAGAAGCTTACGATACGCTGCTTACCGTTTGTATGCTCTACTAGGGCAAGCACATAATCGCTGCCGTCAGCTTTAGGTGCATTTGACAGCAGCTTTGCTTTGACACGTGGAAACGATTTTTCCGCTGTTTCCACACGCTGTGCTTTGACTTCCGCAGGTGTCAGTCCCTTATGCTGCTTGCGTACAGCTTCGATACCACCTTGTTTTACAAGCCATTGTGCAAAAAGAGTAGTTTGAACAGACTGTTCACGTGCATTGACAAGCACACGTGCGTAAATGTGTGCTCGCTTGCCAATGTTGCCAAACACCACACGCACAACCTTCGTCTCCAAGCGTGTGCCATCATTGAAGGTAATGCTATTTGCTGTGAGCACTTTGTTAAGTTCACGCACCATAGCAGTGCCTTGTTTGCGAATGTCAGCCACAGTCGAATAGCATTCGCCAAGCAAAGCAAAGAGTTCGTCACTTGCCTTCTTATAGCTTGTGCTGTGCCAAGTCGCTGCTTTGTTAGCGATTATAAGCATAGCGTCGTAGTGCTGCTGTGCTGTGATTACTGTTGTAGCAGATTTGATAGTAGATTTAGTTGTCTTCGTCATGTTCGCTTTCCTTTTCTGTTGCGAATTTATGTTGCGCTCATTGCCAACTTCTAAAATATAGCACATAAAAGTACGCCGAGTTCTACAACGCCAACCCTACAACACAGTGGTGTATAATGACTGATACAAGCACAGCAGACGAAGCGAATCGCTATAAGGTGGGCAGACGCTTTTTCGTCTATGCCCCACCCCTCAAAGGCGTTCGCCCAAGCAAACGAAAGCCACCCAACCCACCCTACAAAGGTGCACCTGCGTGGAAATGCTCAGTCTACTACTATTGGTGGGAGTACTTGCGGCGACACGATGGGTATCGTCAGTGCTGTATGCGAGGGGGGAAGGGCAAGTATGCCAAGCTGTACGGTGACTTTGGCAACGTCCACGCACACGACGACTTTTGGCAGTGGTGGAGCAAAGAGGCGCACAGCGAACTGTTTTGCGAACCAACAGCACGTCAAATAAGGGTTTTGGACGAAAACAGTAGGTTTGAACCTACCCTTTCAAACGACACTCTGACGCTTGAACTGCCTTTAGAAGTGCGCACAGCCTATCTCATCACTCGTATACGCAGTGTGCTGAAACAGTATGAGGCACAAGCAAAGGCTGCGAAGCGTATCAGTCGCGCCCGTTATCCCGTCGCCACCAAGCCTGTGCTCACCAGCCTACACCAACACTTGACTGTATATGACGCATACCGTGCCAACCCCAAGCTCAAGCTCTACGAACTATATGATTTGATACACGCTGACGCAGGTTTGTATGTGAGTGAAAGCGTGGAAGGCGAAACAGTCGCAGCATCAAAGAAGTTGCTTTTGCCGTATGACTACATACTGCGCACTATTAAGCAGCGGAAAGCAAACCTTGTACGTCGCCACATACGCATTGCAGAACAGTATATTGACGCTGTGGGACAGGGAAAGTTTCCACTGAGGAAGGGCAGGTAACCAGTAAAACAAACTCAATCACATCTCCACAAATGCAAACTTGACAGAACACTCAAAGGCTACAAAGCTAGATTTAAATTAAATTTGAGCATTGGTGGTTCTGAGAATGACAAATGATTTAAAATCTAACACATTGCTGTGCACAGCACCAAAATATACAACAGATTTTGTCGATGAAGTTAAGTGGCAAAAAGTCGTTCGCCAATCGCACAGTGTCACTGCTAGCAACCAATCTAGCATATCATTGAGTACGACAAGAACAGCCATGTTGCTGACTCCGTTAGCACTTGCCGCATGTGGTGGGGGTGATGGAAATAATAACATAGAAGCATCATCTTCTAGTAATCTTGTTGCCAGGTTTGAAAATTTCCAACCACAAAGCAGCGCTTCAACAAGCCCCAATTTTTTTACAGTCTATGCCTCCGATATCAATGCAGACGGACGCTCTGATTTCATTATTAGTGGAGGAAGCTTCCCACCCGCTGTATCGGACTCTTTTTCAATAGTAACTATAAAGTCAAGTGGTAGCATATATGAGATAACAAACACTGATTTTGAAACAAAATTCATCCATCCGGCTGAAATATTGACGGCTGATTTCAACGCTGATGGACTTTTAGATATTTTTGTTGCCACCTCAGGTTATGACACTTCTCCATTCATAGGTGAGCGAAATGGTATTTTTCTACAGTCGGCAAATGGTAGCTTTATTGATAGCTCAACAAATCTACCCAACGTGGCAGATAATACGCATTCCGCAACAGTCGGCGACATCAATGGAGATGGATTTGTCGATATCTATGTAGGAAATATTTTCAACAGTGGCGCTATTTTACCTTACCTCCTTCTAAACTCTGGGGATGGAAGTTTCGTCAAGTTAAGCTTGTCGCCGGAAATATTCGATTATACGACAGGTTTTGCGGGAGGGAATTCAAAAAAATATACTAGTTCTCTCTTTGCTGATGTTGATAACGACAGTGATATAGAGCTTATTTTGGGCATGGATGCGAACTCTAGCTCAATGATACTTGAATTTAACGCTACTAATAACACCTTCTCAGTCTCAAAATTGCTTCCATCGGGTTATTTTGGTGCCGATACCATAACGCTCGACATAAAAGCTGGTGACATCAACAATGACGGACGAGTAGACTTAGTATTGAGCCAAACGACAAATAACCCGTTCTATGAGGGTCGAGCACTACAAATCCTTTTACAGCAAGAAAATGGCGATTTTGTTGATATTAGCGCAAACTCAAATTTCACCATAAATAAACCTTGGATTCAAACTATCAGTTTGATAGACATCGATAAAGACGGTGATCTCGACATTGTTGGTGCTGCCAATGCGGGCGGAATATATGTTTTCCATAATGATGGATCGGGTGTATTTTCGGAAGCAAACGCTGGCAATGCGGCATTTAGTGATGCGCGAGCAAACGTTAAAGGTGCAATATCTGACGATCTTGGTACCGTCTTTGAAGTTATAGTAGATCAGCCCACGCTAGAAGTTTATCAATATGTTTGAGTGCTCGAGCGATTTGATTTTCTCACCGGCGCCAATTCGTTTCTAAACCCAGCCTCACTATGCCTGCCAGGCTCACTGTCAATACAAACGTCAAACAGCACAAAAACCGTGCGTTTCGATCTGAAACCTCACATCACAGTAACTGCGTCGTTGGACTATCAACTCAAGTGCTGTGACTTTGGCTTATTGAACGGCTGCGCTTTGCTTGGGGGGGTGTAAGACGTATCCACATGCTGTTTGGACTTTGTACGAGGCTTAGCGCTGTGCTTACGGTGCTTGCTGACACCCACTACTTCTGCGACTGTCATAGTGGAAAACTGCCAGCCTGAAACGATAAGTAGCTCACCACAATTTTTCGCGCAGCATAAAGTCTACAGTGCAATACCCATTTCATAGTGACGCCATCCAAGTCTGTTCTGCAGTGCTGTTGATGTATGCGTGACATTGTTCTGCTAAGCTTAAGAAGCGTTTGCCCAAATATTCATGTTCATGTGTAGCACACATACGCTTGCCATAGTGCTGTAGCTTGCTGGCACATACTGCAATCGTGCTGATGCTGGGTTCTGTGCCAACAAATCGTAGACTACGTAGATAACACTCGCTGCGTCCCAGCCAGTCTTTGCTAAACTCACTTTCGCTACGCACAGCACCTATGCTCTTCAATAAACCAAACACCTCGTTCAAAACCATTTCTGCTACCTTTTCTGCTTTAGTTGATAAATAACTGTAGATACAAAGCAACTACCCACTGCTTGTATTTATCTGCAGCATAGTGCTCCACAAACGGCATTGAGTAAGTATATGAAGGTATGCGTACAGAACTTGTCAGCACAGTAGCTCTTGCAGAGGCATACAACACGCAAAGCAGCAAAGGGCGTGTAATAAATTATGCTGTGGAACGGGATGAGAGATTTTCGTGTTAACACGAATATACCCCGTACTGAACACTGTTGGCGGCAATGTGCTGGCAGTGTTTTGCGTTTGGAACAACTCCACGCACATAAAGGTGACAGCCAAACCCCATCTACCAACACTGAGTTGGTTGTGCGACATTGCTGACAGAGGAACTCACAGAAAGTCCAACAGTCAAAGAGAGGCGTACTGCCTCTCTATGACTTCTAAATCTACAGAAAATCCCCAACTAATCATATACGAAGAATGATGCTGAAACTGTGTAAGCGTTCTCAGGAGAGCACTGTCGGTTCAGCTTGACGGCTTGAAGTTCCACGGGAGCAGATCATCGAGGCGGCTTTGCGGGTGGCCATTAGCGATCGCTGTGAGGGTTGCTTTGAGATAGGCGAAGGGCTCGACGTCGTTGATCTTGCAGGTCTCGATCAGTGAGGCGATGCGACCCCAAGCGATGCCACCTTCGTCATGACCGGCGAAGAGCGCGTTCTTGCGATTGAGAGCAATGGGGCGGATCAGGTTTTCGACGCGGTTGTTGTCAATCTCGACGCGGCCATCGGCCAAGAAGGTCTGCAGCCCATCCCAGTGATTATGGATGTAAGTCAGCTTTTCACCCAACCGGGATTTAGCGGAGATCTTGCGGCGTTGGGCCTGCAGCCAATCGCCGAAGGCCGCGACCAGTGGAGCACTGCGGGTCTGGCGGGCCGACAATCGCTGGCTGGGAGAGATGCCACGGATATCGGCTTCGACAGCATAGATCTCGGCGATGCGGCGCAGGCCCTCGGCGGCGATCTGTGATCCATCGCGGTCGAAGACTTCCTTCAGCTTGCGGCGCGCGTGCGCCCAGCAATGGGCCACCTGAATGGGATCGCCGCCCTTGCGGGTCGGCTTGGTCAGCCGGTTGTAGCCCTGGTATCCGTCGATCTGCAGGATGCCGTCAAAACCTATCAGGAATGTTTCGGCATTCTCGCCCGCCCGACCGGGTGCATAGAAGTAGACCACACCGGGCGGGTCCTCACCGCCCCATGGCCGGTCATCGCGGGCAAGAGCCCAGAGATAGCCGGTTTTGGTCCTTCCGCGACCCGGATCCAGCACCGGGGCGGTGGTTTCGTCCATGAACAGCTTGTCTGATCGTTTCAGGTGTTCACCCAGCCGGTCGACGACGGGCTTGAGGTGGAATGCCGCCTTACCCACCCAATCGGCCAGCACAGCGCGGTGCAGATCGAGGCCTGCCCGCGCCAGGATCTGGCTCTGGCGATACAACGGCAGATGGTCGGCATATTTGCTGACCAGCACATGGGCGAGCGTCGCTTCTGTCGGCAACCCGCCCATGATTAGGTGGCAGGGCGCCGGTGCCTGGGTCACGCCGTTTGTGCAGGTCCGGCAGGCATATTTCGGGCGCACGGTGACAATCACACGCAACTGCGCTGGCACGATATCCAGCCGCTCGCTGCGGTCTTCACCGATCTTGTGCATGACGCCACAGCCACAAGGGCAGATCAGGCTGGCGGGTTCGATAATCTCTTCGATGCGCGGCAATGTGGCCGGTAGATTGCCGATGGTCCGCTTTGGCCCGGGCCTGGTTGCCGTCTTGCTATCTGCCTTGGCGGCAAGATGTTCCTTCTGCACCTCGACCTCGGCCAACGCGATGGACAGATCCTCAAACGCCAGCTGCCGTTCATCCTCGGTCAGCTTTTCCGACCGCTTCCCATGCAGGGCATGGTTCAACTCGGCAATCAGATGCTGTTGGCGTTGGGTAATATCCTGAAGTGCGGCGATCGTTTCCATCAAGGTCGCAACCACCGCGCGCTGCGCGGCAGGGATGGTGGAAAGGTCAATGACAGGCGTATCAATCATAGCCCGAGACTACGATTAAACCCCAGTAAAATCACGCAAAAACATATGGTTGATTCATTCTGCCGCAGCAGGTGGGCGCATCTCCAGCGCCTTGACCTTACGCCAGTCCAGACCGGCAAACAGGGCCTCAAACTGGGCGTGGTTCAGCGCCATCACCCCGTCTTTGATCGCAGGCCAGGTGAAGGTCATGTCTTCCAACCGCTTGTAGGCCATCACCAATCCGGTGCCATCCCAATACAAAAGCTTCAGCCGATCCGCCCGGCGCGACCGGAACACAAACACCGTGCCGGTGAACGGATCCTTACGCAGCACCGACGACACGATTGCCGCCAGACCATCATGACCTTTCCTGAAGTCCACAGGTTGCGTCGAGACCAGAACCCGCACGCGGTTTGACGGGAACATCATGGCCGCGCCCCGATTGCCCGCACGATCTCGGCAATCCGGTCAGAACTGGTGGTGCCATCGACCCGGATTGTCACACGACCTATCGCAATCTCGATGGGTTTACAGGACAACCCGTCAGGCTTTGTGAGCTGCCCGGCGACAGCCGGCACATCCGCACCGCCGCCACCATCCGACACGACGATCGGTGCAAAACAGAAGCTGTCATCTTCAACCGCAGGCAAAACCAACCGGCCGTCACGTGCCCGACTACGCCATTCCGATAAATGGTTCGCCCGCAGCCCATACCGCGCCGCAACTTCATTCACGCTCACACCTGGCTGCAAGCTCTCAGCAACGATCCGCGCCTTTATCTCTTCCGGCCAGCGTCGCTGTCCGTTGGTCCTTATGTCCACCCCGTAATCCCGGAGAAACTCCAACGTAGTCGCCATCGCGAAACTCCTGCACTGATCTCCATCGCACATGGAATCGCAGGTCAGACAATCTGTTGGAAGGTGAGGGCCAGCGACCGCTTACGAAACTGTTGAGAACTGAAGCGAAGCGAAGTTTGAAACAGTGAAGTGATTGTGGAACTGCGAAGCAGTGACGCAACTGACAATCAAACAACATACCCAAACAGCATTAATGAACAGTTATGACTAATGTCATAGAATACATATTGTATGATATTATCGCATAACCAATTGAAATCAAACATCTTGATAGTAACTGTCCTAGTGGTTGCTCAAACCGAATATCAGACTTTAGCATCATAGAAAGTTTACCTGATATTTGAGGGCATGATGGCACAAGCAGCAACACTCAATGACGCACAAATCAAACGAGCACTGCGCTACTGTCAAAGTCGTAGGTATGTGACACGCGACAGCACGATACTGCTGTTCAGCATATACACAGGACTGCGTGCGAAGGAGTTGGCAGCGCTGTGTGTGGGCGACGTTTACAATGAGGATGGGACAGTGCGTACACAGTTCACGCTGCGTGCTGAACAAACCAAAGGTGCTCGTACACGCACTGTGTTCGTCAACGCAGCGCTGACAGCGCAACTGCTGCGCTATGCTGCGTGGCGCAACATCAAACCGTCACTGAGCACAGCAGCGCTGTTTCGCAGTCAAAAGGGCAATCACTTCTCAGCCAACACCATGTGTCAGCTGTTCCTCAATATCTACAAGGCATGTGGGCTGACTGACGCAAGCAGCCACAGTGGCAGACGCACGTTTATTACACGCTTAGCGAACAAGGGCGTGGGCGTGCGTGTGTTGGCAGCATTGGCAGGACACAGCTCAATTGCCGTCACACAGCGCTACATTGACGTAAATGACGCACAGTTGGCGAATGCTGTGGAGTTGCTTTGATTTCCAAAGGCTAATAGTCTCAATCAGACACAATAGGGAGAAACAACTATGCGTAAACTTGGAGCACTTCTTTTAATCTGCAGCACACTTGCTGTGTCAGCCTGTACACCACCAAGCACAACAACGACTGTTGAAGCAGAGCCCGTTATGAACAAGCTATAAGAACACAAAAGGGTAGGTTCAAACCTACCCTTTTATCCACCTAGCCGCGTTGCAAGTTCCTGTGCAGTCGCATGCTTGCCGTAATAGCTTTCAATAATCTGCACACTGGTGCCCATGTTGCGTGCTATATCAAACACGCTCACACGCCCATGTCGTAGCATCTGCACAGCGTAAAAGTGTCTTAGACTGTAGAGTGTGTATTTCTCACCATCTGCGTTATGTGTGAGCTTTTCACGCTCAAGCACAGCGTTAAACTGGTCTATCAGCGTGATAATCTTGTTGCCATCAGGCATTCGAAACAGCCAATCGTCGTGTTGTGCTGTTTTTCGGTTATGCTGTTTGGTGCCCTTTGCAGAGGTTGTTTCCCATTCGCTACGCCAACGAGCATTTCGTTCTAAACACCTATCCACATAGCGTTTCGCTGTAGCACGTAGAATAACATAACGCTTTCCAGTCTTGCCGTTGACATTGAATGCGTAGTTCTCGCGCCCACGTTCGTCTGTAAATTTTTCTAAGTCACTCACACGCAGGTTATTTGCTTCACCCACACGCATGCCACTGTTTGCCAATATCAGCACATAGTCCCGCAGCAGCTCGCGTGTATAGCGCCAACGAGCATTGTCCTTTTCCTCATGCATCCAGCGTCTAATGGCTTTGTACAAGCGGCTGTATTCCTTCAACGTGAACGCTGGACGTGTTTTGGTGCGCTGTGCTTTGTGCCTAAACGTGGGAACAGGCTTGTTGCCTCTGTAGCCACGTTCCTGTGCATATTTGAGAACTGTGAGTGCGAAGGTTGTTTCCCACTCAAGTGTTTTATCTGCTGGATTGAGGCTGTGGTTCTTTGGACGTTTGTCTGCTGGCATGCGTCTGTAGTAGGCACGTCGCCAATCAACGTAGTCACGCAGCACGGCGTTATCAATTTTATCAACAGGCTTCTTTCCACAGTACTCGTGCCAGAACTTGCTCACACGCACTATCTGTCGCAGCATAAAGTCACTGGTTTGTTGCTGATTGGCTTTGTTGCTGTGACGATAGGTGCCACGTGCATTCTGGCTCTCACGCAGTTTGGCATATTCGTTCAGCACTTCACTGAAACGCTTAATCTGCAGTGGCAGTTGTTCTTCTTTGCGAAACTCTAACTCGTAGTGCGCACGTACAGCCAAATCACGTGCCTTAGCCAAGTCTCGTGTCTTTAGGCTTTTGTAGATGTACTGCCGCATGCCTTTGTACAAACGCACTTGGAAGATGCCATTGCGACTGAACAACAGCACCCTTCCATCAAGCAGCTTTTCTTCAAACTCAGCCTCAGTTTTGCCTAACAAATGCCTAACAACCTATGCAAAATCGCCATTTGCATAACAATTGCATAACATTTTATGCCATGCAATTGATTATTAAGTCATTGATATTAAACAGATTTATATGCGCCCATGACAATGCTTGAACTTCTTGCCCGACCCGCAAGGGCATAGATCGTTGCGGCCCGGATTGCCCCATGTCGCGGGGTCGTTTTCGTTGAACCCGTCACGCGCATCTGCGGCTGTCGCCGTGGCAGGCGTCGCCAAGGCGGCCGCTGCTGCCGCCTGCTGCTGGCGGAATTGGGCGATCATGCGTTCCTGTTCTTCTTTCGACATCGGCCGGATCTGCGACAATTTCTTGGTGACATCGGTGCGCAGACTGTCCAGCAGTTTTTCGAATAGCTGGAAACCTTCGGTCTTGTATTCGTTCAACGGGTCGCGCTGCGCATAGCCACGCATCCCCACGACGGACCGCAGATGTTCCAGCGTCAGCAGATGTTCGCGCCATTTTTCATCGATGGTTTTCAGCAGGATCTGCTTTTCGACATTGCGCATCGTTTCGGCACCAAAGGCATCGGCCTTTTCGCCCATGTATTTATCGGCCGCTTCTTCAAGACGTTCGCGCATGACATCATCGTCCACGCCTTCCTCGGCGGCCCAATCGACGACCGGCAGGTCAAGCCCCAGATGGGCAATGACATCGGCCTGCAACGAATCCGCATCCCATTGATCAGCATAGGATTTCGGCGGCATATAGAGCGTCACCAGATCGTCGATCACCTGATCGCGCATATCCTTGACGACATCGGCCAGATCGGTCGATTCCATGATCTCGCGGCGCTGGGAAAACACGACCTTGCGCTGTTCATTCATCACATCGTCGAATTTCAGCAATTGTTTGCGGATGTCGAAATTGCGCGCCTCAACCTTGGCCTGCGCGCGTTCCAGCGATTTGTTGACCCAAGGGTGGACGATGGCTTCGCCCTCTTTCATGCCCAGACCGGACAGGACTTTTTCGAGCCGTTCCGACCCGAAAATCCGCATCAGATCATCTTCGAGCGACAAAAAGAACGTGGACCGCCCCGGGTCACCCTGACGGCCGGACCGGCCCCGCAGCTGGTTGTCGATCCGCCGACTTTCGTGGCGTTCTGTGGCCAGCACGAATAATCCGCCCGCGGCTTTGACTTTTTCCTTTTCATCGGCAACCTCGGCCTCGATCCGGGCGCGCAATGTCTCTGGGTCGGCCTGCGGATCACTGGCCATGGCTTGCAGCACGCGCATTTCGACATTGCCGCCCAGCTGGATGTCGGTGCCGCGACCAGCCATATTGGTGGCGATGGTGACGGCGTTCAGCTTGCCGGCATCGGCGACGATCTGCGCCTCTTGTTCATGCTGGCGGGCGTTGAGCACGTTAAAGGTGATCCCTTCGGCGCGCAGCAGCCCGGCCAGAAACTCTGATTTTTCGATGGATGTGGTGCCCACAAGGATCGGCTGGCCCTTGGCATGGGCTTGTTTGATCTCGGCGACGACACCGTCGAATTTTTCCTTGGCGGTGCGATAGACCTGGTCATGTTCATCGGCCCGCGCGACTGGGCGATTGGTCGGCACCTCGACCACACCGAGGTTATAGATTTCGCGGAATTCGTCAGCTTCGGTCGCGGCGGTGCCGGTCATGCCGCCCAGCTTGTCATAGAGGCGAAAGTAATTCTGAAAGGTGACAGAGGCCAGCGTCACGTTTTCGGGCTTGATCCCGACGCCTTCCTTGGCCTCGATCGCCTGATGCAGACCGTCAGACAGGCGGCGGCCGGTCATCATGCGGCCGGTAAATTCGTCGATCAGGACGACCTGGTCATCGCGGACGATGTAATCCTTTTCGCGGGTGAACAGCACATGCGCGCGCAGCGCCTGGCTGACGTGATGGACCAGAGTCGCGCTTTCAGGATCATAGAGCGTCTGGCCATCGGGCAGCAGACCAAGCGCTGACAGCTTTTCTTCAAGGAAATCATTGCCTTCCTCGGTGAATGTCGCCTGACGCGCCTTTTCATCCAGGGTGTAATGTTCGGGCAGGATATCGGGGATCACCTTGTTGATCGCGGCATACATTTCGCTGCGGTCCTGCGCGGGGCCAGAAATGATCAGCGGCGTGCGCGCCTCGTCGATCAGGATGCTGTCCACCTCGTCCACGATCGCGAAATTGTGGTAGCGCTGGTACATCTGGTCCAGCTCGGATTTCATATTGTCGCGCAGGTAATCAAAGCCCAGTTCGTTATTCGTCGCATAGGTGACATCACAGGCATAGGCCGCCTTTTTGTCGGCCTCGCCCTGGTCCGGCACCACAACACCGGTGGTCATGCCCAGCGCGCTGTAAACCTTGCTCATCCATTCGGCATCGCGGCGGGCCAGATAATCGTTCACGGTGACGATATGCACGCCTTTGCCGGTCAGCGCGTTCAGATAGGCCGGGAAGGTGGCGACAAGCGTTTTGCCTTCGCCTGTCTTCATTTCCGCGATATTGCCCTGATGCAGAAAGATCCCGCCCAGCAATTGGGTATCAAAGGCCCAGAGGCCCAGCGCGCGGCGCGCCGCCTCGCGGCAATTGGCAAAAGCTTCGGGCAAGAGCGCGTCAAGGCTTTCGCCTTTCAGGGCGCGGTCGCGGAATTCATCGGTCTTGGCCTTCAGGTCATCATCACTAAGCGTCTGGAACTGCGGTTCCAGCGCGTTGATCTTGGCGACCAACGGCCGGGCGGATTTGACTTTGCGGTCATTGGCAGAGCCAAACACCTTTTTGGCAATCGATCCGATACCCAGCATATTCACTCCACCAGCGCTGTGGCGCCTGTCTGACATCTATTGAGAGGAGGTTGCTTGTAGGCAGATCGCCAGCCACATACAAAGGGGCCAAATCTGCTCTACTTCCGGCCTCCATAAGGCACTCATGGGATGTAAGGGGCCGGATATAGAGTGTCAACGCCGGGCGGCTGCGCGGCCTATCAAGGGATCGTTTAATGCTGAAACATGTAACATTTTTGGGGGCAGCCGCCGCTTGGCTGTCTGTCACAACGGCTGCTTTCGCGCAGGAGGTCACCGCGGACTCGGTGGTTGCCAAGGTCGGTGATACCGAAATCACCATCGGCGAATTGATCATCGCGCGGTCCATGCTGCCCGCGCAATATGCGCAATTTCCCGACGAGATCCTCTTTACCGGGCTGGTCGATCAGCTGGTCCAGCAACAGCTTTTGGCGGATGCGCTGGAAACCACGCCGCCTAGCGTGACCTATACGATCCAGAACGAACAGCGGTCCCTGATGGCCGCACAGGTGATCAATGATATCACCCAAACAGCCATCACGCAGGAATTGCTGCAACAGGCCTATCAGGACCGTTTTGCCGATGCGCCCGAAATCCCCGAATTCCGCGCCGCGCATCTGCTGGTCGCAACCCAGCAAGAGGCCGATGCAGCCAAGGCGCAGCTGGACGCTGGCGAAGCTTTTGGCGATGTCGCGGCCGCGGTATCAACCGATGTGACCAGCGCCAATGGCGGCGATCTGGGCTGGTTCGGGGAAGGTGCGATGGTTGACGAATTCGAAGCGGCTGTCATGGCCCTGGACGTCGGCGAGATTTCCGACCCGTTCGAAACCCAATTCGGCTGGCATATCGTCACCTTGACCGATCAGCGGGCGCGTCCGACACCGACGCTCGAACAGGTCGCGCAGCAATTGACCGCCGAATTGCAAGAAGCCGCCGTCATGGCCTATCTGGATGAATTGTCTGCCGCCACTGTGGTGGAACGTCCCGCCGAAGGCGCGTTTGATCCCAGCGTGATCAATCAGGTCGAATTGCTGGATTGATCTGCCATGAAAATCTCGCCGCTTGCGCCTGCGCAGTTTCCTGACTTGCCCGTGATCGCGGGCGTGACTTTTGCCAGCGCTGCGGCGGGGGTCAAATACCAGAACCGGACCGATGTGATGCTGGCCATCGCCGCGCCGGGGTCTGCCGTGGCCGGGGTGTTTACCCGCTCTGCCACGCGGTCGGCCCCGGTGTTGGATTGTCAGGCAAAACTGGGTGGTGATCCGTCCGGTGCCGCCGCGATCCTGGTCAATTCGGGCAATTCCAACGCCTTTACCGGCAAGATGGGTGTGGCCAGCGTGACAGCGCTGACACAGGCTGTGGCCGATCTGACCGCCGTGCCGGTGGGGCGTGTCTTCACCGCCTCGACCGGGGTGATCGGCGAGCCGCTGCCGCATGACCGCATCATTGCGAAACTGGCCGATCTGCACAAAGGCCAGACCGAGGCCGCGATCAAGGACGCCGCCCGCGCGATCATGACCACCGACACTTTTCCCAAGGGGGCCAGTGCCAGCGTCACCGTCGGGGGCAAGACCGTGCAGATCGCCGGTATCGCCAAAGGGTCCGGCATGATCGCGCCGGATATGGCGACAATGCTGGTCTATATCTTTACCGATGCGCTGATCGGGCAGAAGGCGTTGCAAGCGCTGGTGTCGCGCCACAACGATCAGACCTTCAACTGCATCACCGTGGACAGCGATACATCGACATCCGACAGCCTGCTTGCGGTGGCGACGGGGGCATCCGGTGTGGATGTGACCGGAAATGCCGATTTTGCAGCAGCGCTGCATGGCGTGATGCTGGACCTCGCGCATCAGGTCGTGCGCGACGGCGAAGGGGCGAGCAAATTCGTGACCGTCGCCGTGACAGGTGCCGCCGATGATGCCGATGCGCGCAAGGTCGCGATGGCCATCGCCAACAGCCCGCTCGTCAAGACTGCCATCGCGGGGCAGGATGCCAATTGGGGCCGGATCGTCATGGCCGTCGGCAAATCGGGCGCGCAGGCGGACAGGGACAGGCTGTCGATCCGCTTTGGCGATATCACCGTGGCCGAAAACGGCTGGCGCGCGCCGGATTATTCCGAAGCGGCCACCAGCGCCTATATGAAAAACCCCGAGCTGGTCATCGGCGTCGATCTGGGGCTTGGATCGGGCAGCAGCACGGTCTGGACCTGCGATCTGACGCATGGCTATATCGACATCAACGCCGATTACCGGTCGTGAAGCTGGTTCTGGTTTCCGCTGTCGCGCTGATCGACACCGACGGGCGGGTGCTGTTGGCGCAGCGCCCCGAAGGCAAGGCGATGGCCGGTCTGTGGGAATTTCCGGGCGGCAAGGTCGAACAGGGCGAAACCCCCGAGGCCGCGCTGATCCGTGAATTGCACGAGGAATTGGGCATCGGCACCTGGGCCTCCTGCCTTGCGCCACTGACATTCGCGAGCCATGCCTATGCCGATTTCCACCTGCTGATGCCACTCTTTGCCTGCCGCAAATGGGACGGCACGCCGCAATCGCGTGAAGGGCAAGCGCTGAAATGGGTGCGGCCCAATGATCTGCGGGATTATCCGATGCCAGCGGCGGATATTCCGCTGATCCCGATCCTGCGGGACTGGCTATAAAAAAGGCGGCCCAAGGGGCCGCCTTTTTCTATTGTGGCAGAACCCTTTACAGGTTCCGTTCGACCGATTCCCGCTCGAAAATCTCGATCACATCGCCGGGGCGGATATCATCGTAGTTTTCAAACGCCATGCCGCATTCCTGGCCCGACTGCACCTCGGCCACTTCGTCCTTGAAGCGTTTGAGCGTCTTGAGCGTGCCTTCGTGGATCACGACATCGTCGCGCAGCAGGCGCACACCGGCAGAGCGGCGCGCCACACCTTCGGTGACCAGACAGCCCGCGACCTTGCCGACGTTGGACACTTTGAACACGTCCTTGATCGTCGCATAGCCGATGAACTTTTCGCGGATTTCAGCAGACAACAGGCCAGAGGCGGCTTTCTTCACGTCATCCACAAGATCGTAGATCACCGAATAATAGCGGATTTCCACGCCCTTCTGGTTGGCGGAATTGCGCGCGGTCGCATTGGCACGGACGTTGAAGCCAAAGACCGGCGCGCCAGATGCCTCGGCCAGGCCAATATCGGTTTCGGTGATCGCACCGACACCCGAATGCAGCACGCGCACGCGGACTTCGTCATTGCCGATCTTTTCCATCGCCTGCACGATCGCCTCGGCAGAGCCCTGCACGTCGGCCTTGACCACGATGGGCAATTCGCTGACGTTCTGGTTCGCCTTGGCATTGGCCATCAGCTGTTCCAGCGTGGTGGCCGCACCGGCAGCGGCGCGTTTTTCCTTGGCCGCTTTTTCGCGATATTCGGCGATTTCACGCGCCTGCGCATCGGTTTCGACGACGTTCAGCACATCGCCCGCCTCTGGCGTGCCGTTCAGGCCCAATACCTCGACCGGGACGGCGGGGCCGGCTTCGGCCACGCGTTCGCCCTTGTCGTTGATCAAGGCACGGACCTTGCCATATTGTTCCCCGACGACAAAGATATCGCCCTGACGCAAAGTGCCGTTCTGGATCAGAACCGTGGCAACAGGGCCACGACCCACATCAAGCTGCGCCTCGATCACGGCACCAACGGCGGCGCGGTCGGGGTTGGCCTTGAGTTCAAGGATTTCCGCCTGCAAAGCGATGGATTCCAGCAGGTTATCCAGACCTTTGCCGGTCAGCGCCGATACCTCGACATCCTGCACATCGCCGGACATCTTTTCGACGACGACTTCGTGCATCAACAGATCCGTGCGGACCTTGTCGGGGTTGGCGGATGGTTTGTCGATCTTGTTGATCGCCACGATCATCGGCACCTTGGCCGCTTTGGCGTGGTTGATCGCCTCGATTGTCTGCGGCATCACGGCGTCATCAGCGGCAACCACCAGCACGACAATATCCGTCACCTGCGCCCCGCGCGACCGCATCGAGGTAAAGGCCGCATGGCCCGGCGTATCAAGGAAGGTCAGCAGCGAGCCGGAATCGGTTTTCACCTGATAGGCCCCGATATGCTGGGTGATCCCGCCCGCCTCTCCGGCGACGACCTTGGCATTGCGGATCGCATCCAGCAACGAGGTCTTGCCGTGGTCGACATGGCCCATGATCGTGACGATCGGAGGGCGCGAGACCAGATCCTTGGGATCGTCGAGCACCTGTTTGATCACGTCTTCAACGTCAGCATCGGATACGCGCACAACGGTATGGCCGAATTCTTCGATGATCAATTCGGCGGTATCGGCGTCAATCGACTGGTTCTGCGTTGCCATGATGCCGTTCTGCATCAAGGCCTTGACCACATCGGCAACGCGTTCGGCCATCCGGTTGGCCAATTCCGACACGGTGATCGCGGGTGGCAGCGCCACGTCGCGGAACACCTTTTCACGCTCGGCCGATCCGCCCATCGCCTTGGCGCGGGCGCGGTCCTGTTTGCGTTTCATCGCGGCCATCGACCGCTGGCGGCCACCTTCGCGGCCGGTCAGCGCATCATTCAGCGTCAGTTTACCGGCACGGCGGCCATCATCTTCGCGGCCGGGCTTGGCCTTGGCGGCCTTTTCGCGGGCATCGCGTTCGCGGTCAACCTTGCGCGGACCAGCAGCCGAAGGGCGGTCAACGGCGTTTTCGCCGGGCAGCGCGCTGGCATCGGCACCCGCAGGGGTGGCATCGGCCTTGACCTTGGCGGCGGCGCGTTCTGATTTGCGCTTTTCTTCTTCGGCCTTGGCCTTGGCGCGTTCTTCGCGTTCGCGGTCCTCGGCCTCTTTGGCTTCCATTTCGGCGCGGCGCGCCTCGCGCTCGGCGGCGCGTTCTTTTTCTTCGGCTTCGCGCTTGGCGGCTTCGTCACTTTCACGCGCGCGGGCCATGGCCAGCGCCTTCATGCGGCGTTCAAGTTCGACATCCGAAATGCCCGCAGGCCGCTTGGACGGGTCGCCGCCCATCTGCACACCGGTCGATCCAGCGGGCTTGGCCGCGCCGGGTTTGGGCACCACAACGCGTTTGCGTTTGGTTTCCACCACGACGTTCTTGGTCCGCCCATGGCTGAAACTTTGCTTCACGTTGCTTGGACGTGACCCACCAAGGCCGAGTGGCTTTTTTCCGTCGTTATCGCTCATCTAGCTTCTTTATCCTTCCCGGAGGCCATATCGCCACCGTTCCCTTCGCGTAATCCGCGCAGCTTTGTGGCTTCCTCTACAACACGATCGCTGAGTCCACCAGTCGCAAGCGCGCCATGTATCACACTTTGACGTCCGAAAGCCAAACCCAATTCGGCTGACGTCAGGCAACCGAAGTATCGCGCACCTTCGGGTGTCCAGAGTTTGGTCTTGCCCCGCTCTGATCCGTCAGAGGCTTGCACCAGCACGCGGACGCGTTCGCCGCCAGCCAGCCAGCCCTTGACCTTTTCAAACCCGCAGACAGCACGGCCAGCCTTGCGCGTCAAGGCGATCAGATCGACAGTGCGGCGCGCGATCTGGCGTTCCACCTCGTCTACCAGATTATCCGGCACGGTCACGGCCTGTTTGGCAGAGCGGGAAAACTGACCCTTGCGGGCCTGTTCCAGAATGGCGCGGTCGGCGGTGACATAGATGCCACGTCCGGGCAATTTGCCCAAGATATCGGGCACAACCTGATTGTCAGGCCCAATGACGAACCGGATCAGCCCAGCCTTTGGCTGGACCTCTCCGGTGACGATGCATTTGCGTTCTGCATCGCTGTTGTCATCTTTATGCCCGCCACGCGTCATACACTTACTCCGAAGGCCCGATCAGGCCTCCTCTTCCTCGGTTTCGTCAGTGTCGTCTTTGTTCAACTCGTCCGGATCAACCCAGCCCAGCATGACGCGTGCGGTCATGACCATGGTCTGCGCTTCTTCCAGCGACACATCGAACGGTTCCAGCACGCCTTCGTCCTTGACGCGTTCGCCGTTGACGGTGGTCCAGCCACCGGCCAGTTCCCAATCCGCACAGGTGGCGAAATCTTCCAGCGTCTTGACGCCATCCTTGCCCAAGGCTTCCAGCATCTGGGGTGTCAGGCCTTCGAAATCAATCAGGCTTTGCTCGACTCCGGTCGCGATCGCCGCATCCATCGCCTTTTTCGCCTGCGCCTCCAGGTAATCGCGGGCACGGGCCTGCAATTCGCCTGCGGTGCCTTCATCGACGCCTTCGATCACCAGCAATTCGTCCTGTTCGACATAGGCGACCTCTTCGAGGTTGGTAAAGCCTTCGGCGACCAGCAGCTGGGCAAAGAATTCGTCCAGATCCAGCGTATCCATGAACAGCTTGGTGCGCAGTTCGAATTCGGCCTGACGGCGCTTGGATTCTTCTTCTTCGGTCAGGATGTCGATATCAAGACCGGTCAACTGGCTGGCCAGACGCACGTTCTGACCACGGCGACCAATCGCCAGCGACAGCTGTTCATCGGGCACGACGACTTCGATCTTGCCGGCTTCTTCGTCCAGAACGACCTTGGTCACCTCGGCAGGCTGCAAAGCATTCACAAGGAAGGTCGGCATATCTTCATTCCATGGAATGATGTCGATCTTTTCGCCCTGCAATTCGTTGACCACGGCCTGCACACGGCTGCCGCGCATACCCACACAAGCACCGACCGGATCAATCGAGCTGTCATAGCTGATCACCGCGATCTTGGCGCGCGATCCGGGGTCACGGGCGACGGCCTTGATCTCGATCACGCCCTCGTAGATTTCGGGGACTTCCATCTTGAACAGCTCGGCCATGAATTCAGGCGCTGTGCGCGACAGGAAAATCTGCGGCCCGCGCTGTTCGCGGCGCACCTCTTTGATATAGCAGCGGATACGGTCGTTGGGGCGATAGGCCTCGCGGCCGATCTTTTCGTTGCGGCGCAGCACAGCCTCGCCCGAGCCGACATCGACGATGACGTTGCCGTATTCCTCGCGCTTGACCAGCGCGTTGATGATCGTGCCGGCGCGATCCTTGAATTCTTCATATTGCTTGTCACGCTCGGCTTCGCGGACCTTTTGCAGGATCACCTGCTTGGCCGATTGCGCGGCGATCCGGCCCAATTCAACGGGGGGGACTTCTTCGCTGAATTCATCGCCGACCTTGGGGTCGGTCATGTAATCCTTGGCCTGTGCGACGGTGAATTCGGCCTGATAGTTTTCGACCGCATCATCCTCGACCACGGTGCGCACGCGGGTGAATGTCGCGCGGCCTGTCTTGCGGTCGATGGACACGCGAATGTCCATTTCCGCGCCGTAACGCGACTTGGCCGCACGGGCGAGCGATTCTTCCATCGCTTCGACCACTAGACCGGGTTCGATGTTCTTTTCGCGGGCCACGGCCTCTGCGGTTTGCAAAAGCTCCAGCTGGTTTGCGGACGTATAGGCCATCAGGTGTTCTCCTCGCCATCAATGATGGTTTCAATTTCGTCAAATTGGGTTTCGTCGATCTGGCCCGCATCCTTGCGCCCGCGCAATACGTCACGGATCAGATCATCGGTCAGCACAAGCTTGGCGTCGGATAGCCACGCAAATTTCAAGCCGATGGTGCCTTCGTCGATGGTGATCAGCACCTCGTCATCGCCATTGATCCCGGCCAATTCGCCCTTGAACCGGCGGCGGCCGTCGATCAATTCCTCGGTCTCGACCTTGGCTTCAAAGCCCTGCCATTGGTCAAAATCCTTAAGCCGCGTCAGCGGGCGGTCGATGCCGGGGCTGGAAACTTCGAGCGTATAGACATCGACGATCGGGTCCTCGACATCCAGCACGGCGCTGATGGCGGTCGAAATCTGCGCGCATTCATCCACCTCGATGGTGCCATCGGGGCGTTGCACCATGATTTGCAGGGTGCTTTCCTTGCCGGTCATCAACCGGACGCGCACGACCTCGAACCCCATGTCCTCGACGACGGGGGTGATGATCTCTGCGATCCGGCGGTCGATGGCCGCCTTGGCGATCAGGTCATTCATGGGTCAGTCCCAAGCATAAAAAAACGGGCGCGCGGCCCGTTGATGTTTCCCGGTGGAACCTTGGGGGTGGAAGCCAAGACGCCGCTATTGGGGATGATATAGGCCGTGTCGCGCGGGACTGCAAGGGCAATGCAAAACGCCCCGCCGATCAGGGCGGGGCGTTTCATAAGGTGCAGGCGATTTACGCCAGCGACCAGCGTTCCAGCATGCGGTTGTTGTCCATCTGCGCGGTGTTGCCGACTGTATCGGGGGTCACGACGCGGTTGCTGACAGCCTGCACGAAATTGGCGAACATCGGGATGATCACGCCGCCATCGTCACGCAGGATCTGCTGCATTTCGTAATATTGTTCCCGCCGCTTGTCGGTATCCAGCTCGGCCCGTGCGGAATAGAGCAATTCCTGGAACCGTGCATTATCCCATTGGCTGTCGTTCCACGGAACACCTGCCTCATAGGCGGATGAGAACATCCAGTCTTCGGTGGACCGGCCCGTCCAGTAAGACGCCGAGAACGGTTTCACCAGCCAGACATTCGACCAATAGCCGTCCGCAGGTTCCTGGATCACATTGATGTTGATCCCGGCAGGGGCGGCGGATGCCTGATAAAGCTGGGCCGCATCAACCGCACCTTCAAAGGCCGCGTTCGAGGCCGACAGGTCGATGTTCAGATTATCAAGCCCGGCCTGTTGCAGGTAATATTTGGCGCGGTCTGGATCGTATTCCAGCTGTTCCATCTCGGCATGGTAATACTGGTTTGCGGGGCCGATCGGGCTGTCGTTGCCGACCTTGCCGTGACCCAGCAGGATCTTGTCGACCATTTCCTGACGGTCCACACCGTATTTCAACGCGCGGCGCACGTTCACATCGTTGAAAGGTGCGGACTGGGTCAGCATCGGGAAAGTGTAATGCTGGTTCCCGGTTACTTCCTGGATGCGGACATTCGGATTGGCGCGCAACAGCGGTTCCAGACGGAAATCGATCCGGTTCACGGCGTCGATCTGGCCGGTCAGCAGCGCGTTCATCCGCGCGGTGTTATCGTTGATCGCGATCAATTCGACCTCGTCAAAGAAACCGGCGCTGTCACCCTTGTAATGGTCGGCATAGCGACGCCCGACGAAACGCACGCCCGGATCGAAGGACACGACTTCGTAAAGACCCGTGCCGATCCCTTGGGCGATGGCCTCTTCGATCTGGCCTGCGGGATACATCAGCAGGTGATAATCCGACAACAGATAGGGGAAGTCGGCATTGCCTGCTTCCAGCGTGAACTGCACCTGATGGTCGGTGATCTTGCGCATCTCGGTGATCGCGGCGACCAGCGGTTGAGCGGCGGATTTCGAGCCTTCGGCAACATGCAGTTGCAGCGATTCGATCACATCATCGGCGCCAAAGGGCTTGCCATTGTGGAAGGTCACACCCTGACGCAGGTTGAAGGTCCAGACCTTGGCATCGGGGCTGGCTTCCCAGCTTGTCGCAAGCTCGCCTTGCAGCGACCCGTCGGCGGCCACTTCGGTCAGCGCGTCGAAAACACCGCCCAAAGCTGCCGAGATCATGAACACGTCTGAATGTGTCCGACCGTCCCAACTGTCCGATGTGTTTGCGCCGCTCAGGCCAGCGGTGAACTTGCCACCCCGGCTTTGCGCGCGCAGCGGCATGCCCGAAAGCCCAAGCACGCCTGCGGCGACGCCCGTTTTCAGCAATCCGCGTCTGCTAATTCCAGTCATTTTTCTTTCTCCCTGTTGCGCAGTATCGGCCTCTTGGACCACGATTCGATCAAAGTTTAGTAACGGCTGCATCACCGATATTATCAACTCCCCGTTCGGCCAGCAGATTGCTCAGCCAATCAGGGTCCATTTCCGGCACCGACGACAGCAAAAGGTCGGTGTAGGCGTGATGCGGCGGGCGGAACATCTCGGCCTTGGGGCCTTGTTCGACGACATGGCCATCTTTCATCACGACAACTTCGTCCGCGATGGCCCGCACCGTCGCCAGATCGTGCGTGATAAACATATAGGACAGGGACAGCTCGTCCTGCAACCGTGCCAAAAGCCGCAGGATCCCTTCGGCGACCAGCTGGTCCAATGCGGATGTCACCTCGTCACAGATGATAAAGCGCGGCTCGGCGGCCAGCGCCCGCGCGATCCCGATGCGTTGTTTCTGCCCGCCCGACAATTCCGAGGGCAGGCGATTGTAATATTCCGCCGGGTCCAGCTCGATCTGTTCCAGCAGGGCGCAGACGCGCTGACGTTTGGCCTTGCCGGTCAGATCAAGGTAGAATTGCACGGGCCGCGCGATGATCTGGCCGATGCTCATACGCGGGTTCAGCGCGGTATCGGCCATCTGATAGATCATCTGGATCTGGCGCAGCTGGTCCTTGCTGCGCTTGCGGTAATGGGCGGGCAGGGGCGCGCCATCAAACAATATCTGCCCCGATGTCGGCGGCAAAAGCCCGGTGATGCACCGTGCGGCGGTCGATTTGCCCGAACCGCTTTCGCCGACGACGGCAACGGTGCGGCCTGCGTGGATATCGAAACTGACATCATGCAGCACCGGCACCTTGCCATAGGCGGCATCGACCTTTTGCATGCTGACAAGGGGGATGGCACCCGTCTGCACGGCGGGTTTCGCAGGCCGTTCAAAGCTGCGCACCGCCCAGAGCGATTTGGTATAGTCCTGCGTCGGCGCATCCAGCATGGTGCGGGTATCGGCGTATTTTGTTGAAAAACTCTTCCTTGATCGAGAGCTGAACTACTGATTCAATTCCTGTAATTGAGGGGAGGATCGGCGATGATGGGACCGAGGCAGGAAGCGCAACCGGCGCTGTTTTACGAGTTTTCGCTCGAGGATCACATTCCCACGGATCACCTGCTGCGATCCATCGACCGCTTCGTCGACCTGAGCAGCATCCGTGCCCATCTGGCGGAGTTCTATAGTCATACGGGCCGCCCGTCGGTCGATCCCGAACTGCTGATCCGGATGCTGCTGGTCGGATACTGTTTCGGCATCCGTTCAGAGCGGCGGCTCTGCGAAGAGGTCCATCTGAACATCGCGTATCGCTGGTTTTGTCGCCTCGATCTGATCGATCGTGTCCCGGATCACTCGACGTTTTCCAAGAACCGGCATGGGCGTTTTCGCGACAGCGAACTTCTGCGCCACCTGTTCGAGACGACTGTCGCGCGTTGCATCGCCGAAGGTCTGGTCAGCGGCCAGCGCATGGCGGTTGATGCCAGCCTGATTGAAGCGGATGCCAACAAGCAGAACTCCACGCCGAAGGAAGACTGGCACGCGGCAAGCATAGACCCGGCGGATGCGCCCCGCGCCGTCCGCGAGTATCTCGACACACTGGACAAGGCAGCCTTTGGCGCAGCAAGCGAGGTGCAGCCCAAGTTTACCTCGCATTCTGATCCCGCCAGTCAGTGGACAGCAGCCCGCAAAGGCCCTGCTTTCTTTAGCTATTCCGACAACTATCTCATCGACACGGATCACGGTGTCATCTTGGATGTGGAACCCACCCGCTCCATCCGGCAAGCCGAGGTTGGATCGACAAAAACCATGCTGACGCGGGTGAAAGACAAGTTTGGCCTGGTTCCTGACTGGATGATCGCCGACACTGCCTATGGCTCAGGCCCAATGCTCGGCTGGCTCGTGGATCGCAAGATCGATCCCTACATCCCTGTGATCGACAAGGCCGGACGCCCCGATGGGACCTGGACACGCACAGATTTCGACTGGGATGCGCAGAACGACCAATACATCTGCCCCGAGGGGCACGGGCTCAAGCAGTTCCGCCGTAATTATTCCGACCCGAACCGAGGCCCGACGGGCAAGGGCACCGCGAAGTATCGTGCGCTGAAGCTGACCTGTCAGGTTTGCCCATCCAAGCCGAAGTGCTGCCCTAATGCCGACGCCAGATCGATCACCCGTGAAGAACACGAAGATGCCCGTCAAGTTGCCAGAGATCTGGCCAAAACGGATGAATACGCGATTGCGATGAAGCTCAGGAAGAAGGTTGAGATGCTCTTTGCCCACCTCAAACGTATTCTCGGCCTGAGCCGGCTTCGATTACGTGGTCCATGCGGTGCAAATGACGAATTCCTCCTCGCCGCAACCGCCCAAAACCTTCGCAAACTCGCCAAGATATTTCCTGCACCGCAGCAAATACGCAAAGCCTGATAGAAAAGGCGCTCGCGCCGGATTTGGAACAGCTATTTCTGCGCTCGCAAACGTTAGTTTTTCCACAGAATCGGCGGTCTCGACCTCTTCGCCGCGCAGCAGCACCTTGATCCGGTCCGCCATCTGGGCGACGACCGCCAGATCATGGGTGATATAGATCGCAGCGGTGTTATATTGCGCAACAATGTCACGGATCGCCGATAGCACCTCGATCTGGGTGGTGACATCCAGCGCGGTGGTCGGTTCGTCAAAGATGATCAGATCGGGGCGACAGGACATTGCCATCGCGGTCATCGCGCGCTGCAATTGCCCGCCAGAGACCTGATGCGGATAGCGAAAGCCGATTTCCTCTGGGTTGGGCAGACGCAGCTTGCGATAAAGCGCGATGCCATCCTCGGCGCTGTCCTTGCGCCCGGCGATACCGTGCTGCACCGGTGCCTCGACATGTTGGTCGATCAGGCGGTGGGCGGGGTTGAAACTGGCCGCTGCCGATTGCGCGACATAGGCGATGCGCTTGCCCAGCAGGTCACGCTTGACCGCAGCCGAGGCTGTCAGCAGGTCGATCCCGTCGAATTCCACGCTGCCGCCGCTGATCCGCACACCGTCACGGGTATAGCCCATCGCGGCCAGCCCCAGCGTGGATTTGCCTGCGCCGGATTCCCCGATCAGCCCCAGCACCTGCCCGCGTTGCAGGGTCAGGTTCACGCCCTTGATGATGGGCAGCCATGTCTCATCGCTGCGACCGTCGATCCGGATATCGCGGATCTTGACCAGAGGCGTGGTGTCAGGGGCTTGGGTCATGTCAGTCCTTCAACCCCGAGGATTTGTGCAGCATCCAATCCACCACGAAATTCACCGCCACCGCCAAAAGCGCAATCGCACCGGCCGCCAGCAGCGGCGGGGTTGCCACCATCGGCGCGAATTGCGCAAAATTCACGAAACCGCCCAGATCGCGCACCATGGTGCCCCAATCGGCAAGTGGCGGCTGGATCCCCACGCCAAGAAACGACAGCGACGCGATGGTCAGGAACACGAAACAGAACCGCAGCCCGAATTCGGCCAGCAAAGGGGCGGTGGCATTGGGCAGAATTTCGCGGAACATCAGGTATCCCATGCCTTCGCCGCGCAGCTTGGCCGCCTCGATGTAATCCATCACCACGATATTCTGCCCGACCGCCCGCGCCAGCCGGTAAACGCGGGTGCTGTCGATCACCGCGATGATCAGGATCATGAAATAGGTCTGCGGGATGCCCAGACGCGGCGCCCAGACGCTGGCGATGGTCATCAGCAACAGCGCAAAGATCAGCGACGGGATCGCCATCAGCACATCGACGATCCGCGACAGCAATTGATCCAGCCAGCCCCCCAGCGTCGCCGCCAGAAAGCCCATGCTGCCGCCCAAAAGGAACGCGATCACCGTGGTGACAAAGGCGATGCCCACCGTATTCTGCGCGCCATAGATCAGACGGCTCAGGATATCGCGGCCGATCTGGTCGGTGCCCAGCGGGAAATCGGGGTTGCCGCCCAGCGCGATATCGCCCCCCGGCATGATATTGGCCGGCACGCCCCGAATGATCTCGGCCTGCCCATATGGCGCAAGGAAAGACGCGAAAACCGCGACAAAGACATAGATCAGGATCATCATGATCCCGAAAGCCGCCGTCAGCGGCATGGACCGGAACAGGCGTTTGGTCTGTGGCGTACCGATGCTGCGCCCCAGCGCACGAAACAGCCAGGCGGCAATGGCAAAGATGATAAAGCCTTCGACCGCGATACGCAGGAAAAAGAACTTGTTGGCGACCGCCGGATCAGGGCTGCGCCCTTGCATATAGGCCCAGACCAGCCAGACCAGCGCCGCCACCGCAAGGATATAGCCATAAGCCACGCCAAAGGTCATGTCGCGGAAATAGGGGGCGCGGCCCGTTGCTGCTTGCCCCGCAAAGCGGAACCCCCAGGCCAAGGCCGCAAACCCCAGCAATGCCGCAGCGAACCAGATCATTTGGGATGCCTCAGCCGCGGGTTGGACAGGATCGACATGATATCGGCTGTCAGGTTCAGCAGGATATAGGCCGCCGCAAAGATCAGGCAGCAGGCCTGCACCACGGGGATATCGCGGAATTTCACGCTATCCACGAACAGCTGCCCGATGCCGGGATAGACGAAAACGACCTCGACCACGACAACGCCAGTGATCAGATAGGCCAGGTTGATCGCCACGACATTGATGATCGGCGCCAGCGCATTGGGCAGCGCATGACGCACGATCACGCGCAAGGGCGACAAGCCTTTCAGCCGCGCCATCTCGATATAGGGTGACGATAGCAGGTTGATGATCGCCGCCCGCGTCATCCGCATCATATGGGCCGTCACCACCAGCGTCAGCGTCAGCGCAGGCAGCAGCGTCTTTTCCAGCCTTTCGCTGAAGGACATATCCGCAAAGATGTTGGACACGGCAGGCAGGATCGGGTTCAGCACCGCCAAGAACAGGATCAGCACATAGGCCAGAAAAAACTCGGGGCTGGAAATTGATGACAGGGTGAAGATGTTGGTGGCACGATCAAAGACCGAATTGCGGTAAAGAGCAGCCAGCACGCCCAGCACGATGGCGAAAGGCACGGCGATGGCGGCACTGACGGCGGCCAGGAACATCGTATTGGCGAAACGCGGGCCGATCTGTTGCGCAACGCTGCCTGCACCTGAATCAGAGCCGGTGAAATTGGCAAAGCTCGCCTGCGCGAAACTCGACCCGAAATCGCCCTGCAAAGCACCGCCAAGCCAGCTGAAATACCGCGTCACCATCGGCTGGTCCAAGCCCAGGTCGCGGCGGATCGCGGCGACGGATTCGGGTGTCGCGCCCTGGCCCAGGATGGATTGCGCAAAGTCACCGGGCAAAAGGTTCACTGCGACAAAGATCAGAACCGACACAACCAGAAGCGTCAAAAGTCCAAGTGCCAGCCGTTGTAGAATGATTGTCAGGACATTGCCCAAACCAATAGTTCCCCATTTACTAAGTGGGACTTTAGCGGCTGCACAGCGTCTGTAAAGATCAAAGCCCCAGGTTGACCCGCTGCGTCCCCAGCATATCCATGCTGCGCACAAGTTCCGCGCTGATGCCCGGTTCGGACAGCGCATGCCCCGCACGGCCGATCATGACCAGCCGCGCCTTGGGCCAGGCTTGCGCCAATTTATAGGCCGAAACGGGCGGACAGATCATGTCATAGCGTCCCTGCACGATGATGCCGGGAATGCCTGCGATCTTTGCCATTTGCGCGGGATGCAGAATTTGCTGATCCGCCGACAGAAAACCGGCATTGTGAAAATAATGATTTTCCAGCCGGGCAAAGGCGCGGGCGTAATCGGCAGGGCTTTCGCCGGTCAGCCCGTCGCTATCCATCGCGGCCAGCGCGTTTTCCCATGACGCCCAGGCGCGGGCATAGCGGGTTTCCAGCGGCAGATCGCCGGAAAACAACCTGCGGTGATAGGCAGCGATCAGATCGCCATGTTCATCCTCGGGGATCATGCCGGCAAAGCGCGCCCAAAGATCGGGCCAGAATTTGCCCGCGCCACCGCCATAGAACCAATCCAGCTCTGGCTGGGTCATCAAGAAGACACCCCGCAGGGTCAGCGCGGCCACCCGGTCCGGATGCGCCTGGGCATAGATCAAGGCCAGCGTCGCCCCCCATGATCCGCCAAAAACGATCCAGCGATCAATGCCCAGGGCCTGCCGGATCTGTTCGATATCGGCGACAAGGTGCCACGTCGTATTCGCGGTCACGCTGGCATGCGGGCGCGATTTGCCACAGCCGCGCTGATCAAACAGCACGATGCGAAAAATCGCCGGGTCAAAGTAACGGCGCATCGCGGGGCTACAGCCGCCACCCGGCCCGCCATGCAGCACGACAACCGCAATACCGTCCGGATTGCCGCATTGTTCAACATAAAGCCGGTGCCCGTCGCCGACATCCAGCACCCGCTGATCAAAAGGATCGACGGGGGGATAAAGGTGGGCACCCTGGCGCTTTTGTCCTACGACTTTGTCCATAGCCACCCTATATCGCGGAATGAAACAAGAAACCATGACCGCCGTAATCACCGGAGCCAAGAAAATGTCCGCAACCAACACCGTTGACCCCTCCGAGATCGCCAAATTCGAGGCGATGGCCGCCGAATGGTGGGATCTGAACGGCAAGTTCAAGCCGCTGCATATGATGAATCCGGTGAGGCTCGATTACATCACCCGCCAGATCGCGGCGGAATTCGGCCGTGATCTGCAAGGGCCTGCGCCTTTCGCGGGGCTGCGGTTGCTGGATATCGGTTGCGGCGGCGGGTTGCTTTGTGAACCGATGGCCCGGCTGGGGGCTGTGGTCGTGGGGGCCGATGCGGCCGAGCGCAATATCCCCGTGGCCCAGGTCCATGCCGCGCAATCGGGGCTGGAGATCGATTATCGCCACACCACCGCCGAAGCGCTGGCCGAGGCCGGCGAAGAATTCGACGTCGTGCTGAACATGGAAGTGGTGGAACATGTGGCAGACCCGCTTGGCTATCTGACGGCCTGCCAGCAATTGCTGAAACCGGGCGGTTTGCACATCTGTTCGACCATCAACCGCAACCCCAAATCATTCGCCATGGCGATTGTGGGCGCGGAATGGGTGATGCGCTGGCTGCCCAAGGGCACGCATGAATGGACGAAATTCATCACGCCCGATGAATTATTCGCGCTGCTGGAACAGGCCGGGCTGACTCCGGTGGACCGCAAGGGATTCGTGTTCAATCCGCTGCGGTTCACCTGGGCGATCAGTGATCGTGACCTGTCGGTAAATTATGTGACTGCCGCGACCAAGGGCTGAGGTGGGTTCCAAAGAACTTTTATGCCTCCGGCGGGGATCACGTCAAATCGCGCTTGCGCGAATTGACGCGCTCGGAAGATGGGCGGCCTAGTCGATCTGACCGAGTTTGAGCCGCATTTCGCGCAGGACAGGCAGGGCGATGCGGACCTTTTCCTCGCCCACCTTGGCGACCGCTTCGGCGATAACAGGCGCGATGGCGGCGATGGCCGCGTCGCGGGCGGACAGGCCCGAGGGGCTGATGGATACCATCTTGCGGCGGGCATCGTCCCAATCGGGGCGGATATGCACCCAGCCGGCCCATTCCAGTTTGTGCAGCGTATTGGTCATGGCGCCGCGCGTCAGGTGAAAGGTCTTGGCCAATTGCGCGGGCGAGCGTTCGGCACCGCTATGCGCAAGATGGTTCAGCACCGAAAAATGCGACAATTCCATGCCCTTGGGCAGCACCTTGGCCACGGAGGCGCGCGCCAGCTGATCCACGGCAAGGATTTCGCTGAACAAGGAAACGGCAAGGCTGGTGGCATTGTCGGGCATCAGGGACCTTTGAAAGAGCGATCATGGGTCAGCGCCGGAATGCGCTGGCGCGACCTTGCCACTTTCGCGAGGTCAAGATCAACAATGGCGATGCCGGTTTTGGCGCCCATATCGACCAAAACCTCGCCCCAGGGGGAAATCGCCATGCTGTGGCCATGGGTCTGGCGCGGCTTGCCCCGGCTGATCGGATGGTCGCCCGTCTGCGCGGCGGCAAGCACATAGCAGCCGGTTTCGATGGCGCGGGCGCGCAGCAAAGGTTCCCAATGCGCCGCCCCGGTGACGGGCGAAAAGGCCGCAGGCACCAGCAGGATATCGGCCCCGGCCTGGGCCAGCGCGCGGTGCAAAGAGGGGAAACGGATATCATAGCAGATCGTCAGGCCAAGCGTGCCGAACGAGGTCTGGGCCAGCACGGCCTTGTCGCCGGGCCGGTAACCAGCTGATTCGCGAAAGGTTTCGGTGGCCGAGACATCCACGTCGAACATATGGATCTTGTCATAGCGGGCCATGATCGCACCTGTCGGGTCGATCAGGAATGACCGGTTCGCAAAACGACCATCTGCATCGCCCGTCTTAAGCGCCAGCGATCCGATCGACAGCCAGATGCCCAGATCCCGTGCCGTGGCGCGCAAGCCCGCAAGGGTGATGTCATCCTCTTCATGTTGCAGCACGTCGCGCTGATGTGCCCGGTCCTGCGAGACGCAATTCGTGACCTCGGGTGTCAGCACGAAACCCGCGCCCTGCGCCGCCGCCTGTGTGATCAGGTCACGCGTGGCGGCCAGATTGGCGACAGGATCATCGCCCGCGCAAAGCTGGACCAGCCCCGCCTTCATGCCGACAAAAGCGCGTCGAGCTTGCCTTGCCGGTCCAATGTCATCAGATCATCGCAGCCGCCCAGATGCTGATCCCCGATGAAGATCTGCGGCACGGTGCTGCTGCCTTTGGCGCGCTGGATCATCTCGGCGCGTTTTTCGGGCTGGGCGGTGATATTCACCTCGGTGAAACTGACGCCTTTGGCGCTAAGAACCCGCTTGGCCATATGGCAGTAACCGCAGGTGGGTTTTGTATAGATCTCGACGTGTCGCATGACAGGTCTCCTTTGGCTGTGTCATGCGTGATTTAGGCATCCTTGACGACGCGTGCCAGTGTTATCGTCGAAACCCCTGCGGCACCGCCGTGCAAAAGCGCCTCTGTGCAGGCCGCCAATGTCGCGCCAGAGGTCATCACATCATCGACCAACAGCACATGTTTGCCCGCGATCTGCGCCTGTTGTCTCGGGTGCACGGTGATCTGGCCGGACAGCGCGGCAAAACGGGCATCGCGGCTATGTCCTTCCAAAGGGGCGGTCTTGCGCGGGCGCAGGAGCGCATCGACACAGACAGGCCGTTGCAGGTCGCGCGCGATGACCTGCGCCAGCAAGGCGGCCTGGTTATAGCGCCGCCGCACCAACCGCAGCCGGTGCAGCGGGACCGGCACGACGATTGTGTCGGGATGGATCAAGGCCCGCGCCAGCCGCGCCATCCACAGGCCCGCTGGCTGCGCCAGGTCGGTGCGGTCGCCATGTTTCAGCCCCAGCACCAGCTTGCGCCCGATCCCGGTATAGATCAGCGCCGCACGTCCCCGGTCCCAAGGCCGCGCGATGACCATGCAATCGTCGCATTGCAGCCGCTGGCCATCGCTCTCACCGGGCAGGGGCGTGCCGCAGCTGTCGCAGATCGTGCCGTCGATGAACCGGGTTTCACGCCAGCAGCTGCCGCAAAGCCCGTTTTCAGCCTGTGTCTGAGTCTCGCATGCGACGCATTGCGCCGGATAGATCGCCCTGATCACGCTTTGCATCCGCATCATTGCACCCTACATGGGCGACATGACCATGCCGCCGCCTCTTGTTGACCGGACTGCCCTGACGCGGCATCGCGCCCGCGCGCTGCCGGATCATCTGTTCCTGCATCAGATCATCGCAGATGAAATTCAGGAAAGACTGATCGAGGTTAACAGATCGTTTAGATCAATCGCCATCGTGACCGGTTTCCCCGATTTCTGGCGCGCGCGCTATCCGCAGGCGGTGATCGTGGCCGATGATGACCTTTTGGCGCTGACCCCCGGCGCGCATGATCTGGTGCTGCATGTGATGGCGCTGCATTGGGCCAATGATCCGGTCGGGCAATTGGTGCAATGCCGCCATGCCTTGCAGCCAGACGGGTTGCTGCTGGCGGCCTGTCTTGGCGGGCAGACCCTGCATGAACTGCGCATCGCCCTGGCCGAGGCGGAAACCGCTGTCACCGGCGGGCTGTCGCCACGCGTGGCCCCGATGGGCGAGATCCGCGATCTGGGCGCCTTGCTGCAACGTGCCGGGCTGGCGCTGCCGGTGGCGGATGGGGCCAAAACGACGGTCAGCTATGCCAATATGTTCCATCTGATGCATGATTTGCGCAAGATGGGTGAAACCAATGCCCTGACCCAGCGTCTGCGGTCAATGACACGGCGCAAGGTGCTGACGCAGGCCGCCAGTATCTATGCGCAGCATTACCGCAATCCCGCCAACCGCGTGGATGCCACGTTTGAAATCATCATGCTGACCGGCTGGGCCCCCGCAGACAGCCAGCCCCAGCCCCTGCGCCCCGGCAGTGCAAAAAGCCGCTTGGCCGATGCTTTGGGGGCAAAAGAAATACAGCTCGACAGGTCCAAGGATTGATTTGGAACGTAAGATATTTAAAAGCCGCTCAAATGACGATAACCAAAGGGTCATGACCATGTTCGATGCACAATCACCCGCAGAGACGGAACGCCCTGCGACCTGTCCTGTTCATGCAAACAAGGATCACCCCGCGATCAAACCCGCGCGGGTCGGGATTCTTGTTGCGAATCTTGGCACGCCGGATGCGACGGATTACTGGTCGATGCGCCGCTATCTGAACGAATTTCTGTCCGACAAGCGGGTCATCGATTATTCCGCATGGCTCTGGCAGCCGCTGCTGCAACTGGTGATCCTGACCAAACGGCCGTTTTCCTCGGGGGCGGCCTATAAATCCATCTGGAACGAAGAGGCGAACGAAAGCCCCTTGATGACGATCACCAAGGCGCAGACAGCCGCGATCCGCAAACAGATGGTGGACCGCTACGGCGATGATGTGCGCGTTGATTTCTGCATGCGCTATGGCAATCCGTCGACCAAGTCCAAAGTGCGCGAAATGGTCGAGGCAGGCTGCACCAAGATCCTGTTCTTCCCGCTTTACCCGCATTACGCGGGGGCCACATCGGCCACGGCGAATGACCAGTTCTTCCGCGCGCTGATGGATGAAAAATGGCAGCCCATCGCGCGGGTCGTTGAACCCTATTTCGAGGAACCGGCCTATATCGAGGCTTTGGCCCAATCCATCGAAAAGGCCTATGCCGAGATCGAGATCAAGCCCGAGATGCTGATCTGTTCCTATCACGGTGTGCCGGAACGGTATCTGCGCGAAGGCGATCCCTATCATTGCCAGTGCCAGAAAACCACGCGCCTGCTGAAAGAACGGCTTGGCTGGGACAATACCCAGATCAAGACGACCTTCCAGTCGCGGTTCGGCCCAGAGGAATGGCTGAAACCCTATACCGTCAAAGAGGTCGCGCGCCTGGCCGAAGAAGACGGCCTGCGCCATATCGCTGTCTGCGCGCCCGCCTTTTCCGCCGATTGCATCGAAACGCTTGAAGAGATCAATGAAGAGATCAAGGAAAGCTTTGAAGAGGCCGGCGGCGAACATTTCACCTATATTCCCTGCCTGAACGATGATGCCGCGCATATCGACGCGCTCTGCGGCGTGATCGACAAGAACCTCAAGGGCTGGCTGGGCTGACAGAAAGGACGCAAGGTGAAGATACGCAGGACAGAAAACGGTTTCACCGTCGATGCTGCGGATCTTGGCCCCTTGCTGGGCATCGCGGCTGCCGAGGTGCCCGGCAAGATGCGCTCGGGCGAGATCACCGGCCAATCAGAAACCGGTGTGGATGCGGATGAAGGCAGGATCAGGCTGACCTTTTGGTATGCCGGGCAAAGGCTGCGCCTGGTCTGCGACACGGAAGGCACCGTCTTGACCAGCAGCCGCGCACCGGCGCGCCGCAATCCGCCGCAGCCTGGCCCGGCGTGACGAACTTTGTTTGTAGTCGGGGTCCAATGCAGCTAAACGACGTTGACCCGCAACAAAGAGTATCCAGATGGACAGACGCACGATGCTTTTCGGCCTTGTCGGAACAAGTCTTTCCGCTTGTGCAACGACGAACCGGCCATTGGGCCCTGACGGGCTGCCTCTGCCGACCGCCTATATCATTGCACCCGGCCAAGAAGCGACGGTCAAGTTCCGCATGCTCGACAGCGTCAATGCGCTGCGTCAGGCGGGACGGCTTGCGCCGGTCGCGCTTGACCCGCAATTGAATGCGGCGGCAGCGACACATGCGCGCGACATGTCGATCCAGAACCGGCCCTGGCTGTTCGGTGCCGATGGGTCCAGCCCCGTGCTGCGCGCGCGCCGTGCCGGTTTCCAAGGCCGGTTCCTGGGCGAGACGATCTCGGAATCCTACGAATCCGAAATTGCGACCCTGACCGCCTGGATGAATGACGAACGCACACGCGCAGTGATCATGGACCCCGAGGCGCGGTTGATGGGCTTTTCCTGGTTCCAGGAACCGGCCAGCAAATTGTGGTGGGTGCTGAATATGGGCGCGGCCCCCGGTTTGGCTGGCGGGTTATCCTGACAGGGTCAGGCCCCGCCCGTCAGGCATAGATGAAAATCTTGGTGCCCAGCCGGACCATGGAATAGACCTCGTCCATTTCGGTATTGCTGACAGCGATGCAGCCCCAGGTCCAATCCGGTATCCCGACCCAAGGCGACGGCGTGCCGTGGATGAAGATATCCCCGCCCGGATGGACACCCATCGCGCGGGCGCGCGCCACATCATCGGCATTGGGATAAGAGATACCGATCGACAGGTGAAACCGGCTGTTGGGGTTCTGCCGGTTGATCAGATAGGCCCCTTCGGGCGTGCGCCCGTCGCCTTCTTGCTGCTTGTGCTCGCGCGGGTTGAACCCAAGCGCGACATCATATTGCCGCAACAGGCTGTTGTGATGCAGCAGCTGCATCTTGCGCTGTTCCTTGAACACCTGAATCCGCGTGACATCGGGACCGAAATAGGTCGGGATATCCGGCTCTGTCACAGCAGAACAGCCTGCGACGCCTGCTGCGGCGCCGATCATCATTGAACGTCTTGAAATCATGTCACTGCCCAAATACGCGGTCTATCATGCCGCTTTTGGCCATGCTTATGGTAAAAATTTCGCGCGACCTAGCGGCATTGATGTCGCAGGGGTCATTTTCGTGTGAACGGTGACACGATTTCCACATGCGGCGACCAGCGGAACTGGTCCACCACCTGCACCCAAGGCATGGCGAAACCGGCATCGACCAGGACCTTGGCGTCGCGGGCGAATGTCACCGGATTGCAGGAAACCATGGCGATGGTCTTGATGTCGGATCTTGCCAGCGCCGCGATCTGCGCCTCGGCCCCCGCGCGGGGCGGGTCGATGACGGCAGCATCATATTTGCCAAGCTCGTCGGGTTCCAGCGGACGGCGGAACAGGTCGCGGGCCTCTGTGGTGACCTTGCGCAGGCTGCGGCCCGCACGCCAGCCACGGTCGAGCGCGGTCAGCATGGCAGAATCAGATTCCACCGCATGAGCCTCGGCCCGGGTAGCCAGCGGCAGGGTAAAGGTGCCGCAGCCCGCAAACAGGTCGACGATGCGCGCGGCACCTTGCGTGATCTCATCCACCGCGGCCAGCAGCGCAGCCTCGCCCTGCTTGGTCGCTTGCAAAAACGCACCGGGGGGCGGTGTGACCTTGGTGCCGCCGAAATCCTGATGCGGCGGGTTGATCGTGACCACGGGTTCGTCGTTCCAGACCAGCCGCGACAGGCCATGCGCATTGGCCAAAGCGGCCAAGGTCACGCGCAGATCGGGCGTCAGGTCCTTGTCGGTGCCGACCAGCACATCCGCGCCCAGCGCTGTTTCGGTGACGGTCAGATCAACCTCGCCCTTGCGGGATGCGGCCAGCAGGGTCAATTCCTGCAAGGCGGGCATGGCCGCCAGCAGCGCAGGCGTGACCAGCTGACAATCCGGCACATCGATCAAGACATGCGAGGCCTTGCCGTGAAAGCCCACCAGCGCACCCTTTTTGGTGCGGCGTCCCGCGAATTTGGCCCTGCGCCGCGATTGCACGGGCGAGGTGGCAACAGCACGAAACGCAGGATGCAGACCATGGGCCGCCAGCGCACGCGCGACGATATCCTGTTTCCAGCTGGCCACGAAATCATCGCTGGCATGTTGCATCGCACAGCCACCACAGGTCTTGAAATGACGGCAAGGGGCGGCGACCCGGTCAACCGAAGGCGTGACGATCCGCATGGTCCCGTCCTGGGCCACGTCGATTTCCTCGCCCGGCAGCACGCGCGCGATCAGCGACCGGCCATCCGAGGCGCGGCCAAGCCCCAAATGGGTCAGGCTTTCGATTGTCAGCATTTATTCCGCAGCATCCTGCACATTGATGAACCCACCCGACTGCCGGTTCCAATAGCGGGCATAAAGCCCGTCCTTGGCCAATAGATCGGCATGGGTGCCTTGTTCCACAATGCGCCCGCCGTCAAGCACGACGATCCGGTCCATCACCGCCAAAGTGGACAGCCGGTGCGCGATGGCGATGACGGTTTTGCCGTCCATGATGATATCAAGCGATTCTTGAATAGCGGCCTCGACCTCTGAATCCAGCGCGCTGGTCGCCTCGTCCAGCACAAGGATCGGCGCGTCTTTGAGGATCGCACGGGCGATGGCGATGCGCTGGCGCTGGCCGCCCGACAGTTTCACGCCGCGTTCGCCCAAATGGGAATCATACCCTTTGCGCCCTTTGAAATCGCGCAAGCCTTGGATGAAGTCATGCGCCTCGGCCTTGATCGCCGCTGCCTCGACCTCTTGCTGCGTGGCCTCGGGTTTGCCGTAACGGATATTATCGCGGGCAGACCGGTTGAACATCGCGGTTTCCTGCGTGACCATCGCGATCTGGCGGCGCAAGCTTTCCTGCGTCACGTCGCGGATGTCATGACCGTCGATCAGCACTTGGCCCTGTTCGGTGTCGTAAAGCCGCAACAGCAAAGCCACCAGCGTGGATTTGCCCGCACCCGAGGCGCCGACGATCCCCAGCTTTTCACCGGATGCAATCGACAGGCTGACATGGTCCAAACCCCCCGGCCCGCCCCCATAGCTGAAGGTCACATCGCGCAATTCAATCGCGCCGCCCTTGGGCTGCAATGCAACGGCGCTTGGCGCATCAACCAGCTGATGGGCAGGCGACAGGGTCTGCATCGCATCCTCGATCTCGCCGACATTGGCGTAGATACCCATCAGCGTAAAACTGACCCAGCCGGTCATCTGCGCCAGACGCAGCGAAATGGCACCGGCAGCGGCGATATCCCCCGCCGTGGCCGCACCCACCGACCAGAAATAAAGCGTCGTGCCCACCAGCAGCACGGGCAACAGCCCGCCCAGCCCCATCAGCCAAAACCGGAAGGATGTGGACAGCCAGCCGAAATGCACGGCCGATCCCCAATAGGTTTCCATCGCATCGGTGGCGGCGCGATCCTCGAATGCGTCATGGGCGAACAGCTTGACCGTCTTGATATTGGTGATCGTATCGACGACCTGCCCCGTCACCATCGCCCGTTTGGCCGCGCGCGCCTGCGACCGGATGCGGATGCGCGGCATGTAAAAGGTGATCAGCCAGACATAGGCCAGCACCCAAAGCGCCAGCACACCCGCCGTGCGGTAATCAATCGTCAGCAGCAACACGACCGACCCAACCAGCGAGGCCAGCGCATAGGCAACCGTCTGGATCATATCGACCACGAAATCCGTCGTCGCCCGCGCGCCCTGCATCTGTTTCTGCGCGATCCGCCCCGCGAAATCATTGTCAAAAAACGTGACCGACTGGCCCAGCGAATGCCGGTGCAGCCGCGACAGCACAAGATTGTTCAGCGCAGGCCCCAGCACGACGCCCTGAAACATCCCCGACAGGCCCAGAATGATCGGCCGCAAGATCACGAAAAACGCGCCGACACCGACCAGCAACCACAGATTCGTGCTGAAATAGGATTGCGCCTGACTGCCAACGGCAGCGTCGATCACCCAGCCCAGCATCAGCGCCGTGGCAACCTCCAGCAGGCCCGCCAGCGCAGAGACGAAAGCGCCCAAGCCGATCACAGGCAAGGCCCCGCCCAGACACCAGCGCAAAAACGCCATCAGCGTCTGTGGCGGTGATCCTTCGGCGCGTTCAAAAGGGTCGATCCAGCGTTCCGGTTTCACGATGAATCCTGCCCCAGAAACCCGCCCGATTGGCGCGCCCAGAACCGCGCATATTGGCCGCCCTGCGCCAGTAACGCGTCATGCGTGCCATCCTCGATGATGCGGCCTTGGTCCATGACGATGATCCTGTCCATCTGCGCGATTGTCGAAAGCCGGTGCGCGATCGCGATCACCGTCTTGCCCGCCATCATCCCGTAAAGCGTCTGCTGGATGGCGGCCTCTACCTCGCTATCTAGCGCACTGGTCGCTTCGTCCAACAGCAAGATCGGTGCATCCTTCAACATCACGCGTGCAAGCGCGATCCGCTGGCGCTGGCCACCCGACAGCTTGACACCGCGTTCGCCCACGCGCGCGGCATAGCCTTGGTTGCCCTCGCTATCCTGCAGACGCAGGATGAAATCATGCGCCTCGGCCTGACGGGCAGCGGCGATCATCTGATCCTCGGTGGCACCCGGATTGCCATAAAGGATGTTTTCGCGCACCGAGCGATGCAAGAGCGAGGAATCCTGCTGCACCATGCCAATGGCGCGGCGCAGGCTGTCTTGCTTGACCTTGGCGATGTCCTGTCCGTCGATGGCGATGCTGCCTTGTTCGATGTCATAGAACCGCAACAGCAGTTTGACCAAGGTGGATTTGCCCGCGCCCGACTGGCCCACAAGCCCGACCTTTTCACCCGGCGCGATCTGCAGATTGATCCGGTCCAGCCCGCCTTTGTCGCGGCCATAATGATGCGACAGATCACTGATCGTGACGGCCCCACCCGTCACCTGCAATTCATTGCAGGTCCGGTCCAGCAGTGTGACGGGCTGCGCGATGGTCTGCATCCCTTCGGCCACCACGCCAAGTTCGCGGAAAAAGTTGCTGATCGCCCACATGATCCAGCCCGACATCGCATTCAGCCGCAGGGTCAGCGATGTCGCCACCGCAACCACACCCAACGTGGCCGTGCCACCCCCCCACAACCAGATCGCCCAGCCAACGACACCCACGATCAACACGCCGTTCAGCACCATCAGCACCACATCCATCAATGTATAAAGCCGCATTTCATGCTGGAACGTCCGGCGCGCGTTTTCGATCGCGTCCTTGGCATAGGCGATCTCGGTGTCGTGATGCGCGAACATCTTGACCGAATGGATATTGGTATAGCTGTCTACGACACGCCCCGTGACCACGCTGCGCGCGTTCGACGATGCCTCGGATGCGGGGCCGATCCGGCGCACGACCCAGCGCAGCAGGAACAGATAGGGGATCAGCCAGACCAGCAAAGGCAGGATCAGCCGCATATCGGCATCGCCCAACAGGATGATCGCCCCGATGATATAGGCAATGGCAAAGGTGATCGCGTCAAACAGCTGGAACACCACCTCGCCCGCGGCGGGCGGGGTCTGCATGATGCGGTTGGCGATGCGGCCGGCGAAATCATCCTCGAACCAGCCGACAGACTGGCGCAGCACATGGCGATGCGCCCGCCAGCGGACCAAAGTGCCAAAATTGGGCAGGATCGTGTTGTTCAGCAGCATGACCTGCAACACATGCACCGCAGGGCGCAAGGTCAGGATGAACAGCGCCACAAGGATCAGTTCGGCCCCGCTTTGCGCCCAGACCTCGGACGGGGTGCCGCTTTGCAGAATGTCGATCAGCCGCCCCAGATAGGAAATCAGCCAGATTTCCACCGCCGCCACAACGACAGACAGCGCCCCCGTAACCCAGAAAACCACGCGGAACGGTTCTGCATAGGCGCGCAGAAATGCAAAGAGCCGCTGTGGCGGCGTGTCGGTCTCCTGATACGCTGTATAGGGATCGACCAGGTCTTCGAAAAACCGGAACATGATTTCAGCCTTGGGATGTAGAGCTTCCTGATACAGAGGTTTGCGCGAAAGGAAAACTACCCGCGCAAGTGTCGGAGCAATTCAGCCTTTGTCAGCGTGAAACCAGAGGCGATCCAAGCGGACTCGGCCTTTTTCATCGCTTGCCCCAAGGCTGGTCCGCGCAGGTCAGGCATCAGGTCAGCGGCTTGCAAAGGAAAGGTCTGATCGGCCGCGAAATGCGCGTTTTTGCCAATGTTAGTGTCTAATTCCTGCCCCAAAACCGCCGCCATAATCGCCGCCTTGTCGATCGCGGCCTCGGACCCGTGGCGATAGGCAAGCTCTGGCAAGGGCAGATCGGACGCGATCTGGTCCAGCGCCAGCGCATCGCGTTTGGACAGACGCAACGCGCCCGCAGGATCACCGCCCAGCGCAGCCAGACGGCGAATGGCCGATGGCGCTAGACCCGCCGCGCCCTCGATATGGACCAGAACGGCAAGCGGTGCCGCGACCGCCCCCGGCAATATCTGCGCCAGAACGCCCGCCGCCGCCATCGACGCCACGGCAGGGGCCGGATCAGGGGCAGAGAGAAGTTTGAACATCTCTGCCGTGACCCTTTCGCGCGACAGGCTGGCCAGCCCGTCAATATTGGCAGCACAAGCGGCCAGCGCGTCCGGATCAAGACCATCCGCGCCATACCAGGCATGAAACCGGAAAAACCGCAGGATGCGCAGGTAATCTTCTTTGATCCGCTGATCCGCATCCTCGATAAACCGGACGCGGCGGGCGAACAGATCAGGCAAACCGCCCAAAGGATCGACCACCATCCCATCCGGTCCGGCATAAAGCGCATTCATCGTGAAATCGCGGCGGCGGGCATCCTCGGCCATGTTATCGGCAAAGGCGACGACAGCGCGCCGGCCATCCGTGGCCACATCGCGGCGAAAGGTGGTGACCTCGAAAGGGGTGTTTTGGGCAATAACAGTGACTGTTCCGTGGTCAATCCCGGTTGGGATCACCTTCAACCCCGCCGCCTTGGCAAGCTGTGTGACGACATCGGGCCGCGCATCGGTGGTCAGGTCCAGATCGGCGACAGGCGCGCCCAACAGCGCGTTGCGCACGCAACCGCCGACAAACCACGCCTGATATCCGGCATCCGTCAACACGCGGCACAGCTGCTGCGCAGCCGGATTGGTCAACCATGCGCCCGTCACGCGTGTCATGACACGCGGTCCACGAAAGCACGCAAGATACGCGCGGTCGCACCCCAAATGTAATAAGGCCCAAAAGGCACCGTGTAATACAGCCGCTTGCGCCCCTGCCAATGGCGGCCTTCGGTGCGGTAATGCGCGGGGTTGATCAGATGGGCCAAGGGAACCTCGAACACTTCACTGACTTCATTCGCCTCTGGCCTGGCGTCAAAACGGCCATGCACAATCGCCAGCACAGGCGTGATCAGATAGCCCGTCACCGTCTGATGCGGCGGCAAGACGCCCAATACATCGACCTGATCGGACGAAAGGCCGATTTCCTCATGCGCCTCGCGCAGGGCGGCGGCGGTCAGCGAAAGATCACCCGCATCCTGCTTGCCACCGGCAAAGGCGATCTGGCCGGGATGATGTTTCAACCGCGCCGACCGTTTGGTCAGGATCACGGTTTCCGTCTCGGCCCGCACGGCAAACAGGACCGCCGCAGGGGTCAATTGCACCTGCGGCAGCGCGATATCTTGGTTAAGGTCGAAATCACTGGATGCGCGCCCCTCGCGGGACAGCGCATCCAACAGGCGCTGATGCAGGTCAGGCACTGGCATCCTTGGCTTCAAACCCAAGGGTTTCCGGCGCAAAGACATAATGCGCCCCGCAGAACTGGCAATCGGCGGTGACGGTGCCTTCGTCTGTGGTCATCGTGGCGATATCCTTGGCCGAATAGATCGACAGGCTTTGCCGGACGCGGTCCTCGGAACAGGTGCAGCCAAAGGTGATGGGCTGGGCGTCATAGACCCGCGGCCCTTCCTCGTGGAACAGACGGACCAGCAATTCGGTCGGGGTGACGCTGGGCCCGATCAGTTCCAGATCATCGACCGTATCCAGCAACACATTGGCGCGGGTCCAGTTTTCGCCTTCGTCGTCGGACAAAAGATCAACCGCTGCCAGCAAACCCTGCTCGCCCGACCCGCCCTCGCCCGTGGCGAAAGGCGAGGCTTTGGGCATATGCTGCAACATCACACCACCCGCACGCCAATGCGCGGCCTCGCCGGGGGTCTGGCTGCGGCCATAGGTCAGCGCGAAACGGGTCGGGATCTGTTCGGATTGCGCGAAATAGGTCTGCGCGCAGGCCGACAGCGACCCGCCCGCCAAGGGCGTGATCCCCTGATAAGGGGCCGTGCCTTCGCCCTGATCGATCAGGATCGCGAAATAGCCGTTGCCAACATGGCTGAACGGCTCGGCGTCATGGTCCAGCCTGTCGGCATCATAGGACGCATAGGCGCGGATTCGCGCGGGCTGGCCGTCATCGGTCGGGCCATAATAATCGGTGGCGATCAACCGCGCCGCCCCCGACCCGCGCACCTGCAAGGACAATTTCCAGCGCAATTTCATCGTCTGCCCGATCAACGCGGTCAACAGCGCCATTTCGGCGACCAAAGCCTCGATCACGGGGGGATAATCATGTTGCTTCAACACCTGTTCCAGCACGCCATCAAGGCGCGCGACCCGACCGCGAATGTCGGATGCATCAAGTTGGAACGGCAGGACGGTATCGTCCCAAGCGATTTTGGCGCTGAGGCTCATGGGCTTTCCTTAACTGTCAGGAATTGGCATACCGCGCCTATATAGGCGGGGCAACCCGGCGTCCAAGAGGCAAGCCATGATCAAACGATACGGCACGGTCCCGAAAAGTGGCCAGCGCTACAGAACACGCGCCGGGGCCTATGCGATCCTGCCGCGCGGTGGCAAGCTATTGCTGACCTATCAAGGCGACCCACATTACGAGGTGCAATTGCCCGGCGGCGGCATCGACCCCGGCGAAAGCCCGCTGCGCGCGCTGCACCGCGAAGTGTTCGAAGAAACCGGATACCGTATCGCCGCCCCCCGCAAGCTGGGCACATTCCGGCGGTTCACCTTCATGCCGGAATACGACCTCTGGGCGGAAAAGCTGTGCCATATCTATCTGGCCCAGCCAGTGCGCCCGCACGGCCGGCCCGCCGCGTGAACCGGGGCATCTGGCGATCTGGATGTCCCCGACCGAGGCATTGTCGGAACTCTACAATGACGGCGATGCCGCCTTTGTGGCGCGACACGCCTAGGCGCATTCCAACGAACATTGTGGCGCGGGATATCTCGGAGCCTCCGGCGGGGATATTTTCTTCTCGGAAGATGGAAGAAACGGTCCGCAAGTCGCGCAACTTTTATTCAAATGCAGAACACCGCTTTTCTTCCGAGCCAAAATATCCCCGCCGGAGGCCCTTCTGCGTCGCAGACGCAGCAGGATCGGGGCGCATCCTTGCCCATCGGCACGAAACCCGCTATCGCGCGAGACCAGACATATTGACGCAAAGGCTGCTTGCATGACCGCCCCTAAAAAAGTTGTTCTGGCCTATTCCGGTGGCCTTGATACCTCCATCATCCTCAAATGGCTGCAGACCGAATATGGCTGCGAGGTCGTGACCTTCACCGCCGATCTGGGTCAGGGCGAGGAACTGGAACCCGCCCGCGCCAAGGCCGAAATGATGGGTGCGAAATCCATCTATATCGAGGATCTGCGCGAAGAATTCGTCCGCGATTTCGTCTTCCCGATGTTCCGCGCCAATGCGCTGTATGAAGGGCTTTATCTGCTGGGCACATCCATTGCGCGGCCGCTGATCTCCAAGCGCCTGGTCGAAATCGCCGCTGCCGAAGGGGCCGATGCGGTCGCCCATGGTGCCACTGGCAAAGGCAATGATCAGGTGCGGTTCGAACTGGCCGCCTATGCGCTGAACCCCGATATCAAGGTGATCGCGCCTTGGCGCGAATGGGATCTGACCAGCCGCACCAAGCTTCTGGAATTTGCCGAGAAAAACCAGATCCCTGTCGCCAAGGACAAGCGCGGCGAAGCGCCGTTCAGCGTGGATGCGAACCTGCTGCACACCTCCTCCGAAGGCAAAGTGCTGGAAGACCCCGGTCAGGAAGCGCCCGATTACGTCTATCAGCGCACCGTCGCCCCCGAAGATGCGCCCGATACGCCCGAAATGGTGGAAATCACCTTTGAACGTGGCGATGCCGTGGCGATCAATGGTGAGGCCATGTCGCCCGCCACGATCCTGACGAAGCTCAATGAACTCGGGGGCAAGCATGGTGTGGGGCGGCTTGATCTGGTGGAAAACCGCTTTGTCGGGATGAAATCGCGCGGCATCTATGAAACGCCGGGTGGGACGATTTTGCTGGAGGCGCATCGCGGGATCGAGCAGATCACGCTGGATTCAGGTGCTGGCCATCTGAAAGACAGCATCATGCCGCGCTATGCCGAACTGATCTATAACGGTTTCTGGTTCAGCCCCGAACGCGAGATGCTGCAGGCCCTGATCGACAAGAGCCAGGAACATGTGTCCGGCACCGTGCGGGTGAAGCTTTACAAAGGGTCCGCCAGCACCGTGGCGCGCTGGTCCGACCGGTCGCTTTATTCCGAAGCGCATGTCACCTTCGAGGATGACGCCGGTGCCTATGACCAGAAAGATGCGCAGGGGTTCATCCAGTTGAACGCGTTGCGGCTGAAGCTGCTGGCATCGCGCGCACGCCGCCTGAAATGACGCTGGCCGAGATCACGGCCCTGCTGCAACGGGGCGTCGATCACGCGCCGTTGCAGGGGTCGCTGAAATTCGATTGCGGGGTTGACGGGGTCGTCGTGCTGGAAAACAACACAACGTCCACCATCGACCGCCCCGCCGATTGCACGATCCGCATCACGCTGGACAATCTGGCCAAGCTGGTCAAAGGCAAGCTGAACCCGATGACCGGCGTGGTGACGGGCAAGCTGAAAGTGTCCGGCGATGCCCGGATCGCGCTGAAACTGGGCGAATTGTTGAAGGCTTAAAGCCTGACAGCCGCCAGTTTGTCGTAAAACGGCATGGCGTCGCGGCATAGCTGCGCGGCCTCGCCCGCGAGTTCCGGCAAATCGCCCTCTGCCCCGGCAAACCCCGTGCTTTGATGCACGGCGTTATACCAATGGCTGGCCCAGATGCCGTCCTCGGCCCTTGGGCCTGCGGGCCAATGCAGCATCGCTGGGTCGAAATCCAGCCCGATGGCAGCGCAAAGCTTGCGCAGCATGGTTGCGGGGTCGGCGCGGATATCGGCGCTGTCGATCACCACGCCACCCAATTTGTCGAACAGGGCCGCCTGCTGGGGATAGCCAATCGCCTCTAGGCTGATGTGATCCATCTTGGCGCCATAGCTGGCGATCACCCGCGCGGGATGGCGGATCAGATGCACATTCACACAATCCGCCGCCCAATCCAGCGGAAAGCCCGCGATCATGTGATGCGGCATATGTTTCATGTAAAAATGCGGCTTTTGCCCTGTGATAGTGTCTAAACAGCGTCGCGCCACCGCGGCGGGGTCGGTTTCATGGGCGGCGATGATCTCGGCCCGCAGCGGATGGTCGGCACCGGTCGCGGCCAGATAGGGCGCATAGAAGGGTTCGTCCCAGATCGCGCAATCGGCGCGGTTGCCAAAGGCATACATCATCGCGGTGGACAGGTTCCGCGGGCCAGACCACATGGCAATCCTCATGATGATGCCACCAGATCTTTGTAAAGCGCACGCAGGCGGGTGGTCACGGGGCCAAGATCGCCTGTCCCGATCACCCGCCCGTCGATACGGCCCACAGGGGTTTGCGCGCCGAAAGTGCCGGTCAAGAAAGCCTCATCCGCGCTATAGGTGTCCACAAGGCTGAAATTCCGCTCAAAAACAGGGATATCATTGACGCGGCAGAGGTCGATGACCTTTTGGCGGGTGATGCCATTCATGCAATAATCGCCCGTGCTGGTCCAGACCTGCCCTTTTTTCACGATAAAGAAATTGCAGGCATTGGTCGTGTTCACGAAGCCATGCACGTCAAGCATCAGCGCCTCATCCGCGCCGGCCTTTTGCGCGGCGATACAGGCGAGGATGCAATTCAGCTTGGAATGGCTGTTCAGTTTCGGGTCCTGCGTCATCGGCAGCCCGCGCATATGCGGCACGGTGGCCAAGGTGATCGGGCGCGGGATCTTGGGCAGGGAATGTTCCATGATGATCACGCATGTCGGCCCCTGCTGGGACAGGTTCGGATGCTGGAAAGGCCGCGTTTTCACACCGCGCGTCACCATCAGCCGGGCATGGGCGTCGGTGGTCATGCCATTGGCTTTTTGCGTCTCTAACAAGGCGGAAATGACAGATTTTCGGTCCAGGCCGATATCCAGATCAATCGCTTTGGCAGCCTCGAACAGCCGGTCGATATGGTCGTCCAGAAAGGCCCATTTGCCATTATAAAGCCGCAGCCCTTCCCAGATACCATCACCCAGCATGAAACCGCTGTCATAGACACTGATCACGGCCTGCGCCTTGGGGACAATCCGCCCATCGACATAGATCAGGATCGCATCGTTGCGGGCGTCTTGCGCGGCTTGGTGGGTGGTGACCTCGGCCATGGTTTATCCTTGGAATGCCTGCACTTCGGAAAGATCGGGGATCACATCGGCGGTGCCATGGCGCATGACCATCAAGGCGGCGGCGCGCATCGCCTGCCCGATTGCCTGCGCCATCGGCATGCCGCGATCCAGCCCCGCCAGCACATAGCCGGTAAAGGTATCGCCCGCGCCGGTGGTATCGACGGGATCGACCTTGATCGCGGGGAAATGCTGATGGCCTTGCGGACCATGCCAATCCGCACCATCCGCGCCCCGCGTGACGATCACATCGGCGAGACCCAGATCAGCGGGCAGCTTGCCGGTGGCTTGGCGCAGCTGATCCGCCTCGACCGCGTTCAGGATCAGGAAATCAAGGTAAGGCAGCACGGCCATCACCCGATCGGCATCAAAGGGCGCGGCAGCATAGGCGACGCGCAGCCCCATCTTGCGACCAAGGCTGGCGGCGGTGCGTTGCAGGTTGGTTTCATTCTGGATCACCAGCCAGTCGCCTGTCTGCGCCTCGGCCATCGCGGTCTGCAAGATGGTCTGCGGAATCTCGGCATTGGCACCCGGATGCAGCAGGATCGCATTTTCGCCCTTGGGGTCGACCATGATGATCGCTTGCGCGGTTTCAGTGTCTAACACGGCGATATTGCGGGTATCGACGCCATATTCCAGCAGGCGTTCGACCGCCCATAAACCATCCTGCCCGACCGCGCCGATATGATGGACATGCGCGGCAGCCCGCGCCGCGGCCACCGACATATTCGCCCCTTTGCCGCCCAGAAACATCTTGCGCCCTGTCGTGCCCAGCGTTTCACCGGGGCCGGGAATATGCGGCACGGCATAGACGAAATCCGCGTTGATCGACCCGAGATTCCAAATCGCCATCAGTCGATCCCGCAGGCGGCGATGACAGCCATATTCAGGATATCATTCACCGTCGACACGGTGGAACAGATCTGCATCGGCTTGCCCACGCCGGACAGGATCGGGCCGATCACGGTGGCACCGGCCATTTCCTGCATCAGCTTTACCGAGATCGAGGCCGAATGCCGCGCAGGCACGACCAGCACATTGGCCGGGCCGGTCAGGCGCGAAAACGGATAATTTTCCTGCGCGCGCGCGTTCAGGGCGACATCGACGGTCATTTCGCCCTCATATTCGAAATCGACACGGCGGCTGTCCAGCACGACCGGGGCCTTGCGCATCTTTTCGGCGCGTTCCGACACGGGCGATCCGAAGGTCGAGAAGGACAGAAACGCCACGCGCGGTTCCAACCCCAGATCGCGCGCGACCGAGGCGCCGCGTTCAGCGATATCGGCCAGATCGTTTTCATCGGGCCATTCATGGACCAGCGTGTCGGTGATCAGCACGATCCGCCCTTTATGCAGCACGGCGGTCACCCCGACCGCGCCATCATGGGGCTGCGCGTCGAACACATGGTTGATCAGTTCCAGCACATGCGCCGATTTACGGGTCGCGCCGGTGACCATGCCATCCGCATGGCCATGCGCCAGCATCAATGCCGCGAACACATGCCGGTCGCGCGCGGCAAGGCGGTGGATGTCCTGCACATCGAATCCCTTGCGCTGCAAACGCTTGTAAAGAAACGCCTTATAGGTTTCGAGATGGGTGGTATTGGCGGCATTCACAACCTCGATCTCGTCCACGGCTTCGGCCAGACCTTCGGCGGTCAGCTTGGCGCGCACATCGTCAGACCGGCCCACGACCAGCGCCTTGCCCATGCCCGCGCGCTGATAAAGCACGGCCGCACGCAAGACGCGCGGATCGTCGCCTTCGGCAAAAACCACGGTGGATTGCGCCGCACGCGCGCGCGCGTTCAGGCTGCGCAGGATCGACGCGGTCGGGTCCATGCGGGATTTGAGAGACAGCTCATAAGCGTCCATATCCACGATAGGCCGCCGGGCGACGCCGGTTTTCATCCCCGCTTGGGCCACAGCGGTCGGAATCCGGTGGATCAGGCGCGGGTCAAAGGGCGTCGGGATGATGTAATCGCGCCCAAAGGACAGTTTCTTGCCATAGGCCATGGCAACCTCGTCGGGCACATCCTCGCGCGCCAAAGCGGCAAGGGCTTCGGCGCAGGCGATCTTCATCTCGTCATTGATGGCGCGGGCGTGGATATCCAGCGCGCCACGGAACAGATAGGGAAAGCCCAGGACATTGTTGACCTGATTGGGGTAATCGCTACGGCCCGTGGCGACGATCGCATCGGGGCGGACGGCGTGCGCCTCTTCGGGGGTGATCTCGGGGTCGGGGTTGGCCATGGCGAAAATCACGGGGTTCGGGGCCATGCTGGCGACCATATCCTGCGTGACGGCACCTTTGGCGCTGACACCAAGGAAAACATCGGCATCTTTCATCGCATCCGCAAGGCTGCGGGCATCGGTCGCCACAGCATGGGCCGATTTCCATTGGTTCATGCCTTCGGTGCGGCCTTGATAGATCACCCCCTTGGTATCGGCCATGATGCAATTGCCATGGCGCGCGCCCATGGATTTCAGCAATTCAAGGCAAGCGATCCCCGCCGCCCCCGCGCCGTTCAGCACGATTTTGACATCTTCGATCTTTTTGCCCGACAGATGCAGCGCATTCAGCAGACCGGCCGCACAGATCACGGCCGTGCCGTGCTGGTCGTCATGGAACACCGGAATGTCCATTTCTTCCTTCAGCCGCTGTTCGATGATGAAACATTCGGGCGCTTTGATATCTTCCAGATTGATGCCGCCAAAGGTCGGGCCCATCAGGCGGACAGCATTGCAAAAAGCATCGGGGTCTTCGGTATCCAGTTCGATATCGATGGAATTGACATCGGCAAAGCGCTTGAACAGCACGGATTTGCCTTCCATCACCGGCTTGGACGCCAGCGCGCCCAGATTGCCAAGGCCCAGCACCGCGGTCCCGTTCGAGATTACAGCGACCAGATTGCCCTTGTTGGTGTAATCATAGGCAGTGGCCGGATCGGCGTGGATTTCCTCGCAAGGGATCGCGACGCCGGGGGAATAGGCCAACGACAGGTCGCGCTGCGTGGTCATCGGCACGGTGGCCTGTATTTCCCATTTACCCGGGCTTGGCTGCATGTGGAATTGCAGCGCATCTTCGCGGGTCAGTTTGTTCTTGGCCATGTGGTTCCCCCTCTGCCCGCCATTCATAGCGGGTTCCGCCCGACAGCCGCAACGGATACATTTCGGGGTTTCGCCGCCTTGGCCCGCTGGATAGGGTATGGCGAAGGTTCGCGGGGGCAAGATGAACACGACAGCCACACCCATGATGGCCCAATATCTGGAAATCAAGGCGCAGCATCCCGACGCCCTGCTGTTCTATCGCATGGGCGATTTCTACGAGATGTTCTTTGACGATGCCATCGCCGCCGCCGAGGCGCTGGATATCGCGCTGACCAAACGCGGCAAACATGATGACGCCGATATCCCGATGTGCGGTGTGCCGCATCATGCCGCCGAAAGCTATTTTCTGACGCTGATCCGCAAAGGGTTTCGCGTCGCGGTCTGCGAACAGATGGAAAGCCCGGCCGAGGCCAAGAAACGCGGGTCCAAATCCGTGGTCCGGCGCGAGGTTGTCCGCTTGGTCACCCCCGGCACCCTGACCGAGGATTCGCTGCTGGATGCGCGGCGGCATAATTATCTGGCGGCATTTCATATCGTGCGCGACCAAGGCGCGCTGGCTTGGGTCGATATCTCGACAGGGGCGTTTCATGTGATGCCCTGCGCGGGGGCGAAACTGGGGCCGGAACTGGCCCGCCTGACCCCACGCGAAGTCATCGTCGTGGACAGCGCACAAGCCGATTGGACCGGATTAGTGTCTGAATCAAGCGCTGTGCTGACAACTTTGGGCGCGGCCGCCTTTGACAGCACGGCAGGGGAAAAGCGGCTCTGCGCGCTGTTCAAGGTGGGGTCGCTGGATGCTTTTGGCGCATTCGAACGGGCCGAGATTGCCGCCATGTCCGCTGTCGCCGAATATCTGGATATCACCCAGCGCGGCAATCTGCCCCTGCTGCGCCCGCCGATGCGCGAAACCCAGAAATCCGCGATGCAGATCGACGCCGCGACACGGCGGTCGCTGGAATTGACCCATGCGCTGGCGGGTGGACGGCAGGGATCATTGCTGGCCTGTATCGACCGGACGGTGACGGCGGGCGGCGCGCGGCTGTTGGAACGGCGGCTGGCCTCGCCCAGCTGCGATCTGGGGATCATCACCGCGCGGCAGGATGCGGTGGCTTTCATGCTGGATCAAACACGGCTTTGCGATGATATCCGCGACGCTTTGCGCGGCACGCATGATCTGGACCGCGCTTTGTCGCGTTTGGCGCTGGACCGTGGCGGGCCGCGCGATATGGCCGCGATCCGCAATACGATTGCGCAGGCCGCACGATTGCCGATGCAGCCCGATTTGCCGCCGCTGCTGGCCGATGTCGCACGCGATCTGACGGGGCATGATGATCTGCTGGCCTTGCTCGATGCCGCCTTGGTCGCCGAACCGCCGCTGCTGGCGCGCGATGGCGGGTTCATCGCGGCAGGCTATGACGCGGAACTGGACGATGCGCGCAAGCTGCGCGACGAAGGCCGGTCCGTGATCGCGGGGATGCAGGCCGATTTCATCGCGCAGACGGGGATTACCTCGCTCAAGATCAAGCATAACAATGTGCTGGGCTATTTCATCGAGACCACGGCGACCCATGCCGAAAAGATGTTCGCCCCGCCGCTGAACGATACCTTCATCCACCGGCAAACCACTGCGAACCAAGTGCGTTTCACGACATTGGACCTGTCCGAGATCGAAACCCGCATCCTGAATGCAGGCGGCCATGCGCTGGAGATTGAAAAGCGGCTCTATTCCAGCCTGAAAGAGGCTATTCTGGCGCAGGCCGGGCCGCTGGGTGCGCTGGCCCGCGCGCTGGCCGAGGTTGATCTGGCCACCGCGCTGGCGCATCTGGCGCGCAGCGAAAACTGGGTGCGCCCGAAACTGGACGACAGCCGCGCCTTTGCGATTACCGGCGGGCGGCATCCGGTCGTGGAAATGGCGCTGCAAAAGCAAGGCGCGCCCTTTGTCGCCAATGATTGCGCGCTCAGCGATGCGCGGGTCTGGTTGCTGACGGGGCCGAATATGGCGGGTAAATCGACCTTTCTGCGGCAGAATGCGCTATTGGCGATACTCGCGCAGATGGGCGGGTTTGTCCCTGCGACAGCGGCGCATATCGGCATTGTCAGCCAGATTTTCAGCCGTGTGGGCGCATCGGATGATCTGGCGCGCGGGCGGTCAACCTTCATGGTGGAAATGGTCGAAACGGCGGCGATCCTGAACCAGGCGGATGACCGCGCGCTGGTGATTTTGGACGAAATCGGGCGCGGCACGGCGACTTATGATGGCTTGTCCATTGCTTGGGCAACGCTGGAACATCTGCATGATGTGAACCGCTGCCGCGCGCTGTTCGCCACCCATTACCACGAGATGTCGGCACTGTCGGCGAAACTGGACGGGGTCGAAAACGCGACCGTCACGGTCAAGGAATGGGACGGCGACGTGATCTTCCTGCATGAGGTCAAACGCGGCACCGCCGACCGCAGCTATGGCGTGCAGGTGGCACGGCTGGCAGGGCTGCCGCAGGTCGTGGTGGACCGCGCCAAGGTGGTACTGGAAGCGCTGGAAAAAGGCGAACGCGAGGGCGGGCGCAAAGCAATCGTCGATGATCTGCCGCTATTCGCGGCCATCCCCGCCCCGGCAGCCGTGAAACAGCCCGGATCAGAGGTCGAGGCGCGGTTGAAAGAGGTCCTGCCCGACGAGCTGACGCCGAAAGAGGCGTTGGCGTTGATTTATGAGCTGCGGGGGATGGTGGCGCCGGGGTAAAACCCCGGCCTACGATGCCGGTGTCGATGACACGCCAACCTGCGCGGGGCGCAGCAGGCGGTCGTGCAGCATGAAACCTTCGGCAGCGACCTGGATGATATCGCCCGCCTTGGTGCCGGGCAGCGGGGCCTCGAACATGGCCTGATGCAGCTGCGGATCAAAGCGGTCACCGACCTGCGGCACAATCGGGTCGATCCCATGTTTCTTGAACACGGAAATCAGCTCGCGCATGGTCAGTTCAACACCTTCCAGCAGAGCCTTGTTCACGTCCTGCTCTGCCTCATCGGCCGATTGCAGGGCGCGGCGCAGGTTGTCGTAGATCGGCAGCATATCGCGGGCGAAACGGGCGCTGCCGTAGTTTTCAGCCTCGCGGCGGTCGCGGTCGGCGCGTTTACGGGTGTTTTCGGCATCGGCCAAGGCGCGCATGAATTTATCGCGGAAATCGTCCCGCTCTGCGCGCAGCATCTCTAGCTCTTCGATCCCAGCCTCGACGGCTTGATCCATTGCATCGCCTTCGGCGGCCATTTCATCAAGGCTTTGGAATGCGGCGTCTTTATCGGCCATATTTATCTTCCTTCAGGAGCGGTCGGCAATCATCTTGCCCACCAGCTGTGCAGTGTAATTCACGATCGGCACGATCCGGCCATAGTTGAGCCGGGTCGGACCAATGACACCCACGGCGCCAATGATCTTGCGGTCGGCGTTCATATAAGGGGAAACGACCAGAGATGAACCCGTCAAAGAGAACAATTTGTTTTCCGAGCCGATAAAAATGCGCACGCCGTCACCATCCTGCGCCAGATCCAGAAACTGGGCGATGTCACGCTTGCGTTCCAGATCATCAAACAGGCTGCGAATGCGGTCGAGATCGCCTTCGTTTTCCTTGTCAGTCAACAGATTACCACGGCCGCGCACGATCAGGCGTTCGGTCGCCTCGCCCTCGTTTTCCCATAGGGCCAGGCCGCTTTGGACCAATTCGGCGGCCAGGCTGTCGATTTCACGGCGGCGCGTCTTGATTTCACGCGCGATCACCTGCCCCAGTTCGGACAATGTATGCCCTTCGGCGATGGCGTTGAGGAAATTCGCAGCCTCGCGCATGGATGACGGGGTCTGGCCGGGGGGTGGCGTGAAAATGCGGTTTTCAACATGGCCATCGGCAAAGACCAGCACCACCAGCGCGCGATCCTTGTTCAAGGACACGAATTCGATGTGCTTGATCGGGGCTTCGTGTTTCGGGGTCAGCACAAGGCTGGCACCATGTGTCACACCGGACAAGGCCTGCCCGACCTGATCCAGCATGGTGGCGACATCGCTATCGGCGGATTGCATGGTCTGGTCGATGGCCTGCCGGTCCTTGCCATCCAGATCACCAATTTCCAACAACCCATCGACGAACATCCGCAGGCCCAGCTGCGTCGGCACGCGCCCCGCGCTGATATGAGGACTGCCCAGAAGCCCAAGATATTCAAGGTCTTGCATCACATTGCGCACGGTCGCGGCGCTGACCTTTTCCGACAGGGTGCGGGTCAGGCTGCGCGAACCGACAGGCGCGCCGCTTTCAAGATAGCCTTCGACGACGCGGCGAAACACTTCGCGCGAGCGGTCGTTCATCTGGGCGATATTCGGGGTCTGATCCGGCAATTTGACCTCTTTCAGGGCGATGGCAGTTAAGGCCAAGTTGCACCGCGCGTCAATCGGGGTTGGATTTCAGATGTGGGCATACTATGCCCGCAAGGCAAGCAACAGGAGTATTCCCATGCGTCCATCTGGCCGTCAGATCAACGAAATGCGCAAGGTCACGATCGAGACCAATGTCACGATGCATGCGGAAGGGTCCTGCCTGATCAAATGCGGCAATACCCATGTGCTATGCACCGCCACGATCGACGAACGGGTGCCGCCGTTTCTGAAGAACTCGGGCCTTGGCTGGGTGACTGCGGAATATGGCATGCTGCCCCGCGCGACAAACACGCGGATGCGGCGCGAGGCCAAAGAAGGCCAATCCGGCCGCACGCAAGAGATTCAGCGCCTGATTGGCCGGTCGCTGCGTGCCGGTGTGGACCGTGTCGCGCTGGGTGAGCGGCAGATCATCGTGGATTGCGATGTGATCCAGGCGGATGGCGGGACGCGTTGCGCCTCGATTACCGGGGGTTGGGTGGCGCTGAAACTGGCGGTGCTGAAGCTGATGAAGACAGGCCAGATCAGCAGTGACCCGCTGGTGGACCCTGTCGCCGCGATCTCTTGTGGCATCTATGCTGGGCAGGAAGTGCTGGATCTGGATTATCCCGAAGACAGCGAAGCCGGCGTCGATGGCAATTTCGTCATGACAGGTGGCCGGCTGGTCGAGGTGCAGATGTCAGCCGAAGGCGCGACCTTCAGCCGCGCGCAGATGGACGGATTGCTGGGCCTTGCCGAAAAAGGCGTGGCAGAGCTGACCGCCTTGCAATTGGCCGCGGTGCGCTGATGCGCAGGTTCACGGGCGATCATCTGCTGGTGGCGACCCATAACAGGGGCAAGCTGGAAGAGATTGCCGATCTTCTGGCACCTTACGGCGTCAAGATCAGTGCCAACGCGGATCATGGCCTGCCCGAACCAGAAGAAACCGAGACGACATTCGTCGGCAATGCGCGGATCAAGGCGCATGCCGCAGCACAGGCAACCGGCCTGCCCGCCCTGTCCGATGACAGCGGGATCACGATTGACGGGTTGGGCGGCGCGCCGGGGGTCTATACGGCAGATTGGGCCGAAACACCGCAGGGGCGCGATTTTATCATGGCGATGGAACGGTCCTGGGCGGAACTGGAGGCCGCAAACGCCCCCTATCCGCGCCTGGCGCAGTTTCGCTGCACATTGGTGCTGGCCTGGCCCGACGGGCATGATGAAGTGTTCGAAGGCGTGATGCCGGGCCAGATCGTCTGGCCGATGCGCGGCGATCAGGGACATGGCTATGACCCGATCTTTCAACCAGATGGCTATGACCAGACTTTTGGGGAAATGGACCGCTGGGAAAAGAACAAGATCAGCCACCGGGCTGATGCTTTCCGCAAGCTGATCGCGGGCTGTTTTGGCTGAGGATTGGGAATGCGGCGGCTTTGGCCTTTATATCCATTGGCCCTTCTGCCAGGCCAAATGCCCCTATTGCGATTTCAATTCACATGTCGTGGCACAGATCGACCACAGGGCATGGGAGGCTGCTTATCTTAGCGAAATCAGCCGGTTAGGTGCTGAGACCGAAGGCCGTGTGCTGCGGTCGGTGTTCTTTGGCGGCGGCACGCCCAGCATGATGGACCCCGCCCTTGTCGATGCGGTGCTGACGCGGGTGCGCGCGACATGGCCGATGGCCAATGATATTGAAATCACGCTGGAAGCGAACCCGACATCGGTCGAGGCGGACAGGTTCGCGGGCTATCGTGCGGCGGGTGTGAATCGCGTTTCTATGGGGATTCAGGCGCTGAATGATCCCGACCTCAAGGCGCTGGGGCGGCTGCATGGGCGCGACGAGGCGCTGCGCGCCTTCGAGATCGCACGGGGGGTTTTTGAGCGGGTGAGTTTTGATCTGATCTATGCGCGACAAGGCCAGACCCTGGCCGCCTGGGAGGCGGAATTGCGCGAGGCGCTAAGCCTCGCCGTGGATCACCTGTCGCTTTACCAGCTGGCAATCGAGGACGGGACCGCCTTTGGTGACCGCTATGCAGCGGGCAAGCTGCGGGGACTGCCCGATGACGATGCGGCAGCAGATATGTATGCGCTGACGCAAGAGATTTGCGCGGCACATGGTTTTGCAGGCTATGAGGTGTCAAACCATGCGCGACCGGGCTGCGAGAGCATCCATAACCAGATCTATTGGCGCTATGGCGATTATGCCGGGATCGGGCCGGGGGCGCATGGGCGGCTGACGCTGGACCGCCGCCGCTATGCGACCGAGGCCGGGCTGGCGCCGCTGGGCTGGCTGGCGCAGGTCCGCAAGACCGGCAATGGCGATCTGTCGCGCAGCCTGCTGGACGAGGCAGCGCAGGCGACAGAACGGCTGTTGATGGGGATGCGGTTGACCGAAGGCGTGTTGCTGGAACGGCTGGATATGGCGGCTTTATCAAGCAAGATCAAAGATTTAGCTGATATGGGCATGGTCGAGATAGCCGAGGATCGGCTGCGCGCGACGGCCGCCGGCCGGCCTGTTCTGAATGCTGTCCTGCGGACCTTGCTGGCGGATTAATTCCCCGCCAGCGCGCGCAGCAGATCATCAAGCTGATCCAAGGATTTATAGCTGATCGAGATCTTGCCGCCTTCATCGCCCGCCTTGTGATCGATCGTGACCTTCATGCGCAGGGTCGCAGAAAGCTCATTTTCGATCTGGATCGTATCGGGATCCTTGGGGACCGGCGCGCCGGGAACGGAACGGCGTTTAAGCGCGGGGCCTTTTTTGGCGAGGTTTTCAGCCTCTCGGACAGAGAGTTTGCGCTGAATATATTCGCGCGCGAGCGTCACGGCCTGAGGATGGCCGACAAGCGTGCGGGCATGGCCAGCGGTCAGCGCGCCAGAGACAAGATAGCCCTGCACCTCTTCTGGCAGTGACAACAGCCTGAGAAGATTGGCGATATGGCTACGGCTTTTGCCCAGGGCCGTGGCCATCTGGTCCTGGGTATGGCCGAATTTATCCATCAATTGGCGATAGCTGGCCGCCTCGTCCACAGCGTTAAGATCGGCGCGCTGGATGTTTTCGATAATCGCGACTTCGAGGACTTCGGTATCGGAATAATCGCGCACCAGCACCGGAATCTCGTGCAATTTGGCGATCTGTGCGGCGCGCCAGCGCCGTTCGCCCGCGACAATTTCATAGCTGTCGGGGTCCTGCGGGGACCGGCGCACGATCAGCGGCTGGATGATCCCCTTTTCAGCGATAGAGGCCGCCAATTCGCGCAAGGCATCCTCGGCAAATGTACGGCGGGGCTGGTCGGGATTGGGGCGGATACGTTCCACCGGGACAATCAAATCGGGGCGCGGCGTGCCGGTCTGCGACGTTTCGGGCTGGCCGACATCGGACATCAACGCCGACAGGCCCCTGCCCAGACCACGCGGGTTTTTCGTGCTGCGTGCCATGATGCTAAGCCTTTTGCTTTTTTGATTTCTTTATGATTTCGCGGGCCAATGCGCGATAGGCGATACTGCCCTTGGAGGCCGGGTCATAGGTCAGCACCGGCATGGCGAAAGAGGGCGCCTCGCTGAGGCGGACATTGCGGGGAATGACGGTCTTGAACACCATGTCACCCATGTTTTCGCGCGCATCCTGTTCGACCTGCAGCGACAGGTTGTTGCGGCTGTCATACATCGTCAGCACGATGCCTTCGATCCGCAGATCGGGATTGGCGGATTGCCGGACGTCACGCACCGTCAGGATCAGTTGCGACAGCCCTTCGAGCGCGAAAAATTCGCTTTGCAGTGGGACAAGAATGGATTGCGCCGCCACCATCGCATTGACCGTCAATATATTGAGAGAGGGTGGGCAGTCGATCAAGATATAGTCGTATCCGGCAACATGTTCCAGAACATCGCGCAGCAGGAAACTGCGTTTCTTGTTATCGAGAAGCTCCATATCAGCCGAGCTGAGGTCGGTTGTCGCCGGGATAATCATCAAGCCGGACACATTGGTGGGCTGTGCCGCCTCTGACACGGTCGAATCGCCGGACAAAAGGTCATAGGTCGTGATATCACGCTGATCCGCAGCGACGCCAAGCCCGGTAGAGGCATTGCCCTGCGGATCAAGATCAATCAACAGGACCCGCTTTTTCAGTTCTGCAAGGGCGGCGCCGAGGTTGATGGTCGTCGTTGTCTTGCCAACCCCGCCCTTCTGATTGGCGATCGCAATGATTTTGGGACCAACTTTCGCGGTATCAAGCGGCACGGGATATCCTTTGAATCAGGAGAATGCGTGCATCAGGATCAGTCAAACTGGGCTGTTCTTCAAGCGCAAAGCGCCAGTTCTGTTGCGCTTCGTCAATTTCTGCGCGCACCTGCCGGCCTTTGTGCAAAATCGCGACCCCGGCGGGCTGCATATGGTAGGAAACAAGCGGTAAGAGAACCGACATACTGCCCAAAGCACGGGCTGAAACGACATCGGCGTTACTTGGCGGGACATCCTCGATCCGGTCAGCAAAGACGCGCGCAGCCAGCCCCAGCTGCCGTATGGCGGTGCGCAGAAAGGCAACTTTGCGCTGGTCGCTTTCAATCAGGGTGAATTGCGCATCCGGATGCTGCGCCTTGCCCAGGATCGCGGCAACGATACCCGGAAAGCCGCCACCGCTGCCAATATCCAGCCAGAGGCGAAAATCATCGGGCGCATAACGATAGATCTGGACGGAATCAACGATATGACGGTCCCAGATCAAAGCCTCGGAACTGGCGCTGATCAGGTTGATCTTGGGCGTCCATTTCAGAACCAGCGCCGCA